>NZ_JARBDC010000024.1:0-2813 GCF_036577625.1 Paenibacillus sp. GYB003 | reverse complement strand
CGTGTTACTCACCCGTCCGCCGCTGACCCCGAAAGGTCCGCTCGACTTGCATGTATTAGGCACGCCGCCAGCGTTCGTCCTGAGCCAGGATCAAACTCTCCAATAAGGTGTTGCTTATTAGATGAGCTGATTGCTCATTACAATACTGACTTGTTGGTCCGTTTCATTTGTTCAGTTTTCAAGGAACTTTGTCATTTTTGTCGAATGATTCGCAAGCCCCAATTCCGATGGCTTATTTTATCGAATCATGCGGTGACAAGAACTTATATTAACAGGTTTAAAACCGAAATGCAACTCTTTTTTCGATTTTCTTTTTCCAGAACAGGAACGGCCGCCCGAAGCGCGATCGGACGGCCGTTTCTTCATCGTCAGCTTTGCAGCAGCTTGATCAATTCTTCCTCGCCTTCGATAACCGGAATGCCCAGCTCCTTCGCCTTCGCGAGCTTGCTGCCGGCCGCTTCCCCCGCGATGAGAAGGTCGGTCTTTTTGGATACGCTGCCGGTTACTTTCGCGCCGAGCGCCTCCAGCTTTTTCGATGCTTCGTCCCGGCTCATCGTCGTCAGCGAGCCGGTTAAAACGACGGTTTTGCCGTACAGCGGATGCTCCGTATCGGCCGGCTCGGCCTTCTCTTGAGCGGCCGGCCTGACGCCGGCTGCCAGCATCCGCTCGATGCTGCGCGTCATGACCGGGTCGGCGAAAAACGAGACGATGCTCTCGGCGACGATCCCGCCGATATCCGGTATGGCGATCAGCTCTTCCGCCGTCGCCGCGGACAGCTTGTCCAAGCTGCCGTAATGATCGGCCAGCGACTTGGTCGTCGTTTTCCCCGTATTCGGAATGCCGAGAGCGAACAAAAACGAAGACAAATCCCGCGTCTTGCACGCCTCGATCGATTCGAGCAGCTTTTGCGCTTTTTTCTCGCCGAACCTTTGCAGCTTGATCAGATCGTCGAACTTCAAATAGAACAAATCGGACGGGTCGCGCACGCCGAGTTCGTCGTACAGCTGCTCCGCCGTCTTGATGCTGAACGTTTCGATATCCATCGCATCGCGCGAGGCGAAATGCGTGATTCGTCCGATCAGCTGCGGCCTGCATTCGAGCCGGTTCGGGCAAAACAAGTGCGCTCCCCGCATCTCCAGCTCCGTCCCGCAGGACGGGCAATGCGTCGGAAATACGATCTCGCCGCCGTCCTGTTCGTCGGTCGCTTTCCCCAAAATTTCCGGAATGACCTCGTTCGAACGCCTGACGAAGATGGCTGTGCCGAGGGCGAACTTCAAATTTTTGCGCTCGATGTCGCCGATATTGTTCAGCGTCGCATGCTGGACCGTAGCCCCGCCGATTTCCACCGGCTCGAACGTCGCGAGCGGCGTCAGCTTGCCGGTTCGGCCCACTTCCCACGAGACCGACTGGAGAATCGTTGTCGCCTCTTCGGCCTCGAATTTGTAAGCCACGGCCCAACGCGGAAACTTGTCGGTATAGCCGAAAACTTCGCGCGTCCGTATATCGTTGATTTTAATAACGGCGCCGTCGATCAAATAATCGAATTCGTGCCGGATGCCTTCGAGCCGGCGAAGCTCTTCCGCCACTTCCTCGATGGAGTCGAAAAATTTCAAATACGGATTCACTTTAAACCGGTTATCCCGCAAAAATTGCGCCATCTCGCGATGATCCCGGAACCGGATATTGTCGGAGTAGCCTACATTATAAATAAAGGCGCTCAGCTTCCGCTCGGCCGTCGTCTTCGGGTTCAAGTTCCGGAGCGCCCCGGCCGCCGCATTGCGCGGATTTTTCAGCACTTCGGCCGCCGTCTTGTTATATTCGTCGAAGACGGAGAGGAACATCATTCCTTCCCCCTGCACCTCGATCACGCCGTCCCGGTACGGAATCGTAAGCGGGATGGATCGGATCGTCTTCACCTGCGCCAGGATGCCCTCGCCTACTTCGCCGTTTCCCCGCGTGGCCGCTTGCACCAGCTGTCCGCCGTCATAGGTCAAATTGAGGGAAAGTCCGTCGAACTTCAGCTCCACGACGAAAGTCGGCGGCGGCAAAGGCTCGTCCGGGTTGCGGCTGTTGTAATCGTTTATAAGCTTCAGCACACGGGCATGCCACAGCATCAAGTCTTCCTGATCCTGCGCTTTGTCGAGACTCCACAGCCGGGCTTTGTGTCGATGCGGCTGAAATCCTTCCAGCAGCTCGCCCCCGACGCGCAATGTCGGCGAGTTCGGCAGCGTGACGCCGGTTTCGCGCTCGAGCGCCACGAGCTTGTCGTACAGCTCGTCGTATTCCTTGTCGCTGATCGTCGGCTCGTCCAGCGTATAATAATGATAATTGTGCTTTTCGATTTCCTCGATCAAGCTTTTCATTGCGTCCATCGCGTTGGCCACGGCTTGACTTCATCCTCTCATTGACGGATTCGAACATGGAATGCATCGCAAGTTGACCTTCCAAAGGACGGCTGCCGACCGTCCTTGCAAGCCGATTCAGTTGTGTACTCCCCCATTATAGCATGACCCTATGACCTGGAAAATATGGGAACCGAAAGTTTGTTCCCATTCGCCGAGCGTCGATTACTGCTTCACGATCGGCGCAAACTTGGCCAATAGCCGCTTCACGCCGACCGGAGCGGGAAACGCGATCTGCAGCTCCGTATCGTCGCCCGAGCCCTTGACGGCAACGACGACGCCGGTTCCCCACTTGCCGTGGCTCACCTTGTCACCGGTCTCGTACGCCGTCGCGGCTCCGCCTCCTGCAGCGGCGGGGCGCTGTGCCGCCCCGGCCGCGGCCCTGCCGGCCGCCGACGGCGCCGCGCCGAT
>NZ_JARBDC010000023.1:0-49704 GCF_036577625.1 Paenibacillus sp. GYB003 | reverse complement strand
CCGGTGCGGCAGCACGTAGCCGGCCGCCTCCTGCACATGCTCCGGCAGCGCCTCGGCCCCGCCTTCCCAGGCGGCGATCGCCAGCGCCGCGCGCAGCAGCCCGAGCTCCGCCCGGTGCCCGGGGCAGCCGGCCTCGCGGGCGATTTCGCCGCACAGCCGGACCGCGCTCTCGCTCGCGCGAACGGCCGGCAGCAGCCGGCTGGCTTGCTCGACCCTCTCCCGCAGCTCCGCGGTCGCCGTATCGTACTCGCGGCGGAAGGCGTCGGGATCGCGCTCGAACGCAAGCCGCCGGCGCACGATTTCCGCCCGGTCGCGCGCGTCCTTCGCCGCCTCGACGCGGACGAACAGCCCGAAACGGTCCAGAATGGCGCCGGCCGGCATCCCTTCCAGCGGATTCATCGTCCCGTACAGAAGAAACCGGGACTGCCGACGCCCGGACAATCCTTCCCGCTCGACGGCGAACGAGCCGTCTTCCGCCGCATGCGCAATCGTCTTCAGTACGCTTTCCGGCATCAGATTCAGATCGTCGAGCGCGGCCGTATGGCCGTCGGCTTCGGCCAGCAAGCCCGGAGACAGTCGCCGTTCCCCGTGCCGGACCGCATAGCCGGTATCCAATCCGCCAAGCAGACGGTCCTCCGTCGCGTGCAGCGGGATGCGGAACAGCCTTCTGTGCGGAACGAGCTCGGCCAGACCGCGCACGAGCGTCGTTTTCGCCGTCCCCGCCTCCCCGCATAGCAGCACGCCGTTCAGGCGGGGCTGAACCGCGTGGAGCAGCAGCGCCTTCTTCGCCGCCTCCAGCCCGACGACGGCGCAAAACGGGTAAGGCGGCGGGACGTCACTTCGCATGGACGCCCTCCGCCGGCAGTTCGCCGAGCAGACGCCTTACGGCTTCGACGCCTCCCGCATCGTCCTCGAACGGACGTCTGCGCATCCGGTGCGGCATGACGAGCAGCGCCGCTTCCGTCATATCGTCCGGCTTAACGCGCGTCCTTCCGTCGAACGCCGCGAGCGCCATCGCCGTTTTCATCAGCGTAATGTCGGCGCGGTGGCCGTCGACTTCCAGCCGGATGCCGATCGTGGCGGCTTGCTCCAGCATGGCCTCCGTCGGCTCGATTTGCGCAAGCAGCGTCCGCGCCTGCCGGATCCGCTCGAGCAGCTCCGCCTGCCGCCTCTCGTATACCCGCCGGAAGGCGTCCGCGTCGGAGTCGAAGGCGAGCCGCCGGCGCACGACTTCCATCCGGCTCGCCACGTCGCGTTCCCCGCATACGTCGACGGATATCGCGAACCGGTCGAGCAGCTGCGGACGCAGCTCCCCTTCCTCCGGATTCATCGTGCCGATGAGCGCGAACCGGGCCGGATGCGAATGCGACACGCCTTCGCGTTCGACCGTGTTGACTCCCATCGCGGCGGCGTCGAGCAGCGCGTCGACGATCGCGTCTTCGAGCAGGTTGATCTCGTCCACATACAAAATGTGTCCATGGGCCGCGGCCAGCAGCCCGGGCTCGAAGCGCACTTCGCCGTGACGGATGGCGTGCTCGATGTCCAGCGACCCGACGACCCGGTCCTCCGTCGCGCTGACCGGCAAATCGACGACGCGAAGACCCGGCATCAGATCGGCCAGCGCCCGCACCGCCGTCGACTTCGCCGTCCCTTTTTCGCCGCGGATCAGCACGCCTCCCAGTCTCGGGTCGACCAAATGGAGCAGCAGCCCCTTTTTCATCGTTTCCTGCCCGACAATCGCCGTAAACGGAAACGGGCGTTGAATAACCGTCATCGTTCCTCTCCCCTGTCCGATGGATTGAGCAGCCCCGTAACGAGACAATACGGGCGTCCGTTCAGCGGATGGCGGCCGATGGTCGCCCTCACCCCGAAAACGTCGGCGAGCGTCGCTTCGGTGATCGTCTCCTCCGGCCGGCCGCATGCGTACAAAGCGCCGCTTCTCATGACCGCGATTTCGTCCGAATAGGCGGAAGCGTGGTTCATATCGTGCAGCACCATGACGATCGTCACCCCGTTCGACCGGTTGATGCGGGCGATCAGCTCCATAATTTCCAGCTGGTGGCTGACGTCCAAATACGTCGTCGGCTCGTCGAGCAGCAGCACGCGCGGTTGCTGGGCCAGCGCCATCGCGATCCATACCCGCTGGCGTTCGCCGCCCGACAATGCGGCCAGCTTCCGTCCGGCGAAGCGCCTCGTGCCGGTTTGCTCCATCGCCCGATCGACGATTTCCTCGTCCTCCGGCCGGCTCGCCCCCCAAATCGGCTTGTGCGGAAATCGGCCGAAGCCGACCAGCATGCGAACGGTCATGTCCGGCAGCCGGTCCGGACTTTGCGCGAGCATCGCCAGCTCCCGCGCCAATCGGCGCGGCGCGAAGCCGCTCAGCCGTTTTCCGTCCAGCAGGATGCCGCCGCTCCGCGGCTTCAGCTGTCCGGCGACCGCCCGGAGCAGCGTGCTTTTACCGCAGCCGTTCGGGCCGACGATCGTATGAATGCGTCCCGATTCGGCATGCCAGTTCAGCCGCTCGATAACCGGACGTCCGTCGTACCGCAACGTCACGTCTTCCGCCTGCAGTGCCGTCATGCCGATTCCCTCCTGAGCAAATATAGGAAAAAGGGCGCCCCGAGCATGCCCATCATAATGCCGACCGGCAGCTCGATCGGCGCGAACGCGAGCCGCGCCAGCGTATCGCAAAACGCGACGACGGCCGCGCCGAACAGCGCCGAAGCCGGCAGCAAAAAGCGGTAATCGCCGCCGATCAGCAGCCGGACCGTATGCGGGACGATCAGCCCGACGAAGCCGAGCAGCCCGACGATGCTGACCGCGCTGGCGGCAAGCAGCGTGGCGACCGCCGTCATGACGAACCGGGTCGCTTCGACCCGCAGTCCGAGCCCTTTGGCGCTGCCGTCGCCGAGCGAAAGTACGTTCATGTGCGTCGCCCCGGCAACGGCCAGCGCGATGCCCGCCGCCGAGTACGGCAGCATCGTGTACAGCTGCGGCCAGCTTTTCGCCGCCAGCCCCCCGACGAGAAAGACGAGCGCGCCGCTGACCCGGTCGCTGTAAAACGTAAGCAGCGCCGAAATGCCCGAGCCGAGAAAGGCGGAAACGGCGACCCCGGCCAATATGATCCGTACCGGCTGGACGCCACGCTTCCAGGCGAGCATATAAATGACGGCCGCCGCGCCGGTAGCGCCGATGAAGGCGGCCGGCGTAAGCAAGCCGGACATATGCGGGAACAGGATCAAGACGACGATGCCGAACAGGCCCGCCCCCGACGAGACGCCGATAATGTGCGGATCGGCGAGCGGATTGCGCATGACCCCTTGCAGCAGCGCGCCGGACAGCGCCAAATTCGCCCCGACGAGCGCGGCGACGAGCGTGCGCGGAAGCCGGATGTTCCAAACGATCTCCTTCATCGGTCCGTCGTGGCCGCGAAACAAATAGCTCCAAATATCCGCGAGCGATATCGATACGGCGCCGGAGCCGATGCTGAACGCGACCGCCAAGAAAGCGGCGGCCAGCATCGCCGCGAGGACGACAGCGCTTCGGACGCCGGATGTTCGATCCCGTTCCGTTTCCGCTTTCGCTTTCGCATTCGCTTGCGCCGTATCAGCCGCCATTGCCGTAAATCTCCGGGTAGACGAGCTTCGCCAAGTAGGCGACCGATTCGTTCAGGCGAAAGCCGGGATTCGACAGCAGCAGGTCCGACGGCAGCACCGCCATCCGCTTCTCTTTAACGGCGCGAAGCGACGCCCAAGCGGGCTGCGCCGCGAGATCGGCTTCGATTTTGTTCTCGCCGTCCGCGCGGGCTCCGTGAATCAGGATAAAGACGTAGTCCGGGTTTAGCTGGACCAGCTTTTCCATGCTGAAGGGCGCCGTAGTCGGGCTGTTTTGCGTTGGCTCGAGCGTCTCCGCCGCATTGCGCATGCGAAGCATGCCGGCCGCTTCCAGTCCGACCGTATTCGCCCGCTGTACCGAGATGCTGGTCGGCGTTACGTTCAGCATGACGAACGAAGGCGTTTTGTCCGGCACTTTGGCGGTAATGTCCGCAATGTCCCGCTCCAGCTTCGCCAGCCTTTCGGCCGCCTTGCTTTCCGAATCGGCGAGCTTGCCGAACAACGCCGCCTTTTGCCGCAAATCTTCGTATGTACCGAGACCGAGCATCGCAAACGGGATGCCGCTTCGGTCCATCAGCTCGGCCAAGTTTTTGTGAAACGACGGAGAGCCGACGACGAGGTCCGGCTTCAAGGCGAGCAGCTTCTCCGTATGGACCGACGTAATGCCGCCGATCGCTTCGACGTCTTTCGCTTTATCGGGCACGGCCGTCCCCGGCGAGGTCGTTCGTGCGATCGCCCGGCCGTCCACTTCGTAAAGCAGGTCGAGCAGCTGCGGAGACAGCGCGACGATTCGCTGCGGCTTCGATGGAACCGTTACCGTTCGGCCCGCGTCGTCTTGAAATGTCAGAAACGGCTTCGCCTGCTCCGACGCCGGGCCGGACGGCGACGACGCCTGCCTCGGCTCCGCGGTCGTCGATGGCGGCTCGCCCTTCGAGACGTCCGCGGCGCCGCAGCCCGACATAACCGCCAGCAGGACGCCTCCGGCGATCCATTGAAATGCGCGTTTAAGCGACTGCATGAAGCTTCCTCCCCATTCTTATTAGTAATTATTACGATTGTAATTATTACGAATAAATAATAATACAGCATCCGCTTTTCGTCAAATAAAAAAAGAACGTCTGTCTTTCTGTACGGACGTTCTTTTCCGCGCAAACCGATCCTTATTGGACGCCGAGCGGCAGCGGATCGGGAAGCGAGATGGAAATGCTCCCGCTATTTTCGGTCGTTTCCCGTTTCCCGGCAAAACAACGGGAAACTATCCCGCTACATTCGTCCATACCATGCGTTTCGCCGATACAGCGCCATTTCTAACCGGAGCTTTTACCGGTATTTCGATACGAAGAATACCCGAAAGCGAGTCTGCTGGAGGTTTTCCCGTTCGTTTTGTTCAAATGGCCCGGCAGCTATAAGGATACGCCGACGCGGAATCGAAAGGCTCGGTAATATCGAAAAAGAGAGCCCCGCGCGTACCGGTACGTGCACGCACGAAGCTCTTTTCATATCGAACCGTCGGGAATTGCTTTTCGATGCTCGCTGCGGTAAGCGGACGGCGTCATCCCCTTCATGCGGCCGAATACGCGGGAAAACGAGCGGAACGATTCGAAGCCGGCGGCGAGCGCAACGTCCGACACCGGCCTGTCGGTCGAAGCGAGCATATGGGCGGCGCTTTCCACGCGCAAACGATGCAAATACGGCAAAAAGCTGGTTCCCGTATGCTCCCGGAACATGCGGCTGACGACTGGCTCGCTGACGCCGGCGGCCGCCGCGACGAGACCGAGCGAAAGCGGCTCCGCGAAATGGACGTGCACGTAGCGAAGCGCCGGCCAAAACGCCGCGGCTGCCGCATCCGGCGAACCGTGCCGGTCGGACGCCCGTTCGGCGGCCGCCATTTCGCGCAAAAATAACAGCAGCGCTTCGGTCAGCAGGCTGCGCAGCAGCCCGTTTCGTCCGAGCGTCTCGGGACGCCGGCCGTACTCGTCGCGGAGCCGGGCGAGCGCGCTTTCGAACCGGTCGGCCTCCTCTCCCTCCATATATACATAGGAGGGGAGCGAACCGCCGATCCGCGACAGCAGCTCGAGGCAGGCGGAATCGAGAGCGGCCCGGTCGATCAGCTCGAGATCGAACATGCAGCAATACACCTGCGGCGGCCGCTCCGGATCGTGGGCGCTTTCGTGCACATGGTTCGGGAGATAGAAGCATGCCGTTCCCGGCTTCATCCGGTGCGTGACGCCGTTTACCGTTTTATAGCCGCCGCCGCTTCGGACATACGTCAGCTCGGCAAACGGATGATAGTGCGACTGCACGTTTCCGCCGCCGCCGTGAATCCCGACGTACAGCGGCGGTTCCCCGGCCGGGATCGGCTTGTTCATCGGATACTGCTGAAACTGCGGCATGCCGCGCATAAACCGTCCTCCTTTTCCGAATTGGCATACGGCCGTTCGGTTTTGTCGCGTCCGTTCGCCCAGCCTATTATAAAATGATTGGGAGCATCCGTAAACGAACGGAAACGAAAAGGAGACGATCCGCATGAACTATTTGATCATGACCGATCTGGAGGGGGTCGCCGGCGTCGACCGCTTCCGGCAGACGAGAACGTACGACATGGCCGATAAAGGCGAAGCGATGAAGCAGCTGGCGCGGGAAACGAACGCGTGCATCGAAGGGATTCGCGAAGCGGACGGTTCGGCGAAGGTGACGGTCATCGACGGCCACGGCACCGGCGGACTGCTTCCGGACGATTTGGCTTACGGCGATTACGTCCGCTACCGCGATTTTCGGCACGAGACGCTGCCTTCGTATGCGGGGCTGTTCTTCGTCGGGCAGCACGCGATGGCGGGAACGATCGACGCGCCGCTCTGCCATACGTATTCGTCGCTGCGCGTGCAGTATTACCGGCTGAACGGCGTCTTCATCGGCGAATTCGCCGCGTTTGCCCAATGGGCGGGCATGCACGGCGTGCCGGCCGTTTTTTTGGCCGGGGACGACAAAGCCGCTCTCGAAGCGCAGCTGTTCGTACCGGCGATCGAAACGGCGGTCACGAAGCGCGGCAAAGGCATCGAAGCGGCCGACCATCTGTCCTCGGCCGACGCCTGCGCGGCCATACGTCTTGCCGCGGCGAAGGCGGCCCGGCGAATCGGAGACATTCCGCCGTTCGTCCGTTTTCAGCCGCCGTACCGGTTCGAAGCCCGCCATTACGAGCCGCTGGCCTCGAGCGGCGTTCCGGCAAACGGCCGTCCGATCGACGAGCGGACCTATGTGATCGAAACGAGCGAATACCGGGAGCTGCCGTTTTTTTAACCGATATGCGCTTCTAGGTCAAGATCGAGACTGGAACAAATGGATGTATCCGTCATGGCCGGGCGGGGTCGACTCGATATGCTTGAAGCTACCGTTTGTATATTCGCTTATCGCGTTTTGCCAAAATCGCTGCGCCGCCGTATTCGTCCGCTCCTGCTTCACTTCCCAATGTGCCGGGAAGTGGCGAAACAGCGCGTGAGCGACGGCTTTGCCGATCCCGCGCCGACGCCATTTGCGCATGATGAAAAATTCCGCGAGCGAGCGGGTATGATCGCCGCGTTCGAGGAACGACGAGTAATTGGTCACCATGGCGAACCCGGCGATCTCGCCGGCGGCTTTGACGACGAACGCCAATCTGCCTTCTTGTTCGATCCCGTGCTTCGTCCAGTAATGGTCCAAATAATCGTAATCGAACAGTCCGTGCGAATCGGGAGCGATGCCGTTATGCTCGCTCTCGTCGTGCTTGTACAGCTGCATCAAATGGCGAAAGACCGGCTTGTCGTCTTTCGTGCCTTGAACGAGCCGGAATTCGATATCATTTACGCGAATCGCGATCTCCATGGAACCCTCTCCTTTATGCCAGCATATCAAATCGGAAGCGGGCTCCCCCAGCGAACAATTCGTTATAACGATTCGCGCCGCCGAAACTACGATCGGAAATCCAACAAGGTCTGCAGCTTTTTCGGGCCGACTCCTTGAACGAGCAGCGGAATGCGCGGACCTTCGTCCCTGCTCAGTACAAGCCGGTATACGATGCGGAACAGCCTCTTTTGATTATTTCTCATCGTTTTTTTGTCCTCGTCCCGGCAGATCGCGTATATGTCGCTCATCAGCCGTTCCTCGTCGATCGTCCCCGTCTCGAGCAAATCGCGAAACGCCTTCACCCATTCGCGCTCGGTCCGTGACAACGTCCCGTAATAGGCGGCATTCGGGTTCGCATTCACGGTTATTTGCTTTTCGGGATTCCAATGCCTGATCCAATGCTCCGCGCGTCTCGCGACCGTCTCCAGCCGGTCCGGATCGTACGTTTCGCCCATGCGCGACAATACGTCCCGCAGCAGCGTTCCGTCGAAGTTCACGAGCGGCAGCAAACTCGCGACCAGACCGAATCTCGGAGTCTTCTCCTGCGTATCCGTCACCCGGGACAGCTCCAGCGCTTCCTTGATCTCGTCGCTCCAGCTTTCCGACGCGGCGGCGTCCCGCACCCTATCGTATTCCGCGTACGTTCGCAGCACGTCGTCATCCATGCCGATATGAAAAGCGGCGTCCGGCCGGTATTTGGCGAACATAAACAAAAGCTGCTCCGGGGCGTACACGTTCAAAAGGTCGGCGGGCGTATAATTGTCGCCGGATGAGCTGGACATTTTGGCGTGGCTGCCTTTCATGGTTATAAATTCGTACGGCACGTAAAAAGGCGGCGGATTGCCGAATATCGATTCGGAAATGACTTTCGAGACGTTGTAGCTGCCCGTTTCCGACGAATGGTCCCGGCCCCCGGGCTCGAAGGCGACCTGCTCGATCGACCACCGCATCGGCCAATCGATTTTCCAATGCAGCTTCACGTTCGTCGCCTCCGGCACGGGCAGCTCGTTCCGATTGCCGCATATGCAGCGGTATGTCAGCTTCTCCGTCCGTTCGTCGAACGATTGCACGACGGTCGTATCTTTTCCGCATGCTTCGCAGTAGACGTGTACGGGAAAAAACGACTCTCTCTGTTCCTCGCTTGCTTCCCCCGTCTTAAAATCCATCAGGATGTCGTAAATCTCTTTTCTTTTTTTCAGCGCATGAACGATGGACGGGTTGTACCGCTTCGATGCGTATTCCCGGCTCTGGTAAATAAACTCGGGCTTCATCCGGAATGCCGCCAAAGCCTGTTCGAATTCCTTCTCGAAATGCTCTGCGTAGGAACGGTGGCAGCCGAACGGGCACGGAACTTCCGAGTAAGGCATGCCGATATAGGCTGCGAAGCCGGGATCGATCCGTTTCGGAACTTTGCGGAACCGGTCGAAATCGTCCCACGAAAAAATGAACCGTACCCGTTTGCCGGCTTTCTCCAACTCTTTGGCCACGAAATAGGTCGTCGCGATTTCGCGAAAATTTCCGATATGGACCGACCCCGACGGACTGACCCCCGACGCGCATACGAACGTCTGCCGGCTCGGATCGTTTTGGATCAGTCGATTCGCTATGTTTTGCGCCCAATGCATCCGTATCATCCTTTCTTCGTTACCCGTTTATTAAAGGCAAAAAAGCTCCCGTCCTCAAGATTCGCATCTTCAGGACGAGAGCTTTGCAAGCTTCGCGGTACCACCTTCCGTTTCGCGGACATGTCGCCACGGCCGCCTCTTCGGGTACGGCAGTCGCTGCTTATACCCTATCTCTGTAACGGGAGATCCCGTCGCACCATCCTCGGAGCGCACACCGGCCCGATTCCGTACGCGGCTCCGAGTCTTTTTTCGTTCGGAACGCCGCTGCTCCATTCCCACCGCCTGGAGCTCTCTGCGAGCGGCATTTCCGGACTACTCTTCTCTTCATCGCCTTTGTTTCCGATTCGTTATTGTTGTCCATCTTAACTCGGCAGCTTCCGATTGTCAATTGCATTCAACATATCGACGGATCGTCCATCAGCCCGAGCACCTTGCACAGCTCGACCAGCTGGTAGGCGCCGTAAAATTGCCGGCGGTTGCGCCGATGGATGCTCAGCAGCGCATCCTCCGCCACCTTTTTCGCTTTCTCGATGCTGTGATGCTCGACGGCGTGCACAATTTCTTTCATTTGGTCCAAAAAATAAACGGTTCTCCGCAGCGTGCGGATGAGCAAAATTTGTCTCACGTGCACCGGCGTAAAAATCCGGTACCCGTTCTCGGGATCGCGCTCCGGCGCCAGCAGCCCTTCCTTTTCCCAATGCCGGATGGCGGACGTTTGCACGCCGGTGATGTCGGCGACTTCGCCGATCGTCATCCGGTTTTTTTGCTTTTTGCTCGGGGCAACCGGCAAGTCCGGGTTGCGAAGCAGTTCGAGCGTGTGGTCGGCGGCCGTTTTTTCTTGTTGAAGAACGGCTTGCTCTTTGTTGACGAGCCAGAGGGCCGCGTCCATATCGCCGTTCTGAACGTGGCGAAGCGCCGTGCAGGTGACCGAGACGCCGAAACCGGGAAACATGGCGCGAAGACAGCGAAAGTAAGCCAAATGGACGTCGGTGTAAAGCCGATAACCGTTTGCTCCTCGTTCGGGAATCGGAACGACTCCCCACGACTCGTAATGCCGCAGCGCGCTTGTGCTGATGTGCAGCTGTCTGGCGATTTCGATCGGCTTGTAATGGCGCATGTCGTCCGCTCCCTCCGTTAAATCGATTTTTACTATATCAAATGCGTCCGACTGTTTCAAACTTTATCTAAAATGTTTAAAGTGCATTGCCAAGGTTTGACCGCCTCCTGGCACGGGTGTCAAGAGCGGATTCGCCCTTCCCTTCTCACTTGCATCCATGTTGTACAATGAGGGCGTAAGCAAACGAGCCAGGGAGGAATGCAAATGAATGGGACGCCGATCGAGCAATTGTTTCACATTTCCGCCAAAGGGGCGGACAACCCCGATTGTTCCGTTCGCGCTATCGATTTGCTGGAACGGGAACCGATGCTCGGGCTGTTGACCCGGTACGGCGAGATGATGAAGGCGCACGGCTTGGAGCTGGCCGTCTCGTTTTTCGGAGTCGGCTTGTTCGGTTTGGTCGCCGCAAACCATTGGGCGATGTCCCGTTGCGGCCGGCTGCCCGATTTGTCGCTGGTCCAATTAACGGTTCAACTGGAAGTCCGGGACTATGGCGGCCAATTCGTATTCAAGCTCGGCGACGCCGCTTGGACGGATTTGCCGGAAAATCGCCGCGAGGCCTTTGTCGAGGAAGCATGGGTCCGGTATTTTCAGGAACAGCTGAACCCGCTCGTCGAATCGGCCGCCTCCGCCGCCGGATTGAAGTCGGGCCTCATTTGGAACCAGTACGGCTCCACCGCGGCTTTTTACATGGACTATATCCGCGAGACGGTACCGGCCGGAGAAGAGCTGGAACGCTGCGAAGCCGATTTCGCGATTTTGCGAGGCCTGCCCGGAAGCGTGTTCAACCGGAGAAGCAATCCGTTTCGGCATACGCCGAGATACGCGCCCAATCCGTTTCAACCGGACAAACCGATTATGATCCGATCGGCCTGCTGCATGTATGACAAACGGGAAAACGGGACGAAATGCTACTACTGCCCGATCGTGAGCGATTCGGAGCGCGCCGGCCTTTTGGCGCAATATGGCGCCGGCGGCTGGGCTTCGAAAACGTAACGGACGCCACGGCGCTTATTTCGCGAAAATCGGCCGTTTTCCAATCGTAACGGACACCATCTGTGCTCATTTGCTCCGAACCGCCGTCCAAAAGAAGGTTTTTCGCCAAATAGCCGCGCCTGTGTCCGTTACAAAAAAATAGGCCGAAATGAGGCTCGATAGCGGCCGCCATGTCCGCTAGATACTTGGAACTTAGGCCACTCCCGCCGCCGCATGTTCGCCCCCCCCCCCCCCCCCCCCCCGCTCCAACTCCCCGCCGGCGCGGGTCATCCGAGCCGGTATCGCCATGTCCTGCCGCCGGCAGCAGGAATCCCGCTCCGGCTTTGACGCTTATGCGAAGGTCGGGACGGACGGTCTTTTCTGCGCAAACCGAACCTTTTTGCATGCCGAAACGGCAGCGGAGCGGGAAGCGAGATGGAAATGCTCCCGTTATTTTCGGTCGTTTCCCGTTTCCGGGTAAAACAACGGGAAAACATCCCGCTACATTCGTCCAAAACGCGCTTTTCGCCGATTCGGCGCCATTTTATCGGGAACTTATCCCGGTATTTCGAAACGATGCCTATTCGAGAGCGAGTGAACAGGAGGTTTTCCCGTTCGTTCGATATTCGATTCCATCCGCTCGGCAGGATCAGGTTAAGCCGGTTGCAGATAACGAAAGGCGCTGCTCGCTGCATCCTTTAGCGCACTCTCCGTTTACAAAACTGTAAGAAGACCCACTCTCCCGTCCCTCGCCCGCAGCTCGATAAAGTCAACATGTTCAGTCATCCGAATGCCACGAGAGCATCAAGAAGAAATCCGAACAGAAATAAATCTTTAATACTAAAAAACACTTCACATACATTCTGTATGTATGTTAAGATGTAATCGTGAACCGATTCCACATTTTCCCGTAAAGGAGAGTTCGTTTTGAAGCTTACGAGTTCGTATCCCGTGCTTTTGACGGAGCAGGTTGCCGCCTGCGCCGCGTTTTACAAACAATATTTCGGTTTTGCTCCCGCGTTCGAAGCCGACTGGTACGTCAGCTTGAAAAACGACTGCGGGTCGCGCCCGTTCGAGCTCGCCATCATGGACGCCGCCCACCCGACGGTTCCGGAGCCGTTCCGCAAGCCGGTTCAAGGCGTCATCGTCAACTTCGAAGTCGATAATGTCGATGCGGAGTACGAGAGACTCATCGTGCAGGCGAAGCTCCCGCTTCATCTGGACATCCGCGACGAGCCGTTCGGCCAGCGGCATTTCATTACTTCGGATCCGGGCGGTACGCTCATCGATGTCATTACGATCATTCCGCCGTCCGAATCGTTCAGCGAGCAATATGTCGAGAACGTATGGTCGGATGGCGGGAATGACGGAGCAAACGGATGAAAGGCTCGAACGTAAGGCGGATAGGGGCTGCATGACGATGAAACGGACGAAAGCCGAGCAAAAGCAGGCTACGATGCAAAAGCTGCTGGAAGTGGCGAGGGAACATTTTTCCGAGCACGGCTATGCCGAGGCGCCGATGGAGGACATGGTCAAAACGGCCGGGCTGACCCGGGGAGCGCTGTATCACCATTTCGGGAGCAAGGAAGGCTTGTTTCTGGCCGTGCTGGAATCCGTCCAGCAAGAAATCGCGGAGCGCGTCGAGGCGGAAGCGGCGTCAAGCGGCGATCCGTGGGAGCAATTGCTCCTCGGCTGCCGCGCGTTCATGACGGCCGCGGTCGAGCCGCGGAATCGGCGCATTTTGCTGCTGGACGGTCCGTCCGTGCTCGGCTGGGACGCCTGGCGGCGGACGGATGAGCAGAACGCGATGCGTCTGCTTCGGGAGCAGCTGGAGCTGATGCGGAGGCAAGGCTGCTTGAAGCCCGTATCCGTCGAAGCGTTGACGCATTTGCTGTCCGGCGCGATGAACGAAGCCGTTCTGTGGATCGCGGAATCGCCGGACCGGCGGCAGGCGCTGGAGGAAAGCGTCGCCGCGATCGCCCTTTTATGCGAAGGCTTCAAAAAGTAACGGCGACCGTTACTGCGCGGACATGCCGGCAAGCCGCTCGAATGCGGCGGACGGCGGCCCTTTCCGGAGCCGCCGTCCGATCGGGTCGGCGCACGCGCAATGCCCGATATTGATTCTGAACCACGGTTCACTCCGTCCGATTTGGGACGGATCGATACTGGCTCAGCAGTGCTCCTACCGGAATGCCGTCGATGGTCCTCCCCTATTTGCCTTCGATAGGTTCAATGCCGGGACTCGGCGAATTCTATCGCTGCTTCGCCATATTGATTCCGCCGATTTTGTCCAAGATGGGGAGCAAATGAACGACGGGTACGGCCAGACCGACATGGCGTAGGTCTCCGTCCAGCTCGACTTCGGCGGTGGCGAACACGACGGCGATCGCCTCGCCTTCGGCGTTAATGACCGGACTGCCGCTATTGCCTTTGTAAACGGGAGCCTGCAAAGCGACGGCCGGTACGTCCAAGCCCCGCACCGGAATTTGCCCGGCGATCGTCCCTTCGTTGGCGATATGGCTGAACATCAGCGGGTTGCCGATAACGTAAACGGGGTCGCCCGCCCGCCAGTCGTTCGTCCGCGCAAGCGGCAGCGCCAGCAGCTGGGCGCCCGCCTCGATTTTCAAGACGGCCAAATCGAGAGCAGCCTCGCTTGCCATAACTTTCGCGCCGTAATTTTTCCCGTCGGCGAGCCGAACGAAAGCGTTCGTTTTTCCTTCGACGACATGCCGGTTCGTGACGATATAGCCGTCCGGCGATACGATAAATCCGGTCCCTTTCCCTTCGTCCGTGCCGACGACGACGACGGCTTGCTTGTAGCCCGCGACCGCTTCGTTTTGGGAAAGCTCCCTCGATTTGGCGAGAAACCGGATCGCCTGCAAATTGTAAAGCGTCGGCCAAAACGCCAGCCCGTTGACGAGCAGAGCCGCGACGACGAAAACGGCGATCGCTTTCCGCAGCCGTCGTCTCGTTCTCGCTTTCCGCTCGAAATAGATCCGGTCCTCTTCCTCGTCCGCCTCATCGACCTGTTCGAGGTCCGTCTCCTCTTCCGCCGATTCATGCTCCGCTTCGGCGGCTTCCCGCTCCTTCCGTTCCTCCGGCCGGTCCTCTCGATCCTCTCGTTCCTCTCGATCCTTCAAGTCGACCCTCCTACCCGACGTCCGACGTCCGCCGCTTGCCCGATCCGGCATGCCGTTCGGGCTCGCATGCGTTCCGCTCGCACGACCTGCTCGTTTTGCACCATTATACCATGGCAGCGCCTGCCCCGCCGGGTCGTCGGGACGCCCGCGAAAGGTCATTCGGACGTACGATGCGCGACGATGTTGACGAGCTTGCCGAACGGGTCCTGCACATAAAAGCGCCGCACGCCCCAAGTCTCGTCGACCGGCCCGTACCGGATCGGAAAGCCGGCGGCTTTCATCCTCTCCAGCGCGGCATCCACATCGTCGACTTCGATCGACAAGTCGGGCACAGGCGTGCCGGAGCCTCCTTGCGAAGCGAAGCTGATCTGGACGCCCATCCGTTCGCCGGAGCCGTAGGTGGCGATCCATCCGTGATCCATCAGCAGCACGAGTCCGAGCGCGTCTTCGTAAAACCGTTTTGCCGCCTCGATACGGTCCGTACCGATATTGGCGACGATTCGTTTGACCTTCATCGGCCCACTCCTTTTCGGATCGTTTCCCTCCTTCATCATATAGACTTTCCTGCCGTCCGTCCAACCCTGCTTGCAAGGTATGGACGGAACGCGGAGGGGCGAAGCCGGTTGGTTCGCGTTCATTTTGTAGAAGGCCGAAAGTCGATGCGCTCCCGCAGCGGTTCAGTCCGTGCGGAGCGAGCGAAGCCGAGCGGATTGCGTTAAACTTCCGTCCCGCAGCGGAAACAGCAACGGCGGAAGACACCGCGCCAAACTCCGTTGCACGGAAAAAAGCCAAGCCTGTCGTGTCGACGACGGCTCGGCTTTTTCGCGATACCGGCTTGCAGTATGCGGTTACAGGACCGGAAATGCGATATTGTTCTGGATCGACGTGCCCGTGCCGGAATCGACAATTCCGTCCGAATCGGGAAGCGTCGTTCCGAACAGCAGATCGTTGCCGTGAATCGCGTTGTACGTTTCCGCGGGCGACGTGACGAGTATCGCGTTCGCCGAGCCGTAGCGGATTTCGTACTTCGACGACGAGTCGGGCGCGATCGTCCAGTTCGCCGAGCAGACGGCCGTCTTGGTCGCGCCGTCGTACGAAGCGATTTTGCGCCGTTGGCCGACACCTGTTCCGCCGGTAATCGTAATCAGCATCCCGGTGTACTCGTCGTTGACGGCGGACGCTTCGGCGGCGAGCACAATCGAAGCGCCGCCGCCCGATACCGCATTGCCGGCGAGCTTCAGCCGGTTGCGGATCGTATTGTCTTGAATTGTATTGAAGCTGGCGGAAGACGTCACGATCACGTCGCAGCTGTTCGCCGTTCTGCCGCAATCCTCGATGACGTTGCCCCGGATCGTACAGCGGTTCGACTGGCTGAGACGCATGCTGTTCGATTGGATGTTGGTCAAGTAATTGTTCAGCACGGCGACGGAATCGGAAAAGCGGATATCGATGCCGCGGTCGGCGCTGTTCGCGATACGGTTCCCTTCGACGACATGGTTGCTGCACAAGTAAATATGGATGCCCCGGACCGGCGTGTCGATCCAGTTGCCGACGAACCGGACGTCGCTCGCCGACTGCGAATAAATGCCGCCGTTCGGGCCAACAAAACGGCTCGATTCGACGACGATTTCCCGAACCGGACCGTTCATCGCGTTCAGCACCAGGTTGCCGCCCGCGTTGTTTTCGAACAGGCAGCCGGTAATGACGACTCCGGTGACGGCGGTGCCGCTGTCCGGCTCGATATCGATCCCGGCCTGCGGAGCCGTTCCGTTCGTATTGCCGAAGTAGCATTCGCCGATCCGAACGCCTTGCGCCGCGATGATGCTCATTCCTTGCCTGCGGTTGTTGTCGCAGCGAACGTTGTGAAACGTCACGCTGCGGGCGACGTTCGTTTTGACCTGGTACGAGCCGAGAACCGCTCCGTCGCCCCAGCAATCGCTGATGCGGATGTCGCGCACGAGCACCCGCTCCGATCCGCCGATGGCGATGCCGTATCCCCATTCCCCGGTCGTGCCGAGATGCTCGTTCCGGTCGCCGACAATGCGGCCGCCGCCTTCGATCGTCACGTTCGATTTGCCGAATACGTTGATGATCGTATACCGCTGCGAAGCGGTCGGTTTCGCCTTCAACACGGCGTTCGGACTGATGACGATCGTCGTATCGTTTTTCGCCTGGATGCCGGCGTTCAGCTGTCCGGCCGACGTCGCGTCGGCGTTGATCAAATACGTCCCTTGCGGAATGTATACGGTGACGCCGCCGTCCCCGATCGCGCGGTTGATCGCCTCCGTATCGTCGGCCACTCCGTCGCCTTTCGCCCCGAACCATTTCACGTCGACATAAGCCGGTTCGCGGATCCGTTTGAACCGCGCGCCGGAGACGGACACGAGCACCGTCCCGGTGTTGTCGGCGGACGTCGTATCGGACGCGTCGTACAGAAACGGTCCTTCCTGCCCCGGGTCGATCACATAGTAGACGACGCCGGCCTCCGGATTCGTTTCCGCCCGCAAATCGGCGATCGTCGCCGCATAGCTCGGACTCGCGAGCAGCGGCTCGGCTTTGCCTCCTTTGCCGCCTTTGCCGTATACCGATTGGCCGACCGATTCGCCCCTTCCGTCGGCATTGCCGATCGAAGCGGCGTACATCGCCGCAACCGCGCCGGACGCGCCTAACGCGGCCAACAGCTTTCTTCTGCTGATTTTGCGTACGTCGGACATGTGGCATTCGCTCCTTTTTCCGTGTAAGTGGAAGTGCTTACAATAGACTTGACCCGCGGTCGCGCCGTCCCGGAAAATTGAAGGTTATCGTCCGAAATGATGCCGGATAAACGGCCAAACGCGCTCCTTGTAATACCGGTGTCCGCCGCTGCCTTCGTACAGCTCGCACCGGTCCGTCCGATCGCCGTCGACCGTCTCGTATATGCGCCGCGTATGCGCGAAAGCTTCCCGCGTCCGCTCGATCGGAAAATCCCGGTCCAGGGCGCCGTGTACGAACAGTACCGGACGCGGCGCGATGAGCGCCGAAATGTCGTACAGCTCCCCCAGCCTCATAACGCCCGGAATGAAGTTGCACCAGCAGTGGGGAACGTGCATCAAGGACCCGGTAAACGTGCTGTAGTACGACCCCGGGACGCATACCGAAACGCGTTCGTCCAACGCCGCCGTAAAAAACGAGACGGTGCCGCCTCCCGAATTTCCCGTTATCGCGATCCGGCTCGCGTCGATTTCGGGGCGCGCGGCGGCATAATCGATCAGCCGGCCCATATCGTACACGCGTTCCCCGATCAGCGTGCGCCCGTACATGAAGGCGCGCTTCTGCAGCTCGTCGCAGGAGCTCGTTTTCGCTTTGGCGAATTCCTCCTCTCTGGACATTTCCCAAAAGCCGCGCACGTCCATCGCGATGACGGCGTAACCGTTGCGGACAGCCTGAACGGCGATATCGCGTTCGCCCGCCATCGCTTGCTCCCGTTCCTTCTCGTCTGCGAAGTTGCCCGCGTACGTTTCTTTTCCCCGTCTCCCGTGGCCGTGGGGAGTCAATACGAGCGGGAACGGTTTGTCTCCCCGGTCCGGCAGCAGCAGGTAAAACGGGATCTCGACGCCGGGCTCCGCGGCGATATATAGCTTCTCTCTCGTATAGCCCGGAAAACGGACGACTTCGACCGTTCTCGGGGATAACGGAAGTTGGACGTTATGGTTCCGGATATGCGCCAGACCGGTCAGTTCCGCCAGCCGCTCGCGAAACGTCCGCTGCCACTCGGACCAGCCGCTCGTTCCGAGCGCCCGCGTATAATCGAATTCGCGCGCCACGTTCGACCTCAAGTTGTCCATGTACCGGTCCGTCGCGAACAGGATCGATTCCGTCATAGTTTCGCCGCCTTTTTTTTCGTTGCGGATTGCGCTGCTTCATTGGCCGCCCGCGTTCGCCCGCGAATGGATTGTTGATGATTTGCTCCAGTCTTATTGCTGCGATTCCTTGATTTTGCGGTTGATTTCTTCCTCGACCTCGCGAAGGATCGTGTTGACGTCCTTCGTCTGCGTGTAAAAATCTTTGCCGAGCGCCGTTTTGTAAAAGACGTCTTTGGCGATGCCGTCGTATTTCGTAACGGGCGCCGGCTTGCCGATTTTGTCCTTCAAAAACGCGCCCATGTTTTTCCCGGCGACTCCCGGCAAATCGGCGGCGAAGCTTTCGTTCGCGGCCTGGGAGACGACGATCGGCACTTTGCCCGCTTTCGCCTTCGCGACCTGCACCTCCTCGGACAGCAAATACGAAATGAGCCGAAACGCCTCGTCCTTATGCTTGCTGCCGGGCGGAATCGTATAGAACGGCGCGATCATCTGCGTCCCGCCGCTCGGGTTGTCGGAAAATTGGGGCAGCGAGACGACGTCCCAGTTCAGCCCGGTCGTTTTCGCCGCTTCGACGACGGACGAGACGATGTTGGCGCCGGTCCACATCGCCACGTTTTGATCTTTGTAAAAGTTCAAGTTTTTGTACTCGTTGTTCGGAATAAAATAAAATCCGCCCATCGTGTCCAGCCATTTTTTCCATTCGGCCGTCTGAATGACCGCTTTGTTCGTTTTCGGATCGACGAAAGGCAAACCGAGCTGGTTTTTCCAAACGAGATTTTGATGCTGGAACAAAAAGCCGTGGTATTCGGTGCCGCCTTCGCTTCTCGATACTTTGCGGGCAAGGTCGTACACCTGCTCCCACGTCATTCCGTCGCGCGGATACGATACGCCGAATTTGTCGAATATCGCCTTGTTGTAAAACAGCACGTTGCTGTTCAGCTCGAACGGCAGCAGCAGCACCTCGCCTTTATCGGAATAAGAGCGAACGCTTTCCATGACGCCGGGAAGGAACCGTTTGTCGTCGAACCGGTATTTGTTCATCAGCGGCGTCATGTCGGAGACGAGGCCGTAGCTTTTCAAATCCCAAAACGAGCCGAGGCTGAACGAGATGAAATCCGGAATGTCCCCAACCGCGGCAAGCTGATCCAGCTTCAAATCTTTTTCCAGCGTCACCTTCAGCGTCACGTTCGGATATTTTTTCGCGATCAGCTGCTGCTCCAGCTCCAGCCATTTCGTATTGTCGTTCGTGTAATAATGCAGCGTGACGGGCTTCGACAATGCGCCTGCGGCCTCGCCGCCGTCGCCCGTACCGGTGCCGTTCCCGCCCGTTCGGGTCCCGCAGGCGGACAGAAGCGCCGCGCCGACCGCGACCGCGCAAGCCGTCCGGCTCCATTTTGCGGTAACTGCCATCTCTAATCCCCCATTTGCATTCATTTGCTCCAATCGAGCACTTGCCTGTCTTCCAGCAGCCGCTTCCGCAGCTTCGCGTACTCTACGTCCTGCACGGCGCAGCCCGTCTCCAGGGCGAGCGCGGCCGCCGACGCCGCCGATTGTCCCAATATCATGAACACCGGCTCCATCCGGATCGAGCCGAAGGCGATATGCGAAGCCGACAAGCAGACGGGAACGAGCAAATTGACGCACTGCTCCCCCTTCGGCACGATCGCCCGGTACGAGATCGGATAAGGCGATCCGACGGCCACCTCCACGTTCCCTTCGTTGACGCATCTGCCGTCGATGACGAGCCGGCGGCAATTGTGGGAATCCATCGTATACGCAGCCAGGCCGACCGAATCGTCGACGACTTCGTAGCCGCGGCAGTGACGCTCGGTCATGACGACGTCCGACACCATGCGCCGCGCTTCGCGAACGTACAGCTGCGGGGTAAACCGGCCGCTGTCCGCGTATTCGTCGGCCGGAAGCCCCCACTGCGAGACTTCCCGGCGGATCGCCTCCGGCACCCGTTCGTCGTTGCCGAGAAAATAAAGCATCCCCAAGTTATACCGGAGGTGCTCCTGAAACAGCCGCTCCCGGGCGGCCGCGTCGCCTTCCGGCCATTTGTCGGCGCCTCCGATGCAGTCGGTCGACACCGCTCCGAAATTGTTCAGATCGGTTTTTCCGTTCGGCATCATTTTGTGCAGGCGCATCGCGTCCCAGACGCCCGCTTCGATGTAACGGGCAAGCAGCGTATATGTCTCGGGATCGTAGCCCGGCGGCTCCGGAAACGGAATCCGGTTGTCCGGCACGTTCGTCAGGCAGATGCGGAAATTGTACGCCTGCACGCTCGCGTCGCCGTCTCCCTGCCGCAGGACGGGCGCATCGGCAACCCCCGCGATCAAGCCGCTGTCCGGCTTGCCCGGAACGACGAACGGGTCGACCCATGCCTTGAAATTATGGTTCGGATGGCCGTAGTGGACGCCGTTCAGCGTTTCTTTGTATTCCGAGTTCGCTTCGCGGCCGACACGGTATTCGACGCCGGCGCCGGCCATCAAATCCCCTTCGTACGATGCGTCGATAAAGACCGAGGCGCCGAACGAGCTGCCGTCCTCCATCAGCAGGCGCGAAATGCGTCCTCCCTTTTTCTCCACCCGGCGTAGCCGCCGATTGTAATAAACGGGCACCTCCGCCGCCTGCAGCCAGCTTTCGTAAATGCGCTTCGCCACGCTCGGCTCGAACGTCCATTTCGTGCCGTCCGGCTCGGTGCTGCCGTAATGGCTCCCGACCGCGCCGTAAAATTCGCGGGCAATCCCCCCTATCGCCGCTTTATTGCCGATATCGGTCGCGCCGAGCCCGCCGGTCGTCAGTCCGCCCAAATGGCGTCCGAATTCGACGACGACGACGCTCATCCCCAAGCGGCGAGCCTGGACGGCCGCGGCGATTCCGGCCGAAGTCGCGCCGAAAACGCACAAATCGGCATCGATCGCCAGCTCCTCCCGGCCGGAAGCCGCTCCCGTATCGTACTTGATTTTGCTAAAATCGATGGTTCCCATCGTTCTCCTCCCCGCATCCGTCTCGCTGTCGTTTTGGTTTGTATCCGATTTCAATTCCGATTTTATTCAAATTGAAACTTCATTTCTAGTTGAAGAATACTTTCATTTTATTTAAAATCAAGTTGCAACGTTGAAGGATAAAGGAGCTGCCAGCATGCGGAAAAAGAAATCGGTAACGCTGCAGGACTTGTCCCGGCATTCCGGCCTGTCGGTCCATACGGTATCGAAGGCGCTGCGCGGATTGCCCGGCATGTCCGAGGAAACCCGCAATCTCGTCCATAAAGCGGCGCGGGAAATCGGCTACCGGACGAAAGATCAGGAGCGCGTCCACGCGATCGAACGCATCCCGCTCCATCCCCAAAAACCGGCGCGGTTCAAGATGGTCGTCTCCGATAAAACCGAAACGTCCGACATGATCCTGTTCATCCTGAGCGGCTTGCAGGAAAAGCTGTCGGCGTACGGCCATACGATCGAAACGGCGACGATTCCGTACCGGCTCGAAGACGATTCGACACTGCGGCATTGGTCGAACATCCAACAGCTGGAATATTGCGACGGCGTGTTCATTACGCCGATGATCGGAAAGGCGCAGGAAGCGCTTTTGCTCGGATACCCGATTCCGCGCGTCCTGATCAATTTCCCCGGTCCGGCCGCCAAGGTGGACAGCGTCGCCTGGGACGTCGGAACGGCGATCCACCAATCGGTGCAATATTTGATCTCCAAGGGACATACCCGCATCATGTACATCGGAAACATTCACATTCACCGCGGATTCATCCTGCGCTGGCAGTCGTTTCTGTCCGCCATGAAGGAAGGCGGACTGGACGTCGATCCGGACGACCATATGACCGGGGGACTCGGCGGTCAGCAGGGCTGGCTGGATCAGCTCGTCGACAAGCTGCGGCAAGCTCGGCCGACCGCGATCGTGAACGCGGTTCATAACGACCTCGTCTGGATTTACAACGCTTGCAGCCGGCTCGGGAAACGGATTCCCGAAGACATCTCGATCGTCAGCCTCGCCCACGCCGAGAACGCCTTCGTTCCCGAGCTGACGCGGCCGATCCTGATGATCCGGGAATCCGCCGTTCGCGCCGCGGAACGGATGCTGTGGCGGATGGCGAACCCGCACCTGCCGTACGAGCATACGCTGCTCCAGGGCGGCTTCCACGAAGGCGCGACGGTTCGGCCTCCGGCCGAACGCGAAGCCGGGACCGTCCGTACGCCGCGATGAGCAAAAGCCCCCCGGCAAGGAGGGCTTTCTTCTTGCCGGACTTCTCGTATCACGTTTCGCTCGGATTTACGGCAAGCCTGAAATGGTTTACCGTCTTCCAAATCGCCATCCCCGTTCTGCTGTGTGTTGTGATGCTGGTGTCCAAACGAAAAGCTGCACCGATTCCAGGACGTCAATGAACGATGCGTCGAGACGAGCGCTCGGTCGCGCTACGGCTTATCGAATGTTGAAGTATAATATAAAGTACGATGATTCGAACTAGGAGGCGGAGCCGATCATGGACGATCGCGCGATCCGATTTCACCATGCGGGCGACGTCACCGTGAAAGCCGGGAGACGGATCGCCCCCAGACGGTTGCACGACTACGAGCTCGTCTATTTTCCCGTCGGCACGCAATCGGGCTATACCGTTTCCGGCTCCGAGCACGTTCTCGACCGGCCCTGCGTGCTGTTCACCAGGCCGAACGAGCTGCACGAATACCGGTTCGATCCCGATCGGCCTTGCCGCCATATGTTCGTCCATTTCGATATCGGCCGTCAATCCGGGCTGATGGACTACCGTCTGCTCGAGGAACAAACATGTTGCGTATTCCCGCTGGAGGACCGCTCGCTCGTTCCGCAGCTCATGAAGCAGCTGCTTTACTTGTTCCATAAGCGCCCGCCCCGGTGGATATCGCTTGCCGAAAAGCTGCTGCTTTATATGCTGGAGGAGCTGGAAAGCGCGCTGGAGCCGGCCGGAGCCGATTTCGACGAGCAGACGCTCCCTCCGCAAATTTCCGACGCGCTCCACTATATCGAGGCGCACGCGAAAGAGCCGATCGAGGTCGAACGGTTGGCCCGAAACGCCGGATGGAGCCGCGAGCATTTCACGCGCACGTTCCAGCACCATGTCGGGCACCCGCCGAAGCAGTGGATCATGAGGCGGAAAATCGAGCTGGCCGCCCAGCTGCTGCTGCAGCGCCCGGACAGCGTCAAGCAAATCGCGCGCGGCGTCGGATTCGCCGACGAATATTATTTTCACCGGCTGTTTCGCAAAACGATGGGCATGACCGCCACCGAATACCGGCGCAAATACGGCGACGCGCGCATGCGCGAGCTGGCTCCCCCGGACGACTGGGGCCGCTTTTACCCGTTGAACCATTTCTTCATTCTGGAAAAACGGAAGCCGGACGTTTAGGAGCCGTTCCGGCGGAGCTTGACACCAGCCGGAAAATCTCCCGGATCACATCCGTCCATCATCGATTCGGCTGCGTGCATTGCCGGCCTCCCCTTCATCCGCGACAATAAAGGTGTCCATACGAAAGGAGAGGCTGAGGATGAACGAAACGGTCGCAAGCGGGCGCAAACGGTATCCGGTATCGATCGAGCAGTATGCGGCGTATCACAAAGACGGGTATTTGATCGTGAAGGGGCTGCTGGAGGCCGACGACGTATCGCGGCTGCAAAGCTGGACGGACGATATATTTTACGGCCGGGTGACGGAGCTGGACCATTTGTCGCGCGAACACGCCTGGATGGAAGGAACGAACAAGGCGGAGCGTCTTGCCTCCGCCCGGATGCATATGCCCCACCTGCATAACGAGACGGCCGAATGGGGACTGCTGCATCCGAGGCTGCTCGACGTTCTGGAAGCGCTCATCGGCCCGGACGTTCTCGCGCTGCAGTCGATGCTGTTTTTCAACCCGCCGGGGAAAGGCGGTCAAGGCTGGCACCAGGATTCGTTCTATATTCAAACCCAGCCCGACAGCCTGATCGGCGCCTGGGTCGCCCTGGATCGGGCCGACGAGCGAAACGGCTGCCTCTGGATCGCCCCGGGATCGCACTGCGAGCCGATTTATCCGCCGCCGGAGGCGCGGAAAGGGTACGTGCACGCGGACGAGCGGCATATTCAAGGGCTCGTCCCGGTAACCGCCCCGAGCCATATGGACGATTCGATCAACAATTTGTCGCGGATCGCCGCCAAGTACGGGGAAGCCGTGCCGATCGTGCTGGAGCCGGGAGACGTCCTGTTTTTCCATTCGCACCTGCTTCACCGGTCGTACCGCAACGAAACCGCCGACCGGTTCCGCCGAGCCTACGTGCTTCATTATTGCAACGCGCGCTCCAGGGTGCCGTGGAACGGCTCGAACGAGAACCATATTCTCGCCAGGGGCCGGACGCACCTCCCCTATGCGTCGCCCAAGCTGGGGACGCCCGTCGAGCTGTCGCCGGAGCCTGCGGACGGCGGAAGCGACAAAGGGGCGATGATGGTCGCGATGCCGGATGGCGATATGGGTAAGATGGACATGTGAGCGGGATCGCGAAAAAGGAGCTTGCGCCTTTGCAAGCTCCTTTTTTTACTGGGACGGTACGGTCCCTCCCCCGAGATTCATTTCAATGGAGTTATTGTCCGTAACGACTACGCCGCCTTGCTTCATCTCGGCACGCAGCTCGCGGATTTGCTCCGCCTCGAAACGGAAATCTTCCCTCAAATGCTGTTCGTTATCGGGGTCCAGCCATGCCTTTTCTATTTCCGCACGATTTCGGGCCGCTGCCGCCGCAATGCC
The DNA here is from genome assembly GCF_036577625.1 of Paenibacillus sp. GYB003. Lineage (NCBI taxonomy): Bacteria > Bacillati > Bacillota > Bacilli > Caryophanales > Paenibacillaceae > Paenibacillus > Paenibacillus sp. GYB003. The sequence goes on along the minus strand of NZ_JARBDC010000023.1, from coordinate 24,745 downwards.
GCGCATACCGCCTCCGGCTCCGTCGACGAAAACAGCAGGCGGCTGCCGTTCGAAAGATTCAACTGCACGGCGACGCCTTCGTCGCCGATCACGTTGTACAGCGTTGCGCCCGGCTTCGTGCGAATCCCCCAGCCGCCCCAATGCCTCCAGTCGTACGTCGCCGATTGGCAGCTGACGATCCGCCCCAGCTCGACCCGCTTTCGCATCCATCCGAGTCGGATCGTCAGCGTCTCCGCGTCGACGCGAACGCGCAATACGGTAAACGGGCGCACCAAAGCGATCAATGCGCACAGCCCGATGACGGCGGCAACGGCCAATGCCGGATAAGGCAATTTCGCTTCCGGAACGAAGGCGAACGGCAGCAAGGCGGCGATAAGCGCGATTGCCGCGATGCCGTACATGAACAGCCGCCCTTTCCTCGACATGCGCACGATCTGCTCGAACATTCGCCTCTCTCCTTCGTTCAAATTCGCCGCGGCGGCCCGGCCGGCGGCGCGCCCCGGCTTACGCCCTCACCCTCGCATACGCCGCAAGCCGGCTTACCGTTTCGCCCGGCAGCACCGCTTCCAAGGCCGCCGCTTGCGCCGGCGCCGTCACGGTGAACTCCATCGTCTTCAGCCCGTCGAGCACGATCATCGTATCGAGCGCCGTTTCGCCGCTATCCCACGCGAGTCGCAGAGGTACCGTACCGCTGCCGCGGGCGGTAACCGTAACGCGAACCGGCTGTCCGGGACGGTACAACCGGCTGTCCGTATTGAGCGCCAGCAGCACCGGCCCGGCCACGTCGAAGCCTTGCACCGAAGCCGACAGCAGGATCGGCTCGACGCCGTCCGGTGCGGCGTAAAGCGTGTACAGGATCGTATGATGGCCGGCTTTGCCCGTTTGCAGCGGCAGTTCCAGTTCGAACGCCGTTCGTCCCGCAGCCGCCTCGATCTCGTGCCGGACGACCGACAGCTTTTCGTTGTCGGGGTCCATCAGCGTAAGCTCCAGCAGGCAGCGCACGGCGTGCGAACGTTCCAGCTCGCCGCGGACGGCGATCCGGTCGGTATGCAAATACTCGGACCGGTCCGTCAAAAACTCGAGGAAGCGGGCTTTGTAGCCCCGCACGTCGATCGGAAACGTCAGCTCCGCCGACTTGTCCCCCGCCGATAATGTCCAAAGCGCGACATACGTGCCCTGCTTCAGATGGACGGGCAGCGGAAAATCGAACGCCGCCGTTTCGGACGGGGCGATCGACCGCCGGCTCGGCGGGATGACGACGGCGCGGTTTTCGCCGAGCAGCAGGCTCGCCTCCGCGTCGACCGATTCGGCCCCCGCGAACAAGCTTTGCCCGCTTTCGGTCAGCGCCAACCGGACCGTCACCGTTTCGCCCGGCTCGTACGCCTGCTTGTCGGCCGACAGGGCGGCCAGCTGATCTTGCCTCGGCACGTAATACGCGTCCAAAAACAACGATCGGCCGGTTTCCAAATAAACGCCGAAAAACAGCTTGTTCGCCCCGGCGTCGACCGGAATTTCGTGCACGGCTTCGAGCGTGTCGGTAAGCGTGCGCACGGCGGACACGAACGTCGCATCCCCGAGCTGCGCCCGGGTATAGACCGGGTAGGAGCCGCCAGAACGGTTCTCGACAGTCAGCTTCAGCACGGCCGTGTCGCCCGGCGCGTACAGCCGTTTGTCCAGCGATGCCTCGACGAACACCTCCGCGCCGCGGATCGAAGCGTTCAATTTATGCCGCGACTCCCCCTTCAAGTCGAAGAACAGCTCCTGGTGCGCGGCGGTCAGCGCGTCGTCCGGCATCGTAAACGTAAACCCGACGTCGCTCTCCTCGCCGGGAGCGAGCCATTCCGTATTGCTCTGCTCGACGAATCCGGGAATGACGAGGCGGACGGTCGCCCCGCCCTCGCGCTTGCCGCTGTTGCGGACGCGGCACGATACCGTCTGCTGCCGGCCGGCGACGAGCTCGACCTTCTCCGGCAGCCGGACCATCTCGAACGAGACCAATTGAAGCGTCGGACGAAGCATATGGTTCAGTTTCACCGACCGGTCCGGCGAAACGGGCGTCTGGGCCATCCAGCCGTCCTCGCGGTCGGAGGCGTAATCGACCGACTTGACGTAAATGCGATGCTCTTCGTTCGACTGCGACAGCCGGTACCGGCCTTCTTCGTCCGTTACCGTATTGGCGAATCCTTCGTCGGCATAGACGAGCGCCCCCGGGATCGGAAGCATCGTGACGGAATCGAGCACCTGCCCTTCGACGGCGCCGCTGATCGCCTTCAAGTAGAGCGTAAAGTCGACCGTTTTGCCGGGCGTGACGGCCGCCGTGACAGACGGGTTATGTCCCTGTTCGGAGATGTAGCCCACGAGCTCGACGTACAAGCGATGATTCCCTTCCGGCACGCGCAGCTGAAACTGGCCGAGCCGGTCCGTCGTCGTGCTGATTTCCCCCGCGTCGACATACACGAGCGCTCCGGCTAGCGGCTGCTCGGTGACGTGGTCCAGCACTTTGCCGCGCCATATGCCGTAAACCGGCTTCAGAAACGCTTCGAACGCGACCGTCCTGCCGGGCGACGCGGGAAACGCCGCGATTTCGTCCCCATTCGGCAGCCGGTAACCTTCCGACGCCGCATGAACGGAAACGTCCCGCTCGGCCGGAAAATCGTCGACGACGAAACGTCCGTCCGCTCCGGAGACGATCGTTCGCTTGTAATGGGGCAGCCATACCCGCGCGCCGTCCAGCGGATTGCCGTTCACCGCGTCGCGCAGCACGCCTTCGACCGTCGCGTAAGCGGGCGTCGCGTACAGGCGATGCTGCGCCTGCTGCCCGTGTACGAGCCAGGCGGTCATGACGTAGCCATTCTTGTCGTATGCCCGGAAGCCCGGTGCGCGCACATGCAGCTCCCGTTCCCCGACGGGGACGTCGCGAAGCGTAAATTGCCCGGCTTCCGACGTTTGGGTTAGCGACGCCGCGCCGTCGACCCAAACTTCGGCGCCCGCGATCGGCGAGCCGTCCGCGGCGCTGACGACCGTGCCGGAAACGGCGGCGAAAGACGGGCGGGCATAAAGCGCAAGGCCGGCGGACGGATAGACCGTCACGGGCAGCTGCGCCGTTTCCCCTCTCGAGCGCAGCGTCTCGAGCTTGTCGCCGCGGAGCGACAGCGTCTGGCTGCCGAACGGCACGTCCGCCAGCTCGAACCGGCCTTCGGCGTCGGTGTCCGCGCCTTGCGGCGGCCGGACGTCCCATACTTTCGCGGCCGGCTCTCCGCCCGCCCACGGCTGGTCGCTGCCGCCGCCCGCGTCCGCGTCGACGAGCGGCGTTTCGGATCCGGCCGGGAACAGCCGGATCCGATTGACGGTCGCCCGGCCTTGGCGCGGCTCGAATCGCAAATGCAGCTCGCCGTCCGCGCCGACGTCGACCGCCGGACGAACGCGCAGCAGCGCGTCACCCTTCGCTCGGGCGATGTCGATCGCCGTCCATAACGGCTTGCCGCCGGCCAGCACGTCGAATACGTTCGCTCCGACCTGCTCCGGCGCGGCCAGCTCGGCGAAGCTCAGCTCGACGTCGTACCGGCCCGGCGCGAGGCGAAACCGGTAGCCGAACCGTCCGCGCCGCGCCGTCAGCAGCGACGGCTGCTCCTCGTCCGCCGCGCCGCGCACTTTGGCGCCGGCGGAAGCCGCCGTCGCTTCGCCTTCTTCGTAGCCGAAGACGGGCGCCGCCAGAAACAGGCTCGAATCCGCCTCGTCATGGCCGCAGCGGACCGCGTACAGCGGCGCGTCCCGCTGCGGATTCGCCGCGGAAGGCCAAAGGCGGATATGATTGATCAGCGCATTGCCTTTGCGCGCGAGCAAGAACAGCCGCAGGCCGGACGCCCCCGCCGCGACCCGGTACGTGCGCTGCAGCAGCCGGTTCGGTCCGGCCAACGCGCCGATATCGAGCGCCGGATCGAGCGGTTCGCCGTTCAGCGTGACGTCGAACTGCCGTTCGCCGGCCGCTTTCCCTTCATGCTCGCAAAACGACAGCTCGACCGCATATTCGCCCGGCGGCAGCGGGAACACGTACTGCAGCTCCCGGCCGTACCGGACGTGGGTGGCGAGCAGAAGGTCGTCGCCGTCGATCGCGACCGTCTCGTCCAGCCGGTACCCCGAGCCGCCGGCCGCGCCCCAACCGGGCGCCGCTTCCCAGCCGGACGGCTTCGGCCCGCCCGCCCATACCGGATCGTCTCCGCCGTCCGCACCGGCCGCAGTCGGCTCGCAGCCCGACAGCAGCTCGCCGGAACGTTGCTCGACGCGGATATGCCGCAGCAGATTGCCCTGCCCGCCGACGAGCTGGACGGCGGCGCGTCCTTCGGGGAGCGGCTCCGCGTCGGTCGCCTCGCAAAGCGTCGCGCCTCCCGCTTCCAAAAGCAGCGTCGCGCCGAAGGCGGCGAAGCGAATGCGCGTCCACTTGTCCATCGATTGCAGTCGGACCGGCGTTTCCGCGAGCACCTTGAGCCGCCCGTTCTCCCAGCGCTCGATGCGCGCCGTTTCCCCGCCGTATTCCGTCGCCGTACTGCTCCCTGCGAAGCGGTCCGCCCGGTCGGCCGTCTCCAGCTCGAGCTTCAGCCAGCTTCGGCCGTCGTACAGCGCCCACTCTCCTGAAATACGGTCGCTGCCGCCCGGAAACCGTCTGCGCGCCGTAAAGCGGACGGTCCGGTCGCCCGATCGGCGCCACGTGCCGGACATCGTCCCGTCCGGCAGCAGCCGTCCGGCAAAAGCTTCCGCCGTACTGCCGTATTGGCGGGTAAAGGCGACGTCGTCTCCGTCCAGGACGCCGTTTACGATCGGATACGGCTCCGCCTCCCTCTCTTGGACGACGACGGCCCGGTAATAGCGCAGCGAACCGCTCCGCCGCAGCACGAGGCCGAGCCCGCCCGGGCGCGACGCCTTCATCTCCGCGGAGACCGCGGCATCCGCCCATACGCCGGCCGCGCAAACGAGCTCGGGTCCGTGCAGCAGCCCGGCGAGCGGATCGCCGTGCCAGCGCGATCGGACGAGCGAGACGGCCCCGAACGCATAGTCCGGCTCGCCCCAATGGACGCGCAGGCCGGACAGCGGCTCGCCGTTCGCCGCGTTCGCGACCGTGCCGGAGACGGCCGACTTCGCCGGACCGACGTACAGCACAGGCGCTTCCCCGCCCGCCCGGCGGACCGGCAGCCGCATTTGCACCGTCTTCGCTCCGCCGGCGGCGTAGCCCGGTTTGGCCATATAGACGGCCTCTCCGGCAACCGCGTCGAACAAGGAAGGCGCCCGGACCGGCAAGCGGACGCAGCCTTCCGCATCCGTGCGCGCAGGCGCGCTCTCGCCGCCCGCCGTCCAAACGGCCGCTCCTTCCAGCGGCTTAAGCGTAACGGCGTCCAGCAGCCGGGCTTCGAGCTCCGCTTCGGCCGGGGCGACGTACGCGCCCACCCGCCAGCTGTCTCCCGCTTTGACTTGCACCGACAGCAGCGCCCCGCTGTCCGAGCCGGTGCGAATCCGCTCCCCGGCGGCGTACAAATGGTACGTGTTCGCGGGCAACGAATCGTAGACGAAGCTTCCGTCGTCGCCGAGACGGATTTCGGTCGGCTCGACCGCCTCCCAGGCGGACGGAGCGCGTACGCCCGGGGCATCCTCGACGGTCCAGGCGGCCAATCCGTTCGTAAACGATTCGACGAACAGCGGCTCGCCGTCCGGCCGTTCGACGCGGATGTCCCGGACGAGCAGGTCGCTCTTCCAGCAGTAAAAGCCGGCTTTTCCGCCCGCGAAGGCGTCGTCGCGTACCCGAAACAGCTCGCTCCCGTACGCGTAGACGGCCAACTCGCCGCCGACCGCCTCGATGCGGATGTCCGCCCATTGATCGTAGCCGAAATGGACGTAATCTTCCGCCAGCGTCGTGACGCGGCCGTTCTCGATCCGCTCCAGACGGCGGACCGGTCCGCCCGAATCGCGGTTTCCGAGCCAGAACAAGCGGTAGCAGTTTTGCGCGTCCTTATAGCGGAACACGGCTCCCCACGCGTTTTGCGAACGGGCCGATGCCTGAAACGAGAACCGGTAATCGGTCCAGCCGGCGTCCCCGGTCACCGCCTGCGTGGCGAAAAACGGCGGCTTGTCGTCGACATAAACGGAGCCGGTCTGCCGCAGCGCGCCCCGCGCCAGCCTGCGGTCGCCGAAGCCGACGACCGCGCCGACAGCCGGAGAGCCGGATACGACCGCGCTCACGATGCCGCCGATACGCCCGCTCTCCCCTCCCGCCAACGTCAAATCGAGCCGCGCCGTCCGGGCCGGATAGGCGTCGATGCGAACGGTGCGGTCCAAGCCTGCGCCTTTGAAATAGACGGTGCGCGTTCCGGCCGGTACTTCCAGCCTCCAAGCCCCGTTCTCGCCCGTCGTCGTTTCCGGCGCCGGGTTGGCTCCGTCCGCGGAGATGCGGATGTCTTTCACGCCGGAACCCCCGGCGTCCGCAACGATTCCTTCGATGACAGTTGTTCGCCGAGGCAGCGCGATGTCGCCCAACCGGACGGTCCGCCCCGGATGGATATCCGCCTGCATATTCCGTGCGTCCGCGTAGCCCTCGGCTTCGGCGCGCAGCGTGCCCGATCCGACCGCCAGCTCGAGCTCGAACGATCCGTCTTCGCCCGTACGCGCCTCCTCGCCGCTGCCCGCCTTGATCAGACAGCCGGCGATCGGCTTCCCGGTTATCGCCTCGACCGCACGCCCGGCGATCCGGCCGCGTTCGGCGGTCAACCGGATCCGTCCGAGACCGGTCGTTCGGCCCGGGTACACGTCGGCGTCTAAGCTTGCCCTGGCGTAGCCGGGCGCTTTGATCGCGACGCCGGTCCGACCTGTCGCCGCTTCCACCTCGAACGCCCCGTCCTCGCCCGTCGCGGGCTTGACCTCGCCCGCAACGGTCAGCTGCGCGCCCTGCACGGGCTTGTCGTCCCATCCGACGACGACGCCGCTCAGTTTGCCCGTCGCGGGAACCAGATGCAGGTCGATATCGTCCAGCTGTATCCCCGCCGGAACGACGATCGCCGCGCGGACGCTCGCATACCCCGGCGCTTCCGCGGCGATATAATGCTTGCCGGGCGCGAGCGATAGCCGGAACCGTCCGTCCGCCGCCGTTTCCGCCTTGGCCGCGCCGCCCGCCGACACCTTCGCTCCGGCGATCGGCTCGCCCGTTACGCTGTCGCGGACGACGCCCGCCGCCTCGCCGGTCGTTTTGCGCATATAGACGCGCTCCACGCGAACCGCGCGGCCGGCCGGGGCGAACACGGTTACGGCCGCATCCTCGTAGCCTTCCGCCCGCACCGTCAGCTGCGCGGCGCCGGCCGGTACTTCCAGCGAAAACGTTCCTTCCTCCGACGATGCGGCGGACGGTCCGTTCCGGATCGAGACTTGGGCACCGCCGACCGGTAAGCCCGAGCTCGAGCAGAAGACGGCCCCTTCGACCCGGCCGTAGACCGGGGACAAGAAGACGGGCGTCACCTGCGTCGTTCGCCCCGCGTAAATTTGCAGGGCGGCGTTTTGCTCGCCGGAATAGCCCGGAGCTTTGACGGACAAACGGGCTTCGCCGAGCGCGTGCGCCGTTTCGAAAAAGCCTTGCCCGTCGAGCGGAAGCGGCTGTTTGCCGTCGACGGAAACGATCGCGTCCGGAATCGGCTCGTTCGTCATCATGTCCATGACGATGCCTTTCAAGCTTCCGCTTACCGGCGTCAAGTATACGTGCTCCACCGTCGCCGTCCGCTCCGGAGCGGCTACCGTATAGACGCGAACGTCCCTGTAGCCGGGAGCGGTCGCGCCGATCCAATGCCCTCCCGCGTCCGCGGTAAATTCGAAGCTTCCCGTCCCGGCGTCCGCCGCCGTTTCCGGTCCGCCGTCCAGCCGGACTTTGGCGTCCGCGACCGGCAAACCGCTGACCGCGTCGAGCACGCGGCCGGCGAGCTTCCCTTCGAGCAGCGGCACGAAATATTGCTCGTGGTACCCGATTTTTTGCCCGTTCGTCTCGACCGTGCACGACACTTTGCAGTTGCCGTACCGGACCGACATCGGCAGCACGAACCGGAACTGCTGCTCGCCGGGAACGCTCGGCCTCAGCTCCAGGGCGATCCGTTCGTCGAACAGCGTCGCCCCGCCCGGGTCGCTTACGGTCACGATGACGTCCGCCGGGAAAACGGCGCCGGTCGCGTTGGCGTACCGGACGCGAATGTCGATCGCTTCGCCGGGGCGAACCTGCTTTTTATCGATCGTCAGTTCGGCCTGCGCCTGCGGAATATGGACGTTGATGCCTTTGTTCGTCGATCCGAGCGATTTGCCGTTTTCGTCGCTCAGAAACGCCCAAAACCGGTAGCCGCCTTTCTCCAAAGCATCGTACGCGAACGGCAGCTCCCGCTCTTTGCCGGCTTCGACGGTGACCGTCTGCGTCATCGGCCGCTGCGTGCCGAGGCGGGTGGCGACGGTAAGCGTGCGCGCATAAGGAGACCGGTTCCAGATCAGGAGCCGCACTCTCGCCGTTTCGCCTTCGAGCAAATGCTCCTGATCGGAGACGGCGCTGAACGAGATCGCTTCCGCTTTGTAGCCGACGCCGTCCAGCGTATCGTCGAAGTTGTTGACGAGAATCGTCGCCGCGTCGTACTGATGGTCGGCGACTTCTCCCGCGGCGTCCAGCAGCGTCGCGTCGAAGCTCCAATAGCCGAGCGCGTCGATATCTCCCGCCTCGAACGCCAGCTCCTTCGTTTCGCCGGGGGCGATCGCCGCGTTCAGTACATAACGGTCCGTAAAAACGTGTTTGTCCGGATCGACCGCGTGCAGCTTGACGGACGCGACCTCCTTGGTCGACCGGTTCGTCAGCGATAGCCGGATGCGAAACGGCTTGTTGTCCGGGTCGTATTCCGGCACGTCCGAGCCGGCGAGCCGGGCCCAGGCGAACGTGTCGCGCATGAGCAGCCGTTCGTCCCGGGTCAGCTGGTTGAAGCCGATGCCCCAGTCGGCGTAAGCGGAAGTGACGATGACCCGCCCTTCGCCGTACCGGTACGTCAGCATGGCCGGCTGTCCGTTGATGCGGCGCCGAAGCAAAACTTGGGCGTTGTCCGGCCACGCCGTGAAAAAGCCGTCGACCGCCACGTCCATCGCGTCGCCGTCTTGTCCGGCGAACACCGGATGCGGCGCGGTGATGACGACCGAGTGCGCGTGGCACGACTGATCCTCGGCCCAGCCGTACCCTTCGACGCCGCCGGGCAGCGCGCCGAAATCGTAGCCGTGCTGCTGCGACATGCAGATGCACGTACCGCCGAGACGGATATATTCGCCGAGACGGTCTTTGAACGTTCCCGATTTGTCGAGCCCGTACAAGCCGCCGGTCGGAATGATCAGCACCTTTTGATATGCGAGCAAATCGCGCGGATTGAAATCGATCGAAACGAAGCGGACGGGCTCGTGCAGCTTGACCATCAGATCGAAGGCGACTCCGGCAAAGCCGGCGGCCAGCATCGCATAACGGGAAGCGCCGGCCAACTCGGGGAGCTGCTCGATCAGCTGCTTGTCGCCGAGCGCCTGAATGATGTCCATGTATACTTTTTCGCGGTCCGGATCGCTCGTCTCCCCGGACGTCGCCTTTTTCCACGCGGCCAAAATCGCCCGCTTCACCAGCTCGCCCGTCACCTCCGCGCCGAACCCTTTGTCGTGCAGCCGCTCGGCCAGCTTTTGCAGCAATTCCGCATTCAAATATTTGTTCAGCAGCCGGGCGACGTGCGGCGTGTTCAAATTCGGCATGCGCGGGACGTGCGAAGCGGCGTCGTTCGATTCGTCCGGATTGTCGCTGCCCGGACCGGTTACCCAGATGTACAAGTAGACGGCGTGCGAAACCGCGACGAGCGCCTGAATGGCGGCGACGACGGTCGCGCCGACTCCGACCATGCTCCATACGGCGGCGACCACGAGGACGGCTACCGCGAATACCGGCGTAAATCCCATCGATTCGGCTTGGCCGAGCGCGACGTTCATCGAAGGCGGCAGCACGCCCGTCTCCTGCAGCCGGTCGACGAACGCCCGGGCGTCCCCCACCTCCGCCAGCCGCTTCAGCTGCTCGTCGCCGAGCGCTTGCGCCAGCTTGATTTCGATCCGGTCCCAGGCGATGTCCGCCTCCGCCAAGCCGGCTTCCCGCAAAAACGTTTTCGGGTCGCGGCCGAACGCGGCCGCCGCCTGCGGATCGTCGAACAGCCGCTCCATCGCGGACTGAATCGCCTTCGCCCGTCCGGAAGCCCCTTGTGCGCCGCCTTCCCGCAAAAACAGCTCCAGCCGTTCCGGCTTCGCCTCCCGGGGCCGGGGCCGGACGCTTTCCGGAATGCCGTACAGACGCGATTTTCGGTCGTTTTCGTTCATAATCGTCATAGTCCCTCCTTCGTCGTTATCCGTTCAACCGTGTCCGACCCGGCTTGCGGCCGGGTCCGCCGACGGCTGCGCCGCGGCTCGGCCGCCATCGGCCGGATCGCGCCTCGCGAGCATGCGCACCTTCAATTCGTAGCGGAGCAGCACGTCGTCGGCGATTTCGCGCCAATGGTCGCGCACCGCTTCGCGGGCGAGCGGGTTCAAATAAAACTGCGCGCACGCTTCGCACGGATGCACGTTTTTTTCCGGATACGGCACGCGCGGATCTTTTTGGCGGGCAAACCAAAGCACCGCGTCCGGTCCGTCCAGCCATATCCACCGTTTCAAAAAATCGTCGAGCCCCCGCGATACCAGCTCGGCGATCGAATGCTCGCCCAGCTTGCCCAGCTTCATTTCGGGAATATGCTCCATCGTCAGCCCGCAGCAGCTGGCCAAATGCTCGTCCGGCGTCACGACCATGTTGTGGAGCACGTTGTCGCAGCCTCCGAGCAGCGGAATGCGCTCCGGCTTGCGGTATATCTCATCCGTATGCCGAAGCTCCCGCTCCTGATGGAACGGCATCCAAATGTTGCGCATAATTTGCAGCAAATGTCCGTTCGGATGCGTCTCGCGAAACGATTTCAGCCTCGGATGCGCCAGGGCGTCGTAAATCGTAAACCTGGAATTTTCGAACCCTTCCACCACGATCAGCGTCGTCAGTCCGAGCTCGGCGCCGGCGATCGCTCCGTTCACGACCCGCTCGAACGGCACGAACTCCTGATGGTCGTCGCCCGTGCTGATGTTCAGCTCGCCAAGACCCGCTTCCTTGAGCGCCCCGATTCGTTTGCGAGCCGCTTCCGGACTGTGCGCCCAATACCCGTTCGTTACCGTTCGCGTCAGCTTGCCGCGGCGCGACGCGCAGGCGACGGCGGCGTCCAAATCTTTCCCGAGCAAAAAACATTCGCCGCCCGAGAACACGACGAGCCGCAGCGTCGGAACCGTATCGCACGCTTCCTCGATATAGCCCAATATCCGGTCGAGCGGAATGCGTCCCTGCACCTGGGGCGAGCATTCGAAGCAGCATTCTTTGCAAGCCGCCGTGCATTTGTAAGTGGCCAATACGGTTAAAATGCTGGGCTGCATGTTCGGTTCCTCCTGATCTGTACCGAGTTGATGACGAATAACTATTCTGCCGATGGCAGATAATTCCTCCACGCATGGAAAAAATGGTACTTTATTCCTATTCGTTTTCGTAGAAATCGTCGCTTTAGCGCTTCTTTTCGCCCGATGATCTGGCCTATATTTAACGAAGAAGGACGCGGCCCGTGCGCCGAAAGGCTCGTATTGCCCCCGGGGGAAACGATTCGATCGCCGCAAGGCCGTTTCGTCCGGACGCATCGATGGGAGGAACACAGGATGACGCGACGGCCGATCGTTTTGATTCACGGCTATTCGGACAAAGGGAAGTCGTTCCGGACTTGGACCGAGAAGCTGCGCGAGCTCGGGCGCGATCCGCGGGCGATTCACGTCTGCTCGTACGAGACGCTGACGAACGAGGTGACGATTCCGGATATCGCCGAAGGGTTCGACCGGGCATTGCGCGAAAAAATCGGCCTGGACGGCGACGAGGAATTCGACGCGATCGTCCATTCGACCGGGATGCTCGTCATCCGGTCGTGGCTGACGGTGTACGCGAAACGGCGCAGCCGGCTCAAGCATTTGATCGGCCTTGCGCCGGCCAGCTTCGGTTCGCCGCTCGCGCATAAAGGGCGCAGCTGGCTGGGAGGCATTTTCAAAGGGAGGAAGCAGTTCGGACCGGATTTCTTGGAAGCGGGAGACCGCGTGTTGGACGGGCTGGAGCTCGGGAGCCGGTTTACGTGGGAGCTGGCGGAAAAAGATTTGCTCGGCGAGCGGCCGTATTTCGGCCCGAACAGCGATACGCCTTACGTGTTTACGTTTTGCGGCACGGAGGCTTACAGCGGCATCAAGCGGCTGATCAGCGATCCCGGAACGGACGGCACGGTGCGTTGGGCGGGCTGTTCGCTCAATTCCCGGAAAATCGTCCTGAATTTGACCAAAAACAAAGAGGAGACGGACCGGATCTCGTTCTCGCCGTGGAGCAACGTCGATATCCCGTTCATTCCGGTCGAAGGGGCGGATCACGGAACGATTCTAAGCGACCCTTCCGACGAATTGGTCCGGCTCGTGCACGAGGCGCTCGGCGTCGAAAGCGAGCGGGAGATGGCCGCCTGGTACGCGGACGTAAGCGAGCGCAGCCGCGGCGTCCTAGCGGCGCTGACGCAATGGCAGCAGTTCTTGGTTCGCGTCGTCGACGAACGGGGCGAGCCGATTCCGGACTACTTCCTGCAGCTCGAAGGCAAACGCCGGGACGGCGGCATCGAGCAGCTGCAAGTATTCGACCTGGAGGTGCATCCGTACGGCGGCGATACGAGCTTCCGCAATTTTCACGTCAATTTGAGCGCGCTCGATCCCGGCTCGTTGGAAAGCTTGATGCTGCGCGTCATCGCCTCCTCCGGTTCGTCGCTCGTCGCTTACCACGGAATCGCGGACGAAGCTTGCGACGACGGACAGACGGCCTACGATACGGATGGGACCTGGAACGCGTCGCTCGATTTGTCCGGACTGCTCGGCGATAACGACGTCAACTTCTTTTATCCGTTTACGACGACGCTCGTCGAGCTGCGTCTGAACCGAGAGCCGCTTCCGCTCTCCGGGCCGAACAAAGTATGCTGGTTCGACGATTCGGACTGAGGCGTAGCTCTGCGATCCGCGGTCTGCGTTTGGCTGGGCGGACGGCATGGCGGCTCGGTCCGGCGCACCCGCGTTTCGATTCGTCTGCGCCGCAACGCCAACAAGGCTGCACCTTTTGCCGGGTGCAGCCTTGCTGGCGTTCGCATTATAACGGCTTGTCCGGGTCGAGCCGCTCCCAGTCGGACGGCGCCGAGCCGAAGTCGGGAATGTCGAGCCGCTCTCCGCCGCGTTTGGCCGATTCGTGGGCGACGAGCCCGGGCGCGCAATATTTCGCCGCCTCCCATACGTCGATCGGGGGAAGCAGGCCGGTGACGACCGCCTTGACGAAATCGTCGACGAGAAACTGGTGCGAGCCGAGATGGCCGTTGCGCAAGCCGGCGAACTGCTTGGGCAGCCGCTCGACCGGCTGAATTTTTGAAAACAGGCTGTGAAAATCTTTTTGCAGCACTTCGTGCAAATGCCGGTCTTCCTTCGGGACGTGATTGCGCGGACAGTCCAGCAGCTCGGTCAAATCTTCGATTTTGTTAGGCTCGAGCTCCGTCCAAAATTGTCCGCCGCTGTTCTCTTCGAAGCTGCCGAGCGTGCCGAATATGCTGACCGGGTTACTGCTCGAACGCCCCCACCAGCCGACGCGGCGAAACTCGTTGATGCGCGCCATGCCGCCGTCCGACGTGCGCATGAGCGCCGTCTGGTTGCTGAACGGATTGTCCCAATTGTTGCCGCCGACGCTGAAAATGCCGTCGTCCGACCGGTCCACGTATCCGAGGCACGACACCTGGGTCATGCGCGCGCCGGTGACGCCGAGAATCATGCTGGTCGAATGCGTCGGGTAAAACATCGGCGGGAAGCCTGCCACCCGCTTCCAATCGGCGCCGCCGGAATGCTGGAACGCCTGGTAAAAGCCGTGCGACATGTCGTGCAAATACGCGGCTTCGCCGTAGACGAAATGGCCGAAGTCCCCTTTCCGGAAACGGTCGCGGCAATAGATCGTATGCGGGTAATAGTAGCACGTCTCCCCGTTCATGTAGACCAGCCGCGTCCCCGCCACCTTGTCGACGATTTGCCGAATCTCCTCGAGCGTCGATGCGATCGGCACCGCGCAGTACACGTGCTTGCCGCTGTCCAGCGCCTTCAGCGTCAGCGGACCGTGCAAATGGCGCTGCGCGAAAATGGCGATCGCATCGACGTCGCTTTGGCAAAGCTCCTCGTGCGAGGCGCACGTTTCCGTAATGCCGTACTTCGCGGCGACCTTCTGCAGCCGCTCGGGAATGAGGTCGGCGAGCACGACGCCGCTGACGAGCGGGTGCGCCTTGAACAGCGGGATGAACGCCTCGCTGAAGGAGCCGGCCCCGCATATTCCGATTTTGATCATCTGTCGTCTTCCCCCTTTGCGTGCGATCGCTTGCTCACGAGCAGCGGATTTCCATGACTCGGGCGTGATCGAGGCCGTTGGTCGCGATCGCTTCCAGCCGGAGACGGCGGACGTTCGCCAGCCGTACGCCGAACTCGAGCTGACGCGCGTAATTGTCGCGAACGTGGGCGATCGTCTCCACCCCGTCCTCCGTTTCCGCAATCAGCTTGAATTCCTTGAGCGTTTCCGGCTGCGGGCCCCATTCGATTTTGTTCATGACCGCATGCTGGTGGGACAGCACCAAATGCCGGTGCAGCCCGGTGTCGAGCACGAGCGTAATGGCGCTAAGGTCGACGGGACGATCCCATTGCAGCTCCAGCCAAGGCGAGCGGTCGGACGGCTCCGCCATCCAGCGGTGCGTGCCCGGCTCGGTCAAGTCCGGCCGCACGCCTCTCGGTCCGTCCACGGTGCGGGTATGGCGGTCGACCACGTTCGCCGCTTTGCCGATCGGCTGCTCCGACGAGGCGACGATGCTTGCTTCCGCCGCCAGGTTGCGGTCCTCAAGGAGCCGGCCCGGCAAATAAGCCCCCTGCCGCAGCAGCTGCTGCTGCGCCTCCCGAACGAGACGCTCGTCCTTCCAGGCGTCCTGGAGCGGAACGCCGCGCTTCACCGCCGTCGCCGCGAACGTGCCGAGCCCTTCGCCCATGACGGCGCAGGTCGCCATAACCCGCGTGCTCGAAAACGCGATATGGGTCGCCGACATATTGCGGCCGGCGAACATCAGGTTGGCGACGTTTTTGCTGATCAGCGAGCGCAGCGGAATGCCGTAAATGTACGGCGTGTAAGGCTGATTGCACGGCTTCTCGTCCTTCGCGTCGATGCCTCCCGGCGGATGCGTGTCCATCGACCAGCCGCCGTAGGCGATGACGTCGTCGAAGTCGACGGCCTGCTCGATGTCGTTTTGCGTCAGCACGTGCTGGCCGATGAACCGGCGCGACTCGCGCTTGCCCGGAACGAAACCGAACCAATCGAGCGCCCAGTTCGCCGATTCGGGATGGTTGCCGCTGTTTTTGATATGATCCCAGACGCCCATCATTATCGCCAGCAGCTCGTCGCGAATCGTTTCGTTGTCTTTGATCGTGTTCAACATGCCGCCGAATTCGATCCACCAGTAACCGTATTCCCACGAATTATGGCTGCGGAACTTCAAATCTTCCTCGCTGAATTTGCGTGCCCACTTCGGCGCAATGAACGGCATCGGCCGCCCCATGTCGCGCGCCGTGAACAGCAGCGACGAGCCGAGCCGGTAAGCGTCGCGATTCGCCATCGCCGCCGATTCGTTATACTGCTCCGTCGATTCCCGCCCTTCCGTAAACAGCGCGCCCGCCTCGTAGCCGAGACGGCCGTCGCCGCTGCAGTCGGCGAAAATGTCCGCTTCGATCTCGAAATGATCTTCCGTGCTTTCCCGGACGGCGTATGCGGCCGCGATGCGGTCGCCGTCCATTTTCGCCCCGACGACGGTCGTATTGAGCAGCAGCGTCAAATTCGGTTCCTCGCGGCATTTTTCGTACAGCACAAAATCGAGCATGCTGGCGGAACGCTGCGGATTGCGTACCGCGCACTCCAGCATGATTTCTTCCAACAGGCCGGTTTCCCTCGCCTCGGTCGCCAGCTCCTTGCCGCGCGGCGCCGCCCCCATAATGTGCATGCGAATTTCCGACGACGCGTTGCCGCCCAGGACGGGACGGTCTTGGCACAAAATGACTTTCGCTCCGTTGCGCGCCGCGGCCAGCGCCGCCATAACGCCGGAAGGACCGCCTCCCGCAACGAGCACGTCCGTTTTCAGCTTCTTGCGATCTGCTTTCGAACCGTTGATCATCTCGGCTTCTCCCTCGTATTCCATTCTGAAATCGGTTTGTTTCGAGTTTCATCATAGAGGATCGGCATCCGTTTTAAAATGCATATTTTTTACGGCGATATATCCGTTTTTTCTGTGCCGCGGCGGCATTCGCCGTCTCGCCGAAGCTCGTCAATATCCGCATCGCCGTCATCGATCGAACAAAACGGCGGCGGCTGCACGCATTTTTTTACTGCCAATTGCAGCGGGCGGCTGGTAAACTGAAAGAGAGGCCAAGACGGAGTTCGGGAGGCGGTATGAAGCTGTTCGCTTATTGGAGAAGCGTATATGAAGCGTGGATCGATTATCCGAAACGGGAAGGCGCCGTCATCGCCGGCCAATACCGGATCCTGCGGTTTCTCGGCATCGGCAGCTACGGCCTGACCTACGTATGCGTCGACGCGGATTCGGGTCGCGAGGTCGTCCTGAAACAAGCGAAGCCGAGCAAGCGGGCGGCCGGACGGCAAGCGTTGCGCCGGGAAGCCGACGTTTTGACCCGGCTGCGGCATCCGTCGATTCCGCAATGGCTGGCGTCGTTCGAATATAACAACGGGGCGTATATGGCAACCGAGCTTGTGCGGGGGCAGACGGTGGAAGATTTCATTTTCGAGCGCGGGGTCGTCTTTTCGGAGCTCGAGACGCTTCGTTTCGTGCGCCGGCTTGTCGATATTGTCGCTTATGTCCATGAACAAGGATTCGTACATTCGGATATCCGGATTCCGAACGTCATATTGAACGACGACCGGATCCATCTGATCGATTTCGGCCTGGCCTGCCGAATCGGGGAGCCCGCTTTGCGGAAAACCGCATTCGACTCGTCGGCGGCCGCCCCGAACAAGTCCGCGGAGCCTGCCGACGATCTGTATGCGATCGGCCATTTTATGCTGTTCATGCTGTACTCCGGTTTCGAGCCGCGCAGCTCCGAAGCCGTTCGGGATGCGAGCTGGGAGAACGAGCTGACGTTATCTCCGGCGACGAGACGCATGCTCCGCAAGCTGCTGCGGATCGATTCGCCGTATTCGAATACGCGGCAGTTCGCGCGCGATGTGGACCTATCGTTGAACGGTTGATGCGGCGTCGCATCGGAAGAAAAAAGCATCTAAATCAAGGAAACGCTAAAACTCTGAATTGTGTAATGAAATATACAATTACCGGTACTATGATTGCGAATATCGCTATTGCGCTCAGATGAACCGAATAATTCATTAATAACCGACGAAACACCAATGAAAAAACGATCATGATAATACCGAAGCCAATAGGGACAACATAACTGTATACGACCTTTTCCGCTATACTAATGTCGCCCGGAGGAGCGTCAGCCGCGGTAAAACGCCCCATCTGTATCCATATCTTTAGAACTTGGTAGAACAGGAACGATGCAGCTGATAGAACGGCCAAATAAACCGAATAACCGAATATATAACGAAACATGCTCCTCACAACGACTGCCTCCGCTTCCATCAAATACGTTTCAGTGACCGATCGCGCCACCGCAGAAAAAAAGCCGCTGGCAGCGGCTTTTGGTCTAGGAGGAGCTTTTATATTTATTTTTGTAATAACCGTGGCCATGACGGTTGTGCCCGTAGCCCCGGTCGGACGAATGGCGGCGACCGTAATGATGCATGGGCGCATCGGAACTGTAGCGGTGGTGTCGATGTTTGGAATGCGAAAGGGACCCTAACAATTTGTGAATCAAATGTTTGAGCATGTCATCATTCCTCCTTTGACTTTACCTTCTTCTACGGAAAAGCGGTCGGAAGGTTTCAAAAGATGTTTGACTGGGGTCATTTGCCTATTTGGTTAATGCGTTAAATATTTAACTGCATTAATAAAATGGTTCGTATATAAGGACGGGAGAGTGACACATGGATGTTGCTTGAAGCGATGCTGATCGATTTGGACGATACGATAGTCGCTTTCGATCACGGTCTCGATCTGAACGGGTGCTGGACCCGGGTATGCTCGAAGCATCTCCCGCATTGGGACGATGCCCGCATTGAAGAAGCGATCGCCTCGATACGCGAAACGGCCGGCCGGTATTGGAGCGATCCGGAACGGCACCGCGTCGGCAGGCTCGACCTGGATCGGGCGAGAACCGGGATCGTGACGGCCGCTCTCGGCCCGTCCCTTCCGGCGGCCCCCGATCTATGCCGGCGTATCGCCATCGATTACGGGATCGAACGCGATCGGGCGGTACATCTGATTCCCGGGGCGATCGAAACGCTGACCGGGCTGAAAAGCGTCGGCACGAAGCTCGCCCTCGTGACGAACGGCGCCTCCTCCGCGCAGCGCGCTATAAACTTAAAAAGCAGCCCCTCTTTCGAACGGGCTGCGTCGTATTCGCTACAGATGGTGGGCGGAATGGACGTCGCCGCACAAGGTGTACCGGATTCGCTCCAGCTTCACCTCGATCGCCCCCGACGGCGTGCCGAGCCGGCGGGTTTCGTTCACGGGCGTCAGCAGCAACTGGGACCCAACCGGGGATAAAAAAGAGACCCGATTTTGATTCGCATCGGCTTGATGCGGAAAAACGATCGTATATGACTCGGTCGACCCGTCGTCCGTATACAGCAAGTCGACCTGACTGCCGATCAGCACGACGGAATGTAACGTTTCGTCCGTGTAATCCTCGAACAGCTTCTCGACGGCCGCCGCATACGCGGTTATCGTGCGATCGATTTTGTTTCGTTCCGGCGTAATGACCGGAAAATATTGATTGAGGAAATTCGTCTTTTCTTCGTCAAAAAACACGAGCTGATTCACCAACTGATCCCGGCACGTCTGCAAATAACTACGGTTCATGGTAGATCACCCCGCCTTCCCGTACAGCACCGAGTTTCACCATCAGCTGAACCGCATTCATCCGAATCACTCCTTATGAAAATAGAGGCCTCCCGCAAAGGAGGCCGTTACAGCCATTGTATCAAATGTGTGCCGAAAGTCCAGCCGTTCCGCCGGACGGTTTTTTCAAATGGGCGCGCGCTTCAACGGCGACAATAGATCGATGTACACTTTGCCGTCGGCGATCATCGGTTTATACGTCGCAAGTCCCGGCAGCGAGGCTTTGCCGATCGAATTGCCTCGGCCGTCGAATTCGGCGCCGTGGCACGGACATCGGAAATACAGCTCTTTCCCCGAAGACCGTTCCGCTTCCGGAGCCGGCTCGACCGTGCAGCCCAAATGGGTGCACAACGGGGACATAATCAACGGCTTTCCGTCCGGCCCGCCTCTGGCGTAAACGAAGCCCTCGACCGATTTCTCGACCCATGCGTCGCGGATCGTCGTTTTATAGCTCACTTTTTCGACGTCCCGGATCGACGCCAATCGCTCGAGCTCGCCGATTTCCACAAAATTGCCGGGCCGTTCGCGATCGTGGAGTTTGCGCTCTTTTTCGCTTCGGGCGCCGGCATAAAACAGTCCGGCGCTGCCCGCCAGCACCGCTCCCGCCCCGAGCAACAGCTTGCCGGATGTGCCGAAGAACGTTCTTCTCGTTACTTTTTTCGGAAACCGTTCGTTCATTGCATGCCTCCTTGGCTTGGCGAACATGGGTCCGCTTACCGTTCCATATGCACGAGCGGAAACGGCCGCCCCGAACCGTCCAATTCGGAACGTCCGGTCTTGACGAAGCCTTGCCGAACGTAAAAAGCGTAAGCCTTCTCGTTTTGCTCATTGACGTCGACTTTCAGCTTGGAGCCTTTCAACGATTCGGCGTGCCGGATCAGCCGACTGCCGGCCCCTCTCCCGTGGTACTCGGGATCGACGAACAGCATCTCGATTTTGTCGTCTTGAAGACCGATAAATCCGATCGGAACGCCCTCCCCGTTTCGTTCGACCCAAAGTTCGACATCGCGCAGCGCTCCGTTTTTCACGATGTCATAGTAAAACGCGATATCGTCCTCCGACAAAAAGTCGTGGGTGCCGCGAACGGCTCTGTGCCATATGCTTACCAATGCGTCGTGATCCTTTTCCTCGTACGCGACAATGTTGTTCGCCACCGTTTGTTCCTCCCTGTCAACGTGAAACCTGCCAACTATTTACATATCCGTAAATCGATTATAGCAAAAACGCGCCGATTCGTCTTCATGCAAGGTTCGTTGAATCAAATCAGCGCACGGGTGGCTTCCGACATACGCCTAACGAACTCTGTTATCGCTATGGGAGCCGAATGCGGAGGTTTAAAATTGTGATGAACTCCAGTATCGTTATTTGCGGCAAATCGGATCTTTACTTCCACTTTCGGCTCGATAACGATACCTGAATTCGTTAGATTGGAAAAACGATCATTTTTCCGCACATAAGAACGATACGATTCGTTAGCCGTCTACCCGGCTCCGCTCGGTTGTCTGAGAGCGTCCGGATTTTTAACATCCGGTATAAAAAAACCGTCGGAACTGACGGTCTTTTCGGCGCAAACCGAACCTATTGCATGCCGAAACGGCAGCGAAGCGGGAAACGAGATGGAAATGTTCCCGCTATTTTCGGTTGTTTCCCGTTTCTGGACAAAACAACGGGAAAACCTCCCGATATATTCGCCCATACCGTGCATTTCGCCGATACAGCGCCATTATAACCGGAGCTTCTCCCGGTATTTCGAAACGACGCCTATAGGAGAGCGAATTAACTGGAGGTTTTCCAGTTCGTTCTACTCCAGCGGTCCGGCAGGATAAGGATACCCCGGACGTGGATACGAAAGGCGCCGCTCGCTTTAATATTAAAAAGGCCGGCCCTGGACGGGACCGACCATCTCGTCGTCTTATCGTTTATGCCTCTTCGATCGACAGCGCGTCCAACGCCCGCTTCGCGCGTGCCCGCGCTTCGTCCACCGTTGCCGCCGACGACAGAGCGACCGCCATGCGACGGCCTTCCTTCGTTACGGGCTTGCCGAACAGGCGAAGCTGCGTATTCGGGACGGCCAGCGCTTCGCCTGCGCCGTCGATGCGGTAATGCTCCAGTTCGCGATCCGCTTTCAGCGGCCGGCTCGCTCCGGGCGTTACGAGCTCGATTTCCGGAATCGGGTAGCCGAGAATGGCGCGTACGTGGAGCGCGAATTCGGACAAATTTTGCGTTACGAGCGTCACCAGTCCCGTATCGTGCGGCCTCGGCGATACTTCGCTGAAGTAGACGGTATCTTCCGTCAAAAACAGCTCTACGCCGAACAAGCCGTAGCCGCCCAGCTCGTCCGTAATCGTCCTGGCGATGCGCTTCGCTTCCTCCAGCTGACGCTCGGACATGGCGTGCGGCTGCCACGATTCGATATAGTCCCCGTTCTCCTGAATGTGCCCGATCGGAGCGCAGAAGCTTGTCCCGTTTACCGAACGGACCGTAAGCAGCGTAATTTCCGACTGGAACCGGATAAACTGCTCGACGATGACCCGCCCGTTTTTCACCCGTCCGCCTTCCATGGCGATATTCCAGCTGCGCTCGATATCGTTCTCTCCCCGGCAAACGCTTTGTCCTTTGCCGGACGAGCTCATGAGCGGCTTGACGACGCAAGGAAAGCCGGTTTCCTTCACCGCGCGCTCGAACTGCTCGAACGTTTCGGCGAACGTATAGCCGGCCGTCGGCAGTCCGAGCTTCTCCGAGGCGAGCCTGCGGATTCCTTCGCGGTCCATCGTGAGCTTCGCCGCCCGGGCCGTCGGTATGACGCGATACCCTTCCGCCTCCAGCTCGACCAGCTCGGAGGTGGCGAGCGCCTCAATTTCAGGGACGATCAGGTCCGGCTTTTCCCGTTCGACGACTTCGCGCAGCCGCTTCGCATCGAGCATATCGATCACGTAGCTGCGATCGGCTACGTGCATCGCAGGCGCATCGGCGTACCGGTCGACGGCGATCGTTTCCACCCCCAATCGCTGCGCCTCGATGATCACTTCCTTCCCCAATTCCCCAGAGCCGAGCAGCATCATTTTCGTCGATTTCCACATCGTTTCGTCCCCCGCTTCATCGTTAATCGTACGGATCCGTTCGCGACAAAAGAAAAGGAAGCAAGGAGCGCTTGCGATCCTTACTTCCTCCGCCCAGGCGTACGGCTGCGTTTATCCGCGTGCTCCCTCATGGTTCCCCATGTTCCGCCAGTTACACGCAAACGTTGTTCTGCTAGATACGATCATACTGAATGATGCGGAGAAATGCAACACAAAGCTACTGCTCCGGGGGCAGCTTATAGATCACGTTGCCGCTCCCGTCCAAAAATTCCATGACGGCATTGTCGTCCTCGTCCACCTTCATGCGGATTCGCTGCTTCCCTTTCCGGTCCATCAAGCAAACGGTCACTTCGCCTTTATCGTTCTTCCCCATGAACGCGCGCCGCGTGCTCCCTTCCCACACCTTCGCGATCGCCTTCTTCTTCCCGGCCTCGTCCATATCCGATTCGTCGATTCGCTTCACCGCGGCGATTTGCTCCGTAAGCGGGATATGGGGCCTGTCTTTGCGTAATGCCGTAATTCAGCACACCATTTTCGTTGTCGTACGACAAGGAGACGACTTCATCCTGCTTGTATTGGTCGAACGTTAACGACGCGGTCGACGTATACGTTCCGTCCTCCCTTCGCTCGCTGCCGAAAATAAGCCCGCCGCATTCGTCCCCTTCGCCGTTGTAAAACATGATGCCCGAAATCGGCCAATCCTGCCGGTGCCCGGGTAGAAAGTCTTTCCCGTCCATCATGGCCGGCGGGATGTTGGCATTGTTGAACAAGGTCATTCGGATTGTCCCGTCCCGATCGACGATGTTCAAGCTTTCCGCGTCGATCCTTGCAAATCGTTCGCTCTTCATCGGCACCCTCCCATTCCATAAATGGAAAATAGTTGCTACCCTTCCTGTACAAGCATAACCCGATCTGAGCGCCGGCGCAACGGCGAAGCGGTCGAAATAGAAAACGCCCCATAGCGCGGAGCTTTCGCTCCGCCAGCTACAGGGCGACTTTTAACGAGAATGGCGAATCGAGTAGCGCTGCCCTCAAGGCAGCTCGATCGTTTGCCCGGGGAAAATCAGATTCGGATTCGGAATCGGGTTCAGACGGTGCAGCTCGCGCCAAGTCGTTTGGTACAGCTTGGCGATTTTCGTCAACGTATCGCCCGGTTTCACGACATAGACGCCCCCCGTCTGCGGCGCGGCGTCTTGTGCCGGTGCCGGTGCAGGAGCCGGAGCAGGAGCCGGAGCAGGAGCCGGAGCGGACGCCGTTTCGGCGGCTTTGACCCGGATTCGTCCCGCCGCACTCGCCTGCAGCTCGCCGGTCTGGCGAATGTAGGCGATCAGCGATTCTTCCAGGGACGAAAAATCGTTGGCGATCGGGTAAGGCTGGAACATCGTATAATTGTCGCCGCCGGCCGCCATAAAATCGTTGGTGGCGAGCACGTACGTCCGCTGCGGGTCGAGCGGCTCGCCTTTGACCGCGATCGAGGTGATGCGTTCGCCCTTCGGAAGCGACGGGTCGAATTCGAATTCGACGCCGGCCACTTGCGGGAAGCCGCCGAGCGATTCCGGATAAGCGGACACGCCGAGCTCAAGCGCGCTCCGGATGTCGGAGCCTTTTACTTGCTTCGTCTGAATGTAATTACCGAAAGGCAGCACCGTGATCACTTGGCCTTTCGTAATCGGTCCCGCCTCGATCGAGGCGCGGATGCCTCCGCCGTTCGTGATCGCGACGTCGGCGCCCGTCTCGCTGAGCATCGCGTCCGCGATCAAGCTGCCGAGATTGGATTCGCCCTTGCGGACGACTTCGCGTTCGCCGTTCAGCTTCACCCCGGTGTAGCCCACGACTTCCTGCAGCACGCTTTCCTGGCGTTTCTTCACTTCGTCGACGATGCTCGAAACCTCTCGATCCGGCGCAATCGCCTGATCGACAAACAGCTGCTTCGTCATCAGGCTCGCCGTCTTGCCGGTCAGCTTGCCGTTTGCGAACGTCAAATCGACCCGGCCGACGTTTTTCAAATATTCGCCCGTTTGCGCGATCAGTACGCCGTTTTCCAGCATCCCTTTCTCCATCGTCGTATGGCTGTGGCCGTCGAGAATGACGTCGATGTCGGGGACCGCCTGCGCCAGCTTCAGGCTCGTGTCCGCACTGGAGGCGTCCACGCCGAGATGGGCGATCGCGACGATCGCATCGACTTTGCCTTTCAGCTCGGCGACGATCGCTTTCGCTTCCTCGGCCGGGTTCGCGAACGCGAGCCCCTTCACATTGTTCGGATGCGTCTTGAACGCGGTTTCCGGCGTCGTCAGCCCGAAGATGCCCAGCTTCAAGCCGTCGACCTCTTTAATGACATAAGGCGGAAGCAGGCGAGATCCGTCCGACCGCTTCACGTTGGCGCTGACGATCGGGAATCGGGCCAGCTTGCCGAGCTCCAGCAGCCGGTCG
>NZ_JARBDC010000022.1:0-574 GCF_036577625.1 Paenibacillus sp. GYB003 | reverse complement strand
CATCCGGGTCGTCAGCTCGTCCAGGTTCGCTTCCAGGTTCTTCCCATACTCCGCCTTGGTTACTTCGTCTATCCCTGTCGCTTTGTCTGCCGGCAGTTCCGGATAGCAGTCCCAAAGCATCTGTTTGTCGAGCAAATGCGCGAGTGAGGTAAACCGTTCTTTCGGTCTGGTCTTTGCGACTTCTGCTATTCTTGGTAATCTCGTATCCATTTGTTCCCTTTACTGTTGGCAGCCCAAGACTCGGTATTGGCGACGCGGCTGACGTCTTACCAAGCCGGGTTTCCACCTGCTAAACTGCACGACCTTGCCCGGTCGCTCGCCGCGCCTGTGTCCGTTGGAAAAAAAATAGGCCGAAATGAGGCTCATTAGCGGCCGCCATATCCGTTAGACACTTGAAGCTTAGGCCCGCCCCGCCGACGCCCCATGCTCGCCCCATGCTCGCCCCATGCTCCAACTCCCGACGACGCCGGCGCAGGTCATACAGGCCGATATCGCCGTTTCCTTCGCAGCAGCAGGAAACCCGCTCCGGCTTCGGCGCTTAATGGAACGGACGGTCTTTGCTGTGCAAACCGAT
>NZ_JARBDC010000021.1:0-406 GCF_036577625.1 Paenibacillus sp. GYB003 | reverse complement strand
GCAGTTCCGGATAGCAGTCCCAAAGCATCTGTTTGTCGAGCAAATGCGCGAGTGAGGTAAACCGTTCTTTCGGTCTGGTCTTTGCGACTTCTGCTATTCTTGGTAATCTCGTATCCATTTGTTCCCTACCTCTGTGTGTAGCATCTGTTTCCTTACCAAGATCGATGACGTGCAGCCTCCCTTCCCTCTTCCGGCGTTCCCCGGCCTCTTGGGTACTATGGGGCTGTCCGACTCCCTGCGCGCCGTTTGCCTTACTCCCTTTTGATCGGTTGGCCGGCGTACTTCCGGGCCGTTCCTAACAAGTACTCCGCCGCAGAAGAGCCGCAGGGTCTCCCGGGTTACCGTGCAGTCCTTGGTCAGCATGCCTGGCTCTTTGACCCCGGGGAAGTTCCGCTTCGCTCGCCTT
>NZ_JARBDC010000020.1:0-55696 GCF_036577625.1 Paenibacillus sp. GYB003 | reverse complement strand
CGACGATGCCGGCCGCGACTACAACAACATGAAGGATAAAGTGATGGGCGAGCTGAAGAAAAGCTTCCGTCCGGAGTTCCTGAACCGGATCGACGAAATTATCGTGTTCCACTCGCTGGAGCAGGAGCATATCGCCCGCATCGTATCCCTCATGTCCGACGAGCTGAGCAAACGGCTGCGCGAGCAAAACGTCGAATTTACGCTCACCGAGAAGGGCAAGGCGTTTTTGGCGAAAGAAGGCTTCGACCCGACTTACGGAGCGAGACCGCTTCGCCGGGCGATTCAGAAGCATATCGAGGACCGTTTGTCCGAAGAGCTGCTTCGCGGCAATATCTCCAAAGGCGATACGCTTACGATCGACGAGGTCGACGGCGAGCTCGTCGTCACGAAAAACTAATCCCGGGCCGAGCGAATCGCCGGGTTGCAAAGTCAGGGCATTTCGGTTATCCTTTGCGGATAATCGGAATGCCTTTTTTGCATGTCGTGATGCCGTCCGGTACGCTCACAGGGTTTTCTTTGCTTCCGCGAAATGGTACACTTTGGATACAATCGCTTTCGAAGAGGAACGAACAATGACGAAAACAAAAACGAAATTTTGCTGTCAGGAATGCGGAACCGAGTCGCCGAAATGGCTCGGCAAATGTCCGGGCTGCGGCGCCTGGAACAGTATGGTCGAGGAAGTGGAGATGACCGGCAAGTCCAAAGGCTTTCATTCCGCCTTGACGCAGACGAAAGAAAAAGCGACTTCGATCATACATATAGAGAGCAGTGTCGAAAACCGGATTTTATCCGACATGAACGAGCTGAACCGGGTGCTCGGCGGGGGGGTCGTACCCGGCTCCTTAATATTGGTCGGGGGCGACCCCGGCATCGGCAAATCGACCTTGCTGCTGCAGCTGTCGCACCAGATGACGTCCGCCGGACTGAAGGTGCTGTACATATCCGGCGAAGAATCGGTGCGCCAGCTGAAAATGCGGGCGGACCGGCTGAACGCTTTGTCCGACCGGCTGTTCGTGCTGTGCGAAACGAACGTCGAGCTGATCGAAGAGGCGATCGAAAACGAGAAGCCCGACTTTATGGTCGTCGACTCGATCCAAACGGTGTTTCACTCCGCGGTAACGTCGGCTCCCGGCAGTGTCGCGCAAGTTCGCGAATGTACGGGACATTTTATGCGAATAGCTAAGATCAAAGGAATCGCGACCGTGCTCGTCGGCCACGTCACGAAGGAAGGAGCGATCGCCGGTCCGCGCCTGCTCGAGCATATGGTCGACTGCGTGCTTTACTTCGAAGGGGAGCGGCATCATTCGTACCGGCTGCTGCGGGCGGTGAAAAACCGGTTCGGCTCGACGAACGAAATGGGCATTTTCGAAATGATCGAAAACGGACTTCGCGAGGTGACGAACCCTTCCGAGCTGTTTTTGTCCGAACGGCCGCTCGGCGTATCCGGGTCCACGGTCGTCGCCAGCATGGAAGGGACGCGTCCGGTGCTCGTCGAGCTTCAGGCGCTCGTGTCCAGCACGAACTTCCCGAGTCCGCGGCGCATGTCGGCGGGGATCGACCATAACCGGCTTTCGCTCATTATCGCCGTATTGGAAAAGCGGGTCGGCCTTTTTTTGCAAAACCAGGACGCTTACCTGAACGTGGCCGGCGGCGTCAAGCTGGACGAACCGGCGGTCGATTTGGCGGCGGCGGTCGCCATCGCCTCGAGCTTCAAGGACCGGCCGACGCAGCCGTTCGACGTCGTATTCGGCGAAATCGGCTTGACCGGCGAAGTACGCGGCGTATCGCGCATCGACCAGCGGGTGAAGGAAGCGCAGAAGCTCGGCTTCAAGCGCGTCATTATGCCGCGCAAAAGCCTGAAAGGATGGACGCCTCCGCAAGGGCTCGACATTATCGGAGTGGAAACGGTGGCGGAAGCGCTCGCGGCCGCATTGGAATAACGGAAACGGCAACAGAAGTACCGGGGATCGATAAGGAGGCTTTACAGTGAAAGACGATACGAAGCGGGACGTCATGCAGCAAATTTTGCAGCTGGTGGCGCCCGGCACACCGTTTCGCGAAGGGCTGGAAAACGTGCTTCGGGCCAAAACCGGAGCGCTTATCGTAGTCGGCTACAGCCCGGGCGTCATGGAAATCGTGGACGGAGGCTTCTCCATCAATTGCGATTTCTCGCCCAACTATTTGTACGAATTGGCCAAGATGGACGGGGCGATCATCCTGAGCGAAGACATCAAGCGCATTTTGTACGCCAATACGCAGCTCATTCCGAATTCGTCGATTCCGTCGATCGAAACCGGCATCCGGCACCGGACCGCGGAGCGGGTCGCCAAGCAGACCGGAAAGCTCGTCGTGTCGATTTCGCAGCGGCGCAACGTCATTACGGTCTATCAAGGCAATTTGCGCTATTCGCTTAAAGATATCGGCGTCATCTTGACGAAAGCGAACCAGGCGATTCAAACGCTGGAAAAATACCGGGCCGTGCTCGACCAGTCGCTGACGAATTTGGGCGCCACCGAGTTCGAGGAGCTTGTCACGCTGTACGAGGTGGCGAACGTCATCCAGCGGTTCGAGATGGTGCTTCGCGTCAAAGCCGAGATTAAACGATACATCAACGAGCTCGGAACGGAAGGGCGCCTCATCAGCATGCAGCTCGACGAGCTCGTAGGCAACGTCGATCACGAAGCGCTGCTCGTCATTAAAGACTACTGCCGGGATTGCAGCGACGAGAAGACGAAGGAAATCGCCGCGGGGCTGAAAAAGCTGACGTCCGAAGAGCTGCTGGACCAGCAAAACATCATTCGGCTGCTCGGCTATCCGCATACGAATACGATGATGGAGGAAACGGTATCCCCGCGCGGCTACCGGATGCTGCACAAGCTGCCCCGTCTTCCCGCGATCATCATCCAGAATCTGGTCGAACGGTTCGAACGGCTGCCCCATATCGTCATGGCCACGATCGAAGAACTGGACGAGGTCGACGGCATCGGGGAAGTGCGCGCCCGGGCGATCAAGGAAGGTTTGAAGCGGATCCAAGAGCAATTGTTCATTGACAGACATATATAAGTTGACCTACAATCAGAAGATAGGTTCGCGTTACCCGGAGCGCGAGGACTGATTCGCGTTGCTTTGGGGCATAGTAAAGGGTAGAGGTGGAGCCTTTCATGATCAGAAATTCAATTCCCAGCATGTTTACGGTCGGTAACTTGTTTCTGGGGATTATTGCAATCATTTTGGCGTTTAATTCGGGCGCGGACAACAAAAACGCGGAGTTGGCGGCCATATTCGTCATCGTGGCGATGCTGCTTGACGGGCTGGACGGCCGCGTGGCGCGAGCGTTGAACGCGCAGAGCGAGTTCGGAAAGGAACTCGATTCTTTGTCCGATGTCATCTCGTTCGGCGTTGCGCCGGCTTTTATTATGTACGTCGTCGCTTTTCAAAATATGGAGGCTTCCGCGCTGGCGTGGATCGTGACCGCCGTCTTTCCGATATGCGGCGCGCTTCGGCTGGCCCGGTTCAACGTCATATCCGGCGTGCCCGGCTACTTCATCGGGTTGCCGATTCCGGCGGCCGGCAGCGTGCTCAGTACGCTCGCGCTGTTTCATAACGAAATTCCTTCGGCGATTTTGCTGGCCAGCACGCTCGTCTTGTCGTTCTTGATGGTCAGCACCGTGAAATATCCGAATTTCAAAAAAGTGGGCATTCCGAAAACGGCGCTGTGGCTTACGCCGATCATCGTGGCCGGGGCCGTAACGCTTGCGATCATCTATCCGGGACTTTTATCCAAGCTTATTTTCATTCCTCTGCTCATTTATGCGCTGTACGGACTGAACGGACTAAAAAAAAACGCTAGACGTATGTTTCGCCGCAGGAAACGGGCGAACCCGATCGACGAGCCGACGAAGTCGGAAACGCACGGCTGACCGTGAACCCATATCGAAAATAAAAAGCATTTATTTTCTGCGATATCAGAAAATAAATGCTTTTATTGTTTTATGGCGATTCGCCGCGGTCTTTACGATAAATTGAACAAGCCGAGCGTCGAACATTTTTGCGATTCCTTGGCGATAATATCGTCCAGGTCCAGGTCGAGCAGGTTGCACAGCGAGGACAGGTAAAACAAATGCTTGCCGAGCTGCACGGTGATCGCGTCGATGCAGTTTTCGCACAACTGCCCTTTCACGTGCGTCTGGGTCAACGCCTTCGCCTCCTCCAGACTCATGTCGTCCGGATAAGGCTGCTTGTTCGCCTCGAGCGAAATACAGCCGCATTCGGTGACCGACTTGATGACGCTGCGATTGACGGATGCGCTCGATTGCTGCGATTTGGACAAGACGTCCAGCAAACTTCGGTGACGGAGTAGCAAATCGGAAACTTGCTCTTGAAACTGCTTTAACGTTAAGCCGCTCATTCCATTCACCTCGAATTTCCATAATCTCGCTACGTTTCATTATAAAAGAATCGGTCCTAAAGTTCAATTTGCAGGAAAAAGTTTACTCGTCCCGATTAGGCGTACGGAAATTGGTTCATAATTGGTAATGAGAACAAGCATGTGTCATTATGGAGGTGAAAGTTGCATGGCGAAACGCCAACTTCAGTTTGTGCTCGCTATTGCGGGAGGCTTGCTGGGTTACGGATGGAGCGGGGCGATCGAGCAATTTTTGTTAAGATTCGTACGTCCTATACTCGGCGTGGAACAGCTTGCGGGACCGGCTTATTGGGCCGCCGGTATCGGCGCCGTTCTCTTTTATGCCGCGTCGGCGCTGCTGCTCGGGTACGGAGCGGAGCGGATACGGACGCTGGAAGACCGCATCGTCAAGACGCCGACGCTCGATCTGTTGTCGGGACTGATCGGTCTCATTCTCGGGCTCGTCATTTCGGCGCTGCTTCTGCCGGCTTTGACGAAAGCCGGCTGGGTCGGGACGGCGCTCATGTACGTATTGACTTCGTTGCTCGGCGTTTACGGATTCCGGATCGGCTACCAGAAGCGGGAAGATTTGCTGCATGTGCTGACATCGGGCTTCGGCGGCAAAAAGAAAGGGGCGCCGCAGAAGGACGAGCATAAAATTTTGGATACGAGCGTCATTATCGACGGCCGCATTGCCGACATTTGCAAAACCGGCTTCATCGAAGGAACGCTCGTCATCCCGGAATTCGTGCTCGAGGAGCTGCAGCACATCGCCGACTCCTCCGATTTGCTGAAGCGCAATCGCGGACGGCGCGGACTCGATATTTTAAACAAAATCCAGAAAGAGCTCGACGTCAAAGTATTGATCTACGAAGGGGATTTCGAGGAAATATCCGAGGTCGACAGCAAGCTGGTGCGGCTGGCCAAGGCGCTGCAGGGCAAAGTTATCACGAACGATTTCAACCTGAACAAAGTATGCGAGCTGCAGGGCGTATCGGTGCTGAACATCAACGATTTGGCCAACGCGGTCAAGCCGGTCGTGCTGCCCGGCGAAGAAATTCTCGTGCAGGTGATCAAGGACGGCAAGGAGCAGGGGCAGGGCGTCGCTTATTTGGACGACGGCACGATGATCGTCGTGGAAGGCGGACGCGAGTATATCGGCGCCACGATCGAGGTGCTCGTGACGAGCGTGCTGCAAACGTCGGCCGGCCGGATGATATTCGCCAAGCCGAAACTGTTGGAAAAAGCGCAGTAAAACGATTATGATAGGATAGGGCGGGAAACGCCCGAACATAATCGGAATCCAGCGGGGCAGGGAAGAAGCAATGGCGAGATACGGCGCCGTCATCGTGGCGGCGGGCAAAGGAACGCGGATGGGAACGTCCGAAAGCAAACAATATTTGCAGCTGCGGAACAAGCCGATTTTGGTGCATACGCTCGAGACGTTTCAGCGGATGCCGGAAATCGAAGCGATCGTGCTCGTAACCGGAAGCGAGGATATCGGACGGTGCGTCACGTACGTCGAGCGGTACGGGCTTTCGAAGGTCGCGGCCGTCGCCTCGGGCGGGGAAGAGCGCCAGCATTCGGTGCGCATCGGACTGGAGCGCTTGCCGGAAGGACTCGACGTCGTGGCGGTGCATGACGGCGTAAGGCCGTTCGTCACGGAAGCGAAAATCGCGGAATGCTTGCATAAAGCCTATGAAGCCGGAGGGGCCGTGCTCGCGGTGCCGGTTAAAGATACGATCAAAGTCGTGAGCGACTCCGGGCGGATCGACGCGACTCCGGAGCGGAAAAGCTTGTGGGCGGTGCAAACCCCACAGGCTTTTCGTCTTGGCCTGCTGCGCCAGGCGCACGACCACGCGGCCCGGGAAGGCTTCGTCGGTACGGACGACGCGATGCTGGTCGAGCGAATCGGCCATTCCGTCTATGTCGTCGAAGGGGACTATACGAACATCAAAATTACGACGCCCGACGACTTGCTGCTCGCGGAGCGTTTGCTGGACCAACTACAAGGGGAAAGGGAAGATCCGACATGATTCGAATCGGGCAAGGCTTTGACGTGCATCAATTGGCGGAAGGGCGCAAATGCATCATCGGAGGCGTGGACATTCCTTTCGAGAAAGGGCTGCTCGGCCATTCGGACGCGGACGTGCTGCTGCACGCCATCGCCGACGCCATTCTCGGGGCGCTCGGGCAAGGGGATATCGGCAAACATTTCCCGGATACCGACCCGGCGTATAAAGACGCGGACAGCGTCAAGCTGCTGGAGCACGTATGGGCGCTGGCGAAACAAACGGGCTACGCGCTCGGCAACCTCGATGCGACGATTATCGCCCAGAAGCCGAAGATGGCGCCCTATATTCCGCAAATGCAGGAGCGGATCGCGAGCGTGCTCGAAGCGGACGTGTCGCAGGTGAACGTCAAGGCGACGACGACGGAGAAGCTCGGCTTCACCGGCCGCGGGGAAGGAATCGCCGCTCAGGCGGTTGTCTGTTTGCAAAAAAATATGCTATGATCGCTTACAAATCGAACCAAAGGGAGCAGGCATGACGATGACAAGACCGATTCGCGTCCGTTACGCGCCGAGTCCGACCGGCCATCTGCATATCGGCAACGCACGGACGGCGCTGTTCAACTATTTGTTCGCGCGGCATCATAACGGCAAATTCATCATCCGCATCGAAGATACCGACGTCAAACGGAACGTGGCCGGCGGGGAAGAAAACCAGCTGACGTATTTGAAATGGCTCGGAGTCGATTGGGACGAAAGCGTGGACGTCGGCGGCCCGTTCGGCCCGTACCGCCAAACGGAGCGGCTCGACCTGTACCGGAAATACGCCGAACGGCTGATCGCGTCCGGACGGGCGTATTACTGCTACTGTACCGAGGAAGAGCTGGAGAAGGAGCGGGAGGAGCAGACCGCCCGCGGGGAAACGCCGCGCTATTCCGGCAAGCACCGGGAGACGACGGCCGAGCAGCGCCGCGCCTACGAGGCCGAAGGGCGCGTGCCGAGCATCCGTTTTCGCGTCGAGGAAGGGAAAACGTACACGTTCCGCGATCAGGTGAAGGGCGACATCGCGTTCGAATCGGACGGGATCGGCGACTTCGTCATTATCAAGAAGGACGGCATCGCGACGTACAATTTCGCCGTCGTCATCGACGACCATCTGATGGAGATCTCCCACGTGCTGCGCGGAGAGGACCATATTTCGAATACGCCGCGGCAGCTGATGATCTATGAAGCGCTTGGCTGGGAGCCGCCGCAGTTCGCGCATATGACGCTCATCGTCAACGAACAGCGGAAAAAGCTGAGCAAGCGCGACGAGTCGATCATTCAGTTTATCGAGCAGTACGACCAGCTCGGTTATTTGCCGGAGGCGATGTTCAATTTCATCGCGCTGCTCGGCTGGTCGCCGGAAGGCGAGAACGAAATTTTTTCGCGGGACGAGCTGATCGCGGCGTTCGACGCGGACCGGTTGTCGAAAAGTCCGGCGGCGTTCGACACGAACAAGCTGAGCTGGATGAACAACCATTATTTGAAAAAGGCCGATCCGGAGCGGGTGACGGAGATGGCGATTCCGCATTTGCAAAAAGCCGGCCGCATTCCCGAGCGGCTGGACGACGCGAAGCGGAATTGGGTGAAATCGCTCGTCGCGCTGTACCAGGAGCAGATGAACTGCGCCGCCGACATCGTGCCTTTGACGGACGTGTTTTTCCGGGAGGAGCCGGAGTTCGAGGAGGAAGGCCGCGCCGTGCTGGAGGAAGCCCACGTTCCCGAGGTGCTGCGCGCGTTTGCCCGGCTTATCGAGCAGGCGAGCGAGTTTACGCCGGAATCGGTTCAGGCGATGCTCAAAACGGTGCAGAAGGAAACCGGCTATAAAGGCAAACAGCTGTTCATGCCCGTACGGGTCGCGCTCACCGGGCAGACGCACGGCCGCGATTTGAACCAAACGATCGCGCTGCTCGGACAAAGCCGCGTCGCGGAGCGGCTGCGAAAGCTGTTGTCAGTGGACCGCTGATATTGTATACTTGGTTTAATTTCAAGCAGGATGAACAAAATGACAGGCGTCGAACGGGAAAGTACGTGACGACCGGGTTTTCCAGAGAGGGCAATCGGCGAACGAATCGCCGGCTGCGAGTTGCCCATTCCCGCGGTAACGGAAATGCGCCCGCGAGCCGCACCGCCGAGCTGCCCCGCGCAGGGTAGGCGCTGCCGTTAATCCGCGTTACGGATTCGAAGTGGGACAGTCCTTTGCCTCGTCCGGGTTTAGCCGGGAACGGGCGCGCGCGGCTGTCCAAGCAGAGTGGAACCGCGTCTATACGTCTCTGCAGCCTACGGGCTGCAGAGCTTTTTCGTTTTTGTGCCGAATTCGTTCCATTCGCAATCCCGGAACTACCGACCGCTGACTGCGGTTCGCATCTTCGACGAAAGAAAGCAGGTGAGTCCATGTTCCGCAACATGAGATCGGACATTCAAGCCGTATTCGACAACGACCCGGCCGCGCGCAGCATATTCGAAGTCGTGCTGACGTATTCCGGTCTGCACGCCGTCTGGGCGCACCGTGTGGCTCACGCGTTTTACCGCCGGAGATGGTTTACGGTCGCCCGCATCATCTCGCAGGTCAGCCGTTTTATGACGGGCATCGAAATTCATCCCGGGGCGAAAATCGGCAGACGGCTGTTCATCGACCACGGGATGGGCGTCGTCATCGGGGAAACATGCGAAATCGGCGACGATGTGGTATTGTATCAAGGAGTGACGCTGGGCGGAACGGGCAAAGAAACCGGGAAACGCCATCCGACGCTGGGCAACAACGTGGTCGTCGGCTCCGGCTCGAAGGTGATCGGCTCGTTTACGGTCGGAGACAATTCGAAGATCGGCGCGAACGCGGTCGTTCTGAAGGAAGTGCCGCCGAACAGCACCGTCGTCGGCAATCCCGGGCGCATCGTCAAACGAGACGGCGTCAGCATGCAGCACAAGCTGGATCACGACAAGCTGCCGGATCCGCTGATCGAATCGCTGCGGCATATGGAGAAGCAAATCGAGGATCTGAAAACAGAAGTCGAGCGGCTGCGGCAGGAGCTGCGGCAAACAAACGGAGGGGTTCATACGTATGAGTCTAAAAGTGTATAACACGATGACTCGCGTCAAAGAAACGTTCGTGCCGATCGTGCCGGGCAAAGTGAGCATGTATGTGTGCGGTCCGACCGTGTACGACTACATCCATATCGGGAACGCAAGGCCGGCCATTTTTTTCGACGTCGTCAGACGGTACCTGGAAATGAGCGGCTATGAAGTGAACTATGTCGTCAACTTTACCGACGTCGACGATAAGCTGATCCGCAAATCGGAGCAAACCGGGGAAACGGTCACCGATATCGCCGAAAAATTTATCGCCGCCTATTACGAAGATATCGAATCGCTCGGCGTGCGCAAGGCGACCGTCAATCCGCGGGTCACCGAAAATATCGGGGAAATCGTGGCGCTCATCGCCGATCTGATCGAGAAAGGGTACGCTTACGAAAGCGGCGGGGACGTCTATTTCCGCACCGAAAAATTCCCCGAATACGGGAAGCTGTCGCATCAAAACTTGCAGGAGCTGCAGTTCGGCATCCGGGTCGAGGTCGGCGAGCGCAAAGAAAGCCCGCAAGATTTCGTGCTGTGGAAAGGCGCGAAGCCGGGCGAAATTCATTGGCCGAGCCCGTGGGGCGAAGGGCGGCCCGGCTGGCATATCGAATGCTCGGCGATGGCGCGCAAATATTTGGGCGACACGCTCGACATTCACGGCGGCGGCCACGATTTGCAATTCCCGCACCACGAATGCGAAATCGCCCAGTCGGAATGCTCGACCGGCAAGCCGCTCGCCAATTATTGGATGCACAACGGCTACATTCATATCAACAACGAAAAAATGTCGAAATCGCTCGGAAACGGCGTCAACGTCAACCAGCTCGTGCAACGCGTTAAACCGCAGGCGCTGCGCTTTTTCTTCCTGTCCACGCATTACCGCAACCCGCTCAACTTCAGCGAAGACGGCCTGCAGCAGGCCGCCGGCGGGCTGGAGCGCATCGAGAACGGCGTGGCCAACCTGAAGCACCGGATCGGAGTCGCTCCGGACGGCGAAGCGGACGAAGCGGTTGCAGCCTCGGTTGCCCGGATCAAGGCGGAGTTCCGCGATAAAATGGACGACGACTTCAATACGGCCGACGCGCTTACGGCGGTATTCGATCTGATCGCGGAAAGCAACGGCTACATGACGAAGGCGGACGCGAACGCCGCGACGCTGAAGCTGCTGCTGGAGGCGATTCGGGAGCTGAACGGCGTTTTGGGCATACTAGCGGAGGAAGAGGAGCAGCTGCTGGACGAAGAAGTCGAGCGGCTGATCGCCGAGCGGACGGAAGCCCGAAAGAGCAAAAATTGGGCGCGCGCCGACGAAATCCGCGATTTGCTGACGGCGAAAGGAATCCAGCTCGAGGATACGCCGCAAGGCTTGCGCTGGCGCCGCAAATGACGGTGAACGGATGACCGACACGAATCTGTTTATGTACGACCCGGCCAAGGAGCCGAATCAATTGAATCCGCTCGTGCTGGCGTATATGGGCGACGCGGTGTTCGAAATGGCCGTCAGGCAGTTCGTCATCTCGCGCCCGAACCACCGCCCGAACCATTTGCACCGCGAGGCGGTCAAGTACGTTTCGGCGAAAGCCCAGGCGAGCGCGCTGCATGCGCTGATGCCGCTTCTGACGCCGGAAGAGACAGACGTCGTGAAGCGCGGACGCAACGCCAAGTCCGGGACGATCCCGAAAAACGCCGACGTGGCCGACTATCGCCACAGCACCGCGTTCGAGTGCCTGCTCGGCTATTTGTATTATACGAAACGGTTCGATCGGCTTGGGGAGCTGCTCGGGCTGATCCTGGAACAACCGAGGAGATAGCGACATGGAAGAATGGATTGCCGGCAAACATGCCGTGCTCGAAGCGCTCCGGTCGGGACGGACGATCCACAAAATATGGATCGCCGAACAAGCGCAAAAGCACCATACGCAGCCGATCGTGGCGGAAGCGAAAAAACTAAACCTCGTCGTCCAGTTCGTCGACAAGCGCAAGCTGGACCAGATGGTCAGCGACGTGCCGCATCAAGGCGTCGTCGCGCAGGCCGCCGCCCACGATTATGTCGACGTCGAGGAGCTCGTTGCGCGGGCGAATTCCCGCGGCGAGGCGCCGTTTTTGCTTATATTGGACGAGATCGAAGACCCGCACAATTTGGGCTCCATTCTCCGCAGCGCCGACTGCGCCGGGGTGCACGGGGTCATCATTCCGAAACGGCGCTCGGTCGGCCTTACCGCGACCGTCTCGAAGACGTCGGCCGGAGCCGTCGAGTACGTCCCCGTCGCCCGCGTGACCAATATCGCGCAGACGATCGATACGCTGAAGGAAGCGGGCATATGGGTCGCCGGCGCGGACGTGGAAGCCAGCGGGCTCGTTTACGACGCCGACTTCAAAGTGCCGCTCGCGATCGTCATCGGCAACGAAAATCGCGGCATCGGCCGGCTGATCAAGGAGAAATGCGATTTTCTCGTCAAGCTGCCGATGCACGGGCGAATCAATTCGCTGAACGCCTCGGTCGCCGCCTCGGTGTTCATGTACGAAGTCGTCCGCCAACGCGGCCGGGGCCTTTCGTAGCCCGCCGGTGTAAGGCGAGATGAAACACGTTGTCATCGTCGACGGCTATAACATCATCGGGGCCTGGCCCGAGCTGAACAAGCTGAAGGACGTCAGCTTGGAGGAGGCGCGGGACAAGCTGATCGACATGCTGGCCGACTACCAGGCTTACAAAGGCAACAAAGTATACTGCGTCTTCGACGCTTACCGGGTGCCGGGGCTCGGGGGCAAATACCGGCAGCGCCAGATCGAAGTGCTCTATACGCGGGAAAAAGAAACGGCCGACGAGCGAATCGAGAGACTCGTAGCCGATTTGCGAGGAAGAAGGGTGCAAATCCACGTCGCCACCTCCGACTCGGTCGAGCAGCACGTGACGTTCGGGCAAGGGGCTCTCCGCCTTCCGGCGCGGGAGCTGCTGTTCGCCGTCAAGGAAATTCGCAAGGAGATTCGGACGAAGATCGAGGAGACGGCTTCCCCCGCGAAAAATTCGCTCGACAGCAAGCTGTCGGACGAGCTTCGCGAGAAGTTCGAGAAGTGGCGGCGCGGCCTGTAGCCGCTTGTTGACGATGTCAGATTACATAATGTATACTAATCCTATCTTTTGTTGCTATAGCGCTAGCTTTAGCTTGCAGTCGGAGGGATACGGGTGAGCATCGACCTCAAAGAACTGAGAATGCACGAATACGACCTGATGTCCGACGAAGAAGTGGTCGAATCGGTTCGCGTAGGCAACGGCGAGGCGCTGGAGTATTTGATCAACAAATACAAAAATTTCGTTCGAGCCAAAGCCCGTTCCTATTTTTTGATCGGAGCCGACCGCGAAGATATCGTTCAGGAAGGCATGATCGGTCTTTACAAGTCGATTCGCGATTTCCGAGAGGACAAGCTTGCCACGTTCAAAGCTTTCGCCGAGCTGTGCATTACCCGGCAGATCATTACCGCCATCAAAACCGCCACGAGGCAAAAACATATCCCGCTCAACTCCTACGTTTCTCTGGACAAGCCCATCTACGACGAAGATTCCGATCGAACGCTGCTGGACGTCATCTGCGGCACTCGCGTAACCGATCCCGAGGAGCTTATTATCAACCAGGAAGAATTCAGCGGACTGGAAGACAAAATGGGCGAAATACTCAGCGACCTGGAGCGCAAAGTGCTCATGCTCTATTTGGACGGCCGCTCGTACCAGGAAATCGCCGTCGATCTGGACCGTCACGTGAAATCGATCGACAACGCGCTGCAGCGGGTCAAGCGCAAGCTGGAGCGTTACTTGGAAGTTCGCGACGTTTAAGAGGCATTCTTTCGCCCGCATCGGAGAAAGAATGCCGTTTCTATTTTTTTTCGTTTGCCCCTACGATCAAGGCGCTAGGTTTACAATCCGGGCGGAATGGCAATGCTTGTACAAGCGACCGGGCGCGGCACGCACGAGGGCGTTTTCTTGACACGCCTTGAAGTCTATGATAAATTAGTTCAGGTAGCCCTATTTTCGGGATTTTTTTTATTTGTCGCGAATACGGCTAGCCGCAGGTTTGGAGGGGTAATCGTGACGTTTCTGCAAAGAATGAAGCAAGGCTTCGGCTCGACGTTTTCCTTCTTCTCCGACAGCTGGGCTGAACTGAAGAAGGTCAAATGGCCAAGCCGCAAGGAGCTCATCAGCTACACGATCGTAGTATTTGCGACGTGCACGTTCGTAACCATCTATTTTTGGCTGATCGACCTCGGGCTGAGCGAAATCCTGCGCCTGTTCGACTAATGGGGGCTGGGTGACGATATGGAAAAAAGATGGTACGTCGTACATACCTATTCCGGGTATGAAAACAAAGTAAAAGCGAACTTGGAAAAGCGCGTCGAATCGATGAACATGCAGGACAAAATTTTCCGCGTTCTCGTTCCCATGGAAGAAGAGATCGTGAACAAGGACGGCAAGAAAAAGACCGTCATGCGGAAAGTGTACCCCGGCTATGTTCTCGTCGAGATGATTCAGACGGACGATTCCTGGTACGTCGTGCGCAACACGCCGGGCGTAACCGGATTTGTCGGCTCGACCGGTTCCGGCTCGAAACCGACGGCGCTTTTGCCGGAGGAAGTCGACAGCATCCTGAAGCATATGGGTATCGAAAACCCGAAGCCGAAGATCGACTTCGAGCTCAAGGAAACCGTCCGCGTCAAAGTCGGACCGTTCGCCAACTTCGTCGGTACGGTCGAGGACATTTTGATCGACAAGGCGAAGCTGAAAGTGCACGTCAACATGTTTGGACGGGAAACCCCGCTTGAGTTGGAATATACTCAGGTGGAAAAAATATAAGTCTTTTTTGATCGAAGCAATTCGGGGTTGCCGGACCGCTTTTAGAGGTTAAAAGCCTTGCGAAATCGGGAAGTCGATTCCGGATGCCTGTCAATCCGATTTCTAAAACAAAATCGGATCGCAGACGGTCATATTCGGTTTCCGGGGTCTATTCGTAACGGGTAGGCCTTCTGTCGTGGGAGGCGCCGCAAGGCTCCGCTCGCACCACTTTATGCGCTAGGAGGTGCAACGCATGGCTAAAAAGGTTATCAAGATGGTAAAGCTGCAAGTTCCGGCAGGGAAAGCGAACCCGGCGCCGCCGATCGGTCCGGCACTCGGTCAAGCAGGGGTCAACATCATGGCTTTCTGTAAAGAGTTCAACGCCCGTACCGCCGATCAAGCAGGCTTGATCATTCCGGTCGTCATTACGGTATACGAGGACCGTTCGTTCACGTTCGAAACGAAAACTCCTCCGGCTGCCGTTCTGCTTCGCGTAGCCGCCAAGATCGAAAAAGGATCCGGCGAACCGAACAAGAAAAAAGTGGCTACCGTGAAACGCGACGTCGTTCGTCAAATCGCCGAACAAAAAATGCAGGACCTGAACGCCGCTTCGGTCGAAGCCGCAATGCGGATGATCGAAGGTACCGCTCGCAGCATGGGCGTTACGATTCAAGACTGATGTTTCGCACGTTTTTTTTCGCGGACCTAGCGCCGCACAGTGGGAGGATTTTCCGCTAACACCACAAAGGAGGACTTTTTGACATGGCAAAACGCGGTAAGAAGTACCAAGAAGTTGCCAAACTGGTCAATGCGGACGCCAGCTACGAGCCGGCCGAAGCGATTGAACTGGTGAAGAAGGCAGCTCCCGCCAAATTCGACGAAACCGTCGAAGTTGCCGTTCGTCTCGGGGTAGACCCGAAGAAGCAGGACCAAGCCGTGCGCGGCGTAGTCGTACTTCCGAACGGTACGGGCAAAACGAAACGCGTTCTCGTGTTCGCGAAGGGCGACAAGGCGAAAGAAGCCGAAGCGGCCGGCGCGGATTTCGTAGGGGACCAAGACTTGATCAACAAAATCCAGCAAGGCTGGTTCGATTTCGACGTCTGCGTAGCTACGCCGGACATGATGAGCGAAGTCGGCAAACTCGGCCGTCTGCTCGGGGGCAAAGGCTTGATGCCGAACCCGAAAGCCGGTACGGTTACGTTCGATGTGGCGAATGCCGTGAAAGAAATCAAGGCCGGTAAAATCGAGTACCGTCTCGACCGTGCCGGACAAATTCACGCGCCGATCGGCAAAGTATCGTTTAGCGCCGAGCAGCTGCAGGAAAATTTCCGCGCGCTTGTGGAAGCACTCGTTCGTGCGAAGCCGGCGGCGGCCAAAGGCGTATACTTGCGCAACATCGCCGTCTCGTCGACGATGGGACCGAGCGTACGCGTCAACCCGCAAACGTTCAGATAAACCCGCCCGGCAAATGGTGCCATTTGCAATTTGCGAGCGGACGTGGTAATCTGTTATGGGTTTTATGAAAACGAATATGTGAACCGTAGACAGTAGGCGCCGCGAGGCTTAAAAATTTGCCTACCGAGGTGTTGCGATAAAGCTTCCGTTTCTTCGGACCGCCGAAGAAGCGAGGGCAACGTTGTGCCTCCGTCTAACCAACGGAGGCTTTTTACGT
Source organism: Paenibacillus sp. GYB003 (assembly GCF_036577625.1). Lineage (NCBI taxonomy): Bacteria > Bacillati > Bacillota > Bacilli > Caryophanales > Paenibacillaceae > Paenibacillus > Paenibacillus sp. GYB003. The sequence continues at coordinate 39,672 of NZ_JARBDC010000020.1, read as the reverse complement.
GTAGCACCGGACGGCGACATAACGCATTGGGCAAGCGAAGCCAGTTTACAGGAGGTGTACCCCCATGCCAAACGCAAATGTATTGCAAGAGAAACAACAAGTCGTGGCCGAAGTGGCGGCAAAGCTCCGCGAGAGCGCGAGCACGATCGTGGCCGACTATCGCGGCTTGAACGTGGCGCAAGTGACCGAGCTGCGCAAACGTCTTCGCGAAGCGGGCGTCGATTTCCAAGTTCTCAAAAACACGCTGGTTCGCCGCGCGACCGCGGAAGCCGAGCTGACCGACCTGGACAGCGTCCTGACCGGCCCGACGGCCGTCGCGTTCAGCAAGGACGATGCCGTTGCGGCTGCAAAAGTGCTCAGCGAATTCGCCAAAAAGAACGATGCGCTTAAAGTAAAAGGCGGCGTCGTCGAAGGCCGCGTCGTCGACATGAACCAAATCAAGGCGCTTGCGGAACTGCCTTCCCGCGAAGGTCTTCTGTCGATGCTCCTCAGCGTGCTCCAGGCGCCGATCCGCAACTTCGCGCTTGCGGTTAAAGCGGTGTCGGAGAAGCAAGAGGGCGGAGCGCAAGCTTAACTCGAACGTGAATACGAACCATCATTCGATCTTACCAATTGGAGGGTAAACTCATGAGCAAAGAGCAAATCTTGGAAGCCATCAAAGGCATGACCGTTCTTGAACTGAACGATCTCGTGAAAGCAATCGAAGAAGAATTCGGCGTAACGGCTGCCGCTCCGGTAGCGGTCGTAGCCGGCGGCGGCGCAGCTGCCGAAGCGGAAGAGCAAACGGAATTCGACGTTATTTTGGCCGAAGCCGGCGCTTCCAAAATCAACGTTATCAAAGTCGTTCGCGAAATTACGGGTCTCGGCCTGAAAGAAGCGAAAGACCTCGTTGACGGCGCACCGAAGCCGATCAAAGAGAAAGTATCCAAAGCCGACGCGGACGCGATCAAAGCAAAGCTCGAAGAAGCTGGCGCAAAAGTAGAAGTGAAGTAATTTCGGTCGAACCGGGATCCCCTTTGGAGCACGCGCTTCAAGGGGATTTCCTTTTTCGCCGGAGGCGGCCGCGGCTTTCCGCGGGATCGATCCCGGGAACAGGGAGGAAGGGCGTATGACGGAGCATTATTATTCGAAAAAGCCGACGACGGCCAGCGAGCGCGGGACGGTTACGGCCGTGCTGCGCGGAAAAACGTTTCATTTTACGACCGACGCCGGCGTATTTTCCAAGCAGGAGATCGACTTCGGCAGCCGGCTGCTGATCGGGGCGATGGACATCGCGGAAACGGACGAAGTGCTGGACGTCGGCTGCGGCTACGGCCCGATCGGTCTTGCGGCGGCCGCGCTCGCGACCCGGGGACGGGTGACGATGATCGACATTAACGAACGAGCGGTCGAGCTGGCCAAACAAAACGCGCAGCGCAACGGAATCGCGAACGCGGAAATCGTGCAAAGCGATTTGTTCGAAGCGATTGCGGACCGGACGTTTACGAAAATCGTAACGAATCCGCCGATTCGGGCGGGCAAGCAGGTGGTGCACCGCATTTTCGAATTGGCGTACGAGCATCTGTCGGAAGGGGGCCAATTGTGGGTCGTCATCCAGAAGAAGCAGGGCGCGCCTTCCGCGCTCGCCAAGCTGGAATCGCTGTTCGGAAACGTCGCGGAGGCGGACAAGGATAAAGGCTACCGCATCTACTGCGCGACGAAATAAACGTTTGCGGACTCCGGATCGGCGGGCGAAAACGGGCCGATTTTGGGGATAGGCGAAACTTGTGCTTGACGAACGCCCGACTGAGTTGTATTTGACTCGCGTCGGCTATTGTGGTAATATTATAAAATGTCAGTATTAAGATGGGTGTCATGTCTTTATTTCGCTAAAATGTCAAGTCTTTTTTTTGCAGACTACGAATAATTTTGGCGAAAGAAGTATAATGTTCGCATTTTAGGAAAATCTAACTAAATGTGAACATTGGAATGCTGCCACGTTTGCCGCGGAAAAAAGGTCTCTCTGCAATGCCGCAAGGCTTTTTGACGAGGCTTTTCTTCTTTTTTGCTTGCAAGTTTTTTCAAGTCGATGTGAGGGGTGAAGGAAAGTTGGCGGGTCATACTGTTCAATACGGACGGCGCAATCGCAGAACGTACGCACGGATTAAGGAAGTGCTGGAAGTCCCGAACTTGATCGAAATTCAACAAAAATCGTACCAGTGGTTTTTGGATGAGGGTCTTCGCGAAATGTTCCAGGATATTTCGCCGATTCAGGATTTCACGGGCAATTTGGTGCTGGAATTCATCGACTACAGCTTGGGAGAACCGAAATATTCCGTCGATGATTCGAAGGAACGTGACGTTACGTATGCTGCTCCGCTGCGCGTCAAGGTGCGTTTAATCAATAAAGAAACCGGAGAAGTCAAGGAGCAAGAAGTGTTCATGGGCGATTTCCCGCTTATGACGGAAACCGGTACCTTTATTATTAACGGTGCCGAGCGGGTAATCGTCAGTCAGCTCGTTCGTTCCCCCAGTGTTTATTTTAGCACAAAAGTCGACAAAAACGGCAAGAAAAGTTATACGGCGACCGTCATTCCGAACCGGGGCGCTTGGCTCGAGCTGGAAACGGACGCCAAGGACATCGTTTACGTACGGATCGACCGGACGCGGAAAATTCCCGTTACGGTTTTGCTTCGCGCGCTCGGCTTCGGCTCCGACGCGGAAATCATCGATCTGCTCGGCGACAGCGAATATATTCGCAACACGCTGGACAAGGACAACACCGACACGACCGAAAAGGCGCTGATCGAAATTTACGAGCGTCTCCGTCCGGGCGAGCCGCCTACGCTCGACAACGCGAAAAGCTTGCTGATCGCCCGCTTTTTCGATCCGAAGCGTTACGATTTGGCGAATGTCGGACGATATAAAATCAACAAAAAGCTTCATATCAAAAACCGTCTGTTCAACCAACGTCTCGCGGAAACGCTGGTTAACCCGGAGACGGGCGAAATCATCGCGGAGGCCGGTCAAGTGCTCGACCGCCGGCTGCTCGATCAAATATTGCCCGACCTCGAGAAAAACGTCGGCTTCGTCGAATTCGGCGTAAGCGGCGGCGTTTTGGACGTGGACCGCATTCCGCTCCAATCGATCAACGTATTCTCTCCGCTGGAAGAAGGCAAAGTCGTTAAAGTCATTTCCAACGGAGTTATTGATAAAACGGTCAAAAACATTACGCCGGCGGATATTATCGCCTCGATCAACTATTTCATGAACTTGCTGCACGGCATCGGCAGCACGGACGATATCGACCATCTGGGCAACCGGAGGCTTCGTTCCGTGGGCGAGCTGCTGCAAAACCAGTTCCGCATCGGCTTGTCGCGGATGGAACGGGTCGTCCGCGAGCGGATGTCGATTCAAGACGCCAACGTCATTACGCCGCAGGCGCTGATCAACATTCGTCCGGTCATCGCGTCCATCAAGGAGTTTTTCGGTAGCTCGCAGCTTTCGCAGTTTATGGACCAGACGAACCCGCTTGCCGAATTGACGCACAAGCGCCGTTTGTCCGCGCTCGGACCCGGCGGTTTGACGCGCGAACGCGCGGGCATGGAAGTTCGCGACGTTCACCACTCCCACTATGGCCGGATGTGTCCGATCGAGACGCCGGAAGGTCCGAACATCGGCTTGATCAACTCGCTCTCGACGTTTGCCCGGATCAACGATTACGGCTTCATCGAGGCGCCTTACCGTTGGGTCGATCCGAAGACGGGCGTCGTTACCGATCAGATCGCTTACTTGACGGCCGACGAAGAAGACAATTATGTAATCGGGCAGGCGAACGCCGAGCTTAACGAGGACGGCACGTTCGCCAACGATACCGTTATCGTGCGCTATAAGGACGATATTTTAACATTGCCCAAAGAACGCGTCGATTATATGGACGTTTCGCCGAAGCAGGTCGTTTCGGTCGCGACGGCGTTGATTCCGTTCCTTGAAAACGACGACTCCAACCGGGCCCTGATGGGATCGAACATGCAGCGGCAAGCCGTTCCGCTCCTCGTTCCGAAGGCGCCGCTCGTCGGCACCGGGATGGAGCACAAAAGCGCCAAAGACTCCGGCGTATGCGTCGTCAGCAAGCATGACGGCGTCGTGGAGCGCGTTACGGCGAACGAAGTATGGGTGCGCCGCCACGCGATGGTCGACGGCCGCCTTGTCGAAGGCGATCTGATCAAGCACAAGCTGCACAAGTTCATCCGTTCCAACCAAGGCACGTGCGTGAACCAGCGTCCGATCGTGCGCAAGGGCGACATCGTGAAAGTCGGCGACATTTTGGCCGACGGCCCGTCGACGGAACAGGGCGAGCTGGCGCTCGGCCGCAACGTCGTCGTCGCTTTCATGACCTGGGAAGGCTATAACTACGAGGACGCCATCCTGCTCAGCCAGAAGCTGGTGAAGGAAGACGTCTACACGTCGATTCATATCGAAGAATACGAATCCGAAGCCCGCGACACGAAGCTCGGGCCGGAGGAAATTACGCGCGACATCCCGAACGTGGGCGAAGACGCGCTGCGCAACCTTGACGAGCGCGGCATTATCCGCGTCGGCGCGGAAATCGGCGCAGGGGACATTCTCGTCGGCAAAGTGACGCCGAAGGGCGTTACCGAGCTGACCGCCGAGGAGCGGCTGCTGCACGCCATTTTCGGCGAGAAGGCGCGCGAAGTTCGCGATACGTCGCTGCGCGTGCCGCACGGTACGGACGGCATCGTCGTCGACGTCAAAGTGTTTACGCGCGAGAACGGCGACGAGCTGCCGCCGGGCGTCAATCAACTCGTTCGTGTATATATTGCCCAAAAACGAAAAATATCCGAGGGCGACAAAATGGCCGGCCGCCACGGCAACAAAGGCGTCATCGCGCGCATTTTGCCCGAGGAAGACATGCCGTTCCTGCCGGACGGCACACCGGTTCAAGTCGTGCTCAACCCGCTCGGGGTTCCGTCGCGGATGAACATCGGGCAAGTGCTCGAGGTGCATCTCGGCATGGCCGCGCTTCGTCTCGGCATTCATACGGCGACGCCGGTATTCGACGGCGCGCGCGAATACGACGTGTTCGACACGATGGAAGAAGCGGGCATGCAGCGGAACGGCAAGACGATTTTGTACGACGGCCGGACGGGCGAACCGTTCGAGCGGGAAGTGACCGTCGGCGTCATGTACATGATCAAGCTGGCGCACATGGTCGACGACAAAATTCATGCCCGTTCCACCGGTCCGTACTCGCTCGTTACGCAGCAGCCGCTCGGCGGTAAAGCGCAGTTCGGCGGCCAGCGTTTCGGGGAGATGGAAGTGTGGGCGCTCGAGGCATACGGCGCCGCCTACACGCTGCAAGAAATTTTGACCGTCAAATCCGACGACGTCGTCGGGCGCGTCAAAACGTACGAATCGATCGTCAAAGGCGAGAACGTGCCGGAGCCGGGCGTGCCGGAATCGTTCAAGGTGCTGATCAAAGAGCTGCAAAGCTTGGGTATGGACGTCAAGATTTTGTCGGAGAACGAAGAAGAGATCGAGATGAAAGAGCTGGACGACGAAGACGACGTGTCCGGCGACAAGCTCAACCTCAACTTGGAAGGCTCCGAAGCGGGCATCGAATGATTAGGCGCGATTCCGTAGGCTGCGCACACTGGAGGAGGGTTGCTCCATGCTCGACGTAAACAATTTCGAGTATATGAAAATAGGTCTCGCTTCGCCGGAGAAAATCCGTTCTTGGTCGCGGGGAGAAGTCAAAAAACCGGAAACGATCAACTATCGGACGCTCAAGCCGGAGAAGGAAGGCTTGTTTTGCGAAAAAATATTCGGACCGACGAAAGACTGGGAGTGCCATTGCGGCAAGTATAAGCGCGTCCGCTACAAGGGCGTCGTCTGCGACCGATGCGGCGTCGAGGTGACGCGCGCGAAAGTGCGCCGCGAACGCATGGGCCATATCGAACTGGCCGCTCCCGTTTCGCATATTTGGTATTTCAAAGGCATCCCGAGCCGGATGGGTCTCGCGCTCGACATGTCTCCCCGTTCGCTCGAGGAGATCATTTACTTCGCATCTTATGTCGTTACCGATCCCGGCGATACGCCGCTGGAGAAAAAACAACTGCTGTCCGAGAAAGAATACCGCAGCTATCGCGAGAAGTACGGCTATGCGTTCCAGGCGAGCATGGGTGCGGAAGCGGTGAAGAAGCTGCTTCAGGACATCGACATCGACAAAGAGGTCGACGCCCTCAAGGAAGAGCTGCGCACGGCTCAAGGGCAGCGCCGCAACCGCGCGATCAAGCGGCTCGAAGTGATGGAGGCGTTCCGCAATTCCGGCAACGAGCCGGAATGGATGGTGCTCGACGTGCTGCCGGTCATTCCGCCGGAGCTGCGGCCGATGGTACAGCTCGACGGCGGACGTTTCGCGACGTCCGACCTGAACGATTTGTACCGCCGGGTCATTAACCGGAACAACCGGCTCAAACGTCTGCTCGATCTCGGAGCCCCGGACATTATCGTGCAAAACGAGAAGCGGATGCTGCAGGAAGCCGTCGACGCCTTGATCGACAACGGCCGCCGCGGCCGTCCGGTTACCGGTCCGGGCAATCGCCCGCTCAAGTCGCTCAGCCATATGCTGAAGGGCAAGCAGGGACGTTTCCGCCAAAACTTGCTCGGCAAACGCGTCGACTATTCGGGCCGTTCCGTTATCGTCGTAGGACCGAGCCTCAAAATGTACCAGTGCGGGCTGCCGAAGGAGATGGCGCTCGAGCTGTTCAAGCCGTTCGTCATGAAGGAGCTCGTCAACAAAGGGCTCGCTCACAATATTAAAAGCGCGAAGCGCAAAGTCGAACGCGTCAGCCCGGAAGTGTGGGACGTGCTGGAGGAAGTCATCAAGGAGCATCCGGTATTGCTGAACCGCGCTCCGACGCTTCACCGTCTCGGCATCCAGGCGTTCGAGCCGATTCTCGTGGAAGGACGCGCGATCAAGCTGCATCCGCTCGTCTGTACGGCGTACAATGCCGACTTCGACGGCGACCAGATGGCCGTGCACGTTCCGCTGTCGGCCGAAGCGCAGGCGGAAGCCCGCATTCTGATGCTGGCGTCCGGCAACATTCTCAACCCGAAAGACGGCAAGCCTGTCGTTACGCCGTCGCAGGACATGGTCCTCGGCAGCTTCTACCTGACGATGGACAATCCGGAGGCGCACGGCACCGGCTCGATTTTCCGCAACGTATCCGAAGCGGTGTCGGCTTATCAGCGCGGGCTGGCTTCCCTGCACGCGCGCGTGGCCATTCCGGCGAAGGTGCTGAACAAAACGAGCTTTACGCCGAGGCAGCAGGAAGCGATGCTCGTGACGACGGTCGGGAAAATCATTTTCAACGAAATTTTCCCGAGCGATTTTCCGTATATCAACGAAGCGACGAAGAGCAACTTGTTTGCCGGCATTTCCGACGAATATTTCATCTTCGACAAAGGGGCCGACGTCCGGGAGTTTATCAAAAATGTCCCGTCGCGCGGAGCTGTCGGCAAGGATTACCTCGGCACCATTATCGGGGAATGCTTCCGGCAATACCATACGACGAAAACGTCGATCATTTTGGACAAAATCAAGCAAAACGGCTTCACGTACTCGACTCGCGCCGGCATTACGGTGGCGGTTTCGGACGTTATCGTTCCGAAGGAGAAGGAGACGATCTTGGCCGAATCCGAGGAGAAGGTGCGCGTCGTCATGCAGCAGTACCGTCGCGGCCTTATTACCGACGACGAACGGTACGACCGCGTCATCTCCATCTGGAGCGAAACGAAGGAACGCATTACCGACGTGCTCATGAAATCGCTCGACAAGTTCAACTCCATCATGATGATGGTCGAGTCGAAAGCGCGCGGTAACAAATCGCAAATTACGCAGCTCGGCGGTATGCGCGGACTTATGGCGACGCCGTCCGGCCGTATTTACGAGCTGCCGATCAAATCGAATTTCCGCGAAGGCCTGACCGTCTTGGAATACTTCATTTCGACGCACGGCGCCCGTAAAGGTTTGGCCGATACGGCGCTGCGGACGGCCGACTCCGGTTACTTGACCCGCCGTCTCGTCGACGTGGCGCAGGACGTCATCGTCCGCGAAGAAGATTGCGGCACGGACAAAGGGTTCGTCGTCAGCAAAATCCAGGACGGCAAAGAGGTTATCGAAGATTTGTACGACCGCATCGAAGGCCGGTACTCGTTCGAGACGGTACGCCATCCGGAAACGGGGCAAGTTATCGTCGGCCGCAACGAGCTGATCGACTCGACGAAGGCGGACGCGATTATCGCCGCAGGCGTCGAAAAGCTGCAAATCCGTTCGGTGCTCAGCTGCCGGACGCAGCACGGGGTATGCAAAAAGTGTTACGGACGCAATTTGGCTACGGGCACTCACGTCGAAATCGGCGAAGCGGTCGGCATTATCGCCGCCCAGTCGATCGGCGAGCCGGGAACCCAGCTCACGATGCGTACGTTCCATACCGGGGGCGTCGCCGGAGACGACATCACGCAAGGTTTGCCGCGGATTCAGGAGCTGTTCGAGGCGCGCAACCCGAAAGGCCAGGCGACGATTTCCGAAATCGACGGCAAGGTGAAAGACATTCGCGAAGCGAAAGACCGCCGCGAAATCGAGATCGAGGGCGAAGCCGAGTCAAAAGTATACTCGGTCACCTACGGCTCGCGCATCCGCGTAACGGTCGGCCAGCAGGTCGAAGCCGGCGACGAGCTGACGGAAGGCTCGATCGACCCGAAAGAAATGCTGCGCATCAAGGGCATTCGCGGCGTGCAAAATTACATTTTGCAGGAAGTGCAGCGCGTTTACCGGAACCAGGGCGTTGAGATCAACGACAAGCATATCGAGATCATGATTCGCCAAATGCTGCGCAAAATCCGGATTATCGACAGCGGCAGCACGGTGCTTCTGCCGGGCTCGTTCGTCGACATGCACGAATACGAAGCGGCGAACCGCGAAGTGCTGTTTTCCGGCGAAGAGCCGGCGGTCGCGAAGCCGGTGCTGCTTGGCATCACGAAGGCGTCGCTCGAAACCGACTCGTTCCTGTCGGCCGCCTCGTTCCAGGAAACGACGCGCGTCTTGACCGACGCGGCGATCAAAGGCAAGGTCGACCAGCTGCTCGGCCTGAAGGAGAACGTCATTATCGGCAAGCTCATTCCGGCCGGTACGGGGATGTCCCGCTATCGGAACATTCGGGTGAACGATCCGAATATGACGGAACCGGAAGCCGAAGAACAGCTGGAAACGGTAGCGGTAGAATCGTAAACAGTTCAATCTTGACACCGTGCCGGGCGGGATGCTAAACTATCAAAGTATGTGCCGAAGCTCCGTTTTCACTCCTGAACTTTGGAGGATAGCGTGATGTCTTATGATAAAGTGAAACAGGCGGAAAACATTTCGATAGGCACGAAACAGACGACAAAGATGGTGGAGCTTGGCAAAGCTGCCGAAGTGTTTGTCGCGGAAGACGCAGATCCGAGAATGACAGCGAAGATCGTGAACCTCTGCAAGAAGATGGGGGTTCAGGTGACATATGTCGAGTCGATGAAGCAGCTTGGCAAAGCTTGCGGCATCGAAGTGGGGGCGGCGATGGCCGCCATCGTAAACGAATAAGCAAGAAGCTGCGGCCGGAAGTCTCGCGCTGCCGCCGCGGCTTACTCCGTGTTTTTGTCGCCTGCGAAGGCGGGCGGCAAAAACATTTCGTTTGCCTAAACGCGAACCACCTGGATCTGTGGGCTTGAATCGAAAGTGCGGTGCTTGAAGGCAATCAGGGGAAGGAGGTGGCGACATGCCAACGATCAACCAATTGGTACGCAAAGGACGCAAGGCGAAGATCACGAAGTCCAAATCGCCTGCACTGCAAAGAGGGTTTAACGCTCTGAAACGCGAACAAACCGACATCAGCGCTCCGCAAAAACGCGGCGTTTGCACGCGCGTAGGCACGATGACGCCGAAGAAACCGAACTCCGCGCTGCGGAAGTACGCTCGCGTACGCTTGACGAACCGCGTCGAGGTTACGGCTTATATTCCGGGCATCGGTCATAACCTGCAAGAGCACAGCGTCGTTTTGATTCGCGGCGGACGGGTAAAAGACCTTCCGGGTGTACGTTACCATATCGTTCGCGGCGCCCTGGACACGTCCGGCGTCAACAACCGGATGCAAGCCCGTTCCAAATACGGAACGAAACGTCCGAAAGCCAAGAAATAAGCGGAATATGCGCCGCGTCGGGAACGTCCCGGTCGCGCTTTCCGTTAATGGAAAATGGATGAAACTCGCAAGAAAGGGGGATAACTATGCCTCGTAAAGGTCCAGTACCCAAAAGAGACGTATTGCCGGATCCGATTTATAGCAGCAAGCTTGTTACCCGACTTATCAATCGCATTATGATCGACGGTAAACGCGGCGTTGCGCAAACGATTTTGTACAATGCGTTCAACTTGATCAAGGAACGTTCGGGCAAAGAGCCGATGGAAGTTTTCGAGCAGGCGATCAAAAACATCATGCCGGTTCTCGAAGTCAAAGCTCGCCGCGTCGGCGGCTCGAACTACCAAGTTCCGGTTGAGGTGAAGCCGGAGCGCCGTACCGCGCTCGGACTTCGCTGGCTCGTGCACTACTCGCGTCTTCGCGGCGAGAAAACGATGGAAGAGCGTTTGGCGGCCGAAATTATGGACGCCAGCAACAACACCGGCGCTTCCGTGAAGAAACGGGAAGATACGCACAAAATGGCCGAAGCGAACAAAGCGTTCGCGCACTATCGCTGGTAATGTGCTAGAAAGACTTCTTCGGAAGTCTTTCGGCCCAAGCCTAAGGCGTACTACATCTTGAAAGGAGAAGATCGTATGGCAAGAGAGTTCTCCTTACAAAAGACGCGCAACATCGGGATTATGGCGCATATCGATGCCGGCAAAACGACCACGACCGAACGGATTCTGTTTTATACGGGCCGTACCCACAAAATCGGCGAAGTGCACGAAGGTGCGGCGACGATGGACTGGATGGAGCAGGAGCAGGAGCGCGGAATTACGATTACGTCCGCCGCGACGACTTGCCAGTGGAAAGAACACCGGATCAACATTATCGATACGCCAGGACACGTAGACTTCACGGTTGAAGTCGAACGCTCCCTGCGCGTTCTTGACGGTGCGGTTGGCGTATTCAGCGCCAAAGAGGGCGTCGAGCCCCAATCCGAAACCGTCTGGAGACAAGCGGATCGTTACGGAGTGCCGCGGGTCGCTTACGTCAATAAGATGGATATCATCGGCGCCGATTTCCTGGGCGTTATTGACCAAATGCGCGACCGCCTGAAGGCGAACGCCGTAGCCATCCAGCTTCCGATCGGGGCCGAAGCCGATTTCAAAGGCATCATCGACCTGGTCGAGCAAGTGGCTTACATGTACAAGGACGATCTCGGCAAAGACATCGAGAAAGTCGGAATTCCGGCCGACTACCAAGACAAAGTGTCCGAGCTTCGGACCGAGCTTGTGGAAAAAGTGGCCGAGCTTGACGAAGAGCTGACGATGAAGTATTTGGAGGGAGAAGAAATCTCCGTTCCGGAAATCAAAGCGGCTCTGCGCAAAGGCGTCTGCGAAGTGAAGATTTTCCCGGTCATTTGCGGATCGTCTTACAAAAACAAAGGGGTTCAGCTGATGCTGGACGCCGTCATCGACTACTTGCCGGCTCCGGTCGACGTACCGGACATTCGCGGTACGCTCGAAGACGGAACCGAAGTCGTGCGCAAATCGAGCGATACCGAGCCGTTCTCCGCGCTCGCGTTCAAAATTGCGACCGACCCTTACGTCGGCAAGCTGACATTCTTCCGCGTCTACTCGGGCGTTCTCGTTTCCGGCTCGTACGTACTTAACGCTACGAAGGGCAAGCGCGAACGGATCGGTCGTATTCTGCAGATGCACGCCAACAGCCGTCAGGAGATCAGCGAGGTTTACTCGGGCGATATCGCGGCCGCGGTAGGTCTGAAAGATACGATTACGGGCGACACGCTTTGCGACGAGAAAAATCCGGTTATCCTGGAATCGATGAACTTTCCGGAACCGGTTATCAGCATCGCCGTCGAGCCGAAAACGAAAGCCGACCAAGACAAGATGGGCGTCGCCCTCTCCAAGCTGGCTGAGGAAGATCCGACGTTCCGTTACTACACGGACGAAGAAACGGGCCAAACGATTATCCAAGGTATGGGCGAGCTCCACTTGGAAATTATCGTCGACCGGATGCTTCGCGAGTTCAAAGTCGAAACGAACGTCGGTAAGCCGCAAGTCGCTTATCGCGAAACGTTCCGCTCCCCGGCGAAAGTCGAAGGGAAATTCGTTCGCCAATCCGGCGGCCGCGGTCAATACGGTCACGTATGGATCGAATTCGAGCCGCTCGAGCCGGGAACGGGCTTCCAGTTCGAAAACAAAATCGTCGGCGGCGTAGTGCCGAGAGAGTACATTCCTGCCGTTCAAGCCGGTATCGAAGAATCGATGAAAAACGGCGTTCTCGCCGGATACCCGCTCGTGGATTTGAAAGCTACGATCGTAGACGGATCTTACCACGATGTCGACTCCAGCGAAATGGCGTTCAAAATCGCCGGTTCGATGGCGCTTAAAGCGGCTAAGGATAAATGTAATCCGGCTCTTCTCGAGCCGATCATGAAAGTCGAAGTAACCGTTCCGGACGAGTATATGGGCGACGTCATGGGCGACCTGAACTCCCGCCGCGGCCGTATCGAAGGCATGGATTCCCGCGGTGGCGCACAGATCATCCGCTCGAAAGTACCGCTCGCCGAAATGTTCGGTTACTCCACGACGCTCCGTTCGCGGACGCAAGGACGCGGCGTGTATTCGATGGAAATTTCCCACTATGAAGAAGTGCCTAAGAGTATTGCAGAAGAAATTATTGCAAAGAACAAGGGCGCATAATCATATCTCTTATTTAAGGAGGAATTGTTGTCATGGCAAAAGCGAAATTTGAACGCAACAAGCCGCACGTTAACATCGGTACGATCGGTCACGTCGACCACGGCAAAACGACGCTGACGGCTGCAATCACTACGGTTTTGGCGAAAAAATACGGCGGTAGCGCCGTAGCGTTCGACCAAATCGACAAAGCTCCGGAAGAGCGCGAGCGCGGCATTACGATCTCGACGGCACACGTCGAGTACGAAACGCCTAACCGCCACTACGCTCACGTTGACTGCCCGGGACACGCCGACTATGTTAAAAACATGATCACCGGCGCTGCTCAAATGGACGGCGCGATCCTGGTCGTATCCGCAGCTGACGGCCCGATGCCGCAAACGCGCGAGCACATCCTGCTCTCCCGCCAAGTAGGCGTTCCTTACATCGTCGTATTCTTGAACAAATGCGACATGGTTGAAGACGAAGAATTGCTCGAGCTCGTTGAAATGGAAGTTCGCGACCTGCTGAACGAGTACGAATTCCCGGGCGACGACACGCCGATCATCCGCGGTTCCGCTCGCGAAGCTTTGCAAAATCCGGACGGCGAATGGGCGAACAAAATCGTCGAGCTGTTCGAGCAAGTCGACAACTACATCCCGACGCCTGAGCGCGACACCGACAAGCCTTTCTTGATGCCGGTCGAAGACGTGTTCACGATCACGGGTCGCGGTACGGTTGCTACGGGTCGCGTAGAGCGCGGTACGGTTAAAGTCGGCGACGAAATCGAAATCGTCGGCCTTGCCGAAGAAACTCGCAAATCGGTCGTTACCGGCGTTGAAATGTTCCGCAAATTGCTCGACTCCGCTCAAGCGGGCGACAACATCGGCGCATTGCTCCGCGGCGTTGACCGTAAAGACATCGAGCGCGGCCAAGTTTTGGCTAAGCCGGGTTCGGTTAAACCGCACACGAACTTCACCGCTCAAGTATACGTCCTGACCAAAGAAGAGGGCGGCCGTCATAAGCCTTTCTTCACCGGCTACCGTCCGCAGTTCTACTTCCGGACGACGGACGTAACGGGCATCATCAACCTGCCGGAAGGTACGGAAATGGTTATGCCGGGCGACAACATCACCGTTACGGTTGAGCTGATCTCGCCGATCGCTATCGAAGAAGGCACTCGCTTCGCTATCCGCGAAGGCGGCCGTACGGTAGGCGCAGGCGCCGTTGCTACGATCCTGAAGTAAGCTTCTATTATAATAGAAGAAACAGTCCCCGACCTCGGCGTCGGGGACTTTGCTTTTTCCACCCGCGGGACGGGAAGCAAGAAAGCTGGCCTAGAAAAATCGGCCGATATGGAAACGCAAATTAGCCTCCTCTCTATTGCTTCAAGAAGCCGGTTTTTATATAATGAAAACTTCCGTGAAAATTTCTTGCTTTCCGTCCCGATTTTTTATATAATAGTGAGCGTTGGTCTGTGACGTTGCGATGATGCGAGAGGTTGCTGACACACCCGGCCCCTTTGCCATGGCGGGGTGCCAGGATATTTTCGCGGAGTATGTCCGATACAAATTGGGCGATAGAAGGAGGGAACAGTATGGCAAAGCAAAAGATTCGTATCCGCTTGAAGGCTTACGATCACAGAGTACTCGATCAATCCGCAGAGAAAATCGTCGAAACGGCGAAACGTTCCGGGGCGGGAGTATCCGGTCCGATTCCGCTTCCGACGGAAAAGCAAATCATTACGATTTTGCGCGCGGTGCACAAGTACAAGGATTCCAGAGAGCAGTTCGAAATGCGCACTCATAAGCGTCTGATCGACATCGTGAATCCGACTCCGCAAACGGTCGATGCTTTGATGCGGCTCGATCTGCCGTCCGGTGTAGATATCGAAATCAAGCTTTAACATTAGCATTCGCAGAAGAAAAGAGGTGTCAACATGAAAGGTATCTTAGGAAAAAAGCTGGGTATGACTCAGTTGTTTGCCGCTGACGGTACGGTGACTCCCGTAACGGTCATTCAAGCGGGTCCTTGCGTCGTACTGCAAAAGAAAGACCAAGACAACGACGGTTACGAAGCGATCCAAATCGGCTTCGACGACGCGAAAGAAAAGAACGCCACGAAACCGGCGCTTGGTCATGTGAAGAAAGCGGGTACCGCACCTAAGCGCTACATTAAGGAGATTCGCGGCGTGAACCTGGGCGAGTACGAAGTTGGCCAGGAGCTGAAAGCCGATCTCTTCGCCGAAGGCGAATATGTTGACGTGACGGGTACTTCCAAAGGTAAAGGTACGGCCGGCGCGATCAAACGTTGGGGCTTCTCCCGCGGACCGATGGCTCACGGCTCGAAATATCATCGCGGCGCTGGTTCCCAAGCGATCGCCCGTACGAGTAACAAAGTGCCGAAAGGCAAAAAGAACGCGGGCCGCATGGGTAACGAAACGATCACGATTCAAAAATTGCAAGTCATTAAAGTCGATGCTGAACGCAATGTCATTCTCGTGAAAGGCTCCGTACCGGGACCTAGAAACAGCTATGTCAGCGTAAGATCGACGATCAAGCAATAAGATAGCCGGAAAGGAGGAACACACATGCCAAAAGTAGCACTCTTTAACGTAAGCGGAGCGCAAGTAGGCGAAGTCGAGCTGGCGGAATCCGTATTCGGGATCGAACCGAACAAATACGTCGTTCATTCCGCGGTCGTACTGCAGCAAGCCTCGCAGCGTCTCGGCACGCATAAAACGAAAGGTCGTTCTGAAGTTCGCGGCGGCGGCCGCAAACCTTGGAAGCAAAAAGGAACCGGTCGCGCCCGTCAAGGCAGCATTCGCTCTCCGCAATGGAAGGGCGGCGGCGTCGTATTTGGACCGACTCCTCGCAGCTATGGCTTCAAGCTGCCGAAAAAAGTTCGTCGTCTTGCGATCAAATCCGTGCTTTCGTCGAAAGTGATCGACAGCGAAATCATCGTATTGGATCAACTGTCTTTGGCCGCGCCGAAGACGAAAGAGTTTGCCGCGATCCTGAACAACCTGAAAGTGGAACGGAAAGCTTTGGTTGTCACCGGCAGCTACGACGACAATGTGGCATTGTCCACGCGGAACATCCCGGGCGTGAAATTCGTTTCCGCCGAAGGAATCAACGTGCTTGACGTGCTTGCTCACGACAAATTGATTATGACGAAGGATGCAGTTCAGAAAGTAGAGGAGGTGCTTGCGTAATGAAGAACCCACGCGATATTATCAAGCGCCCGATTATTTCTGAGAAGTCCAGCGATTTGATGGCGGCGAACACGTACGTGTTCGAAGTCGACAAGCGCGCGAACAAAACGGAAATCAAATTGGCGGTGCAAGACATTTTCAAAGTCAAGGTCGAGAAAGTAAATACGTTGATCGTTCCGGCCAAACCGAAGCGTTACGGCCGTTACTCCGGTTATACGAGCGAGTGGAAAAAAGCGATCGTCTCGCTTAGCAAAGACAGCAAGCCGTTGGAATTTTTCGAGACGGTTTAAGTAAATAGAGGCAAGGAGGGAAAACAGCGTGCCTATCAAATCGTTTAAGCCGACATCGCCGTCCAAACGGCAAATGACGGTTTCTACATTCGAAGAGATTACGGCCTCCCAGCCGGAGAAGTCCTTGCTTGCTCCGCTTAAAGGGAAAGCCGGTCGTAACAATCAAGGCAAAATTACCGTTCGTCACCAAGGCGGCGGACATAAACGCAAATATCGGATCATCGACTTCAAGCGCAACAAGGACGGAATACCAGGACGCGTTGCTACTATCGAATACGATCCGAACCGTACGGCGAACATCGCGCTGATCAACTATGCGGACGGAGAAAAGCGGTACATCCTCGCGCCGAAAGGGCTGAAGGTCGGCGATACGGTATTTTCCGGTCCGGATGCGGATATCAAAATCGGCAACGCTCTTCCGCTCGAGAACATCCCGGTCGGTTCCGTCATCCACAATATCGAGCTGAAGCCGGGCAAAGGCGGCCAATTGGTACGCGCTGCAGGCGCAGGCGCACAGCTGCTCGGTAAGGAAGGCGAGTACGTTTCGATCCGGTTGTCTTCCGGCGAAATGCGCCGCATTTTGAAAGTATGCCGCGCTACGATCGGTACCGTGGGCAACGAAGACCACGAGCTGATCAACATCGGTAAAGCGGGACGCAGCCGCTGGCTCGGCAAACGCCCGACCGTTCGCGGTGTCGTCATGAACCCGGTCGATCACCCTCACGGCGGTGGCGAAGGCCGCGCTCCGATCGGACGCAAATCGCCGATGTCGCCATGGGGCAAACCGACGCTCGGATACAAAACGCGCAAGAAGAAAAAAGCGTCCAACAAGTACATTATCCGTCGCCGCACGAAGTAAGGACGGACGTCTCGTTTTGGATGAAAGGAGGATTCGGAAATGGGCCGCAGTTTGAAAAAAGGACCTTTTGTGGACGATTACTTGCTGAAAAAAGTAGAGGCCGTCGGACAAAAGAAAACGGTCATCAAAACTTGGTCGCGCCGCTCGACCATTTTCCCGCAATTCATCGGACATACGTTCGCCGTATATGACGGCAGAAAGCACGTACCGGTTTATGTAACGGAAGATATGGTCGGACATAAGCTCGGCGAATTCGCGCCGACTCGTACGTACAAAGGGCATGACGACGACAAGAAAACCGGTAAACGGTAATTGACGAATATACCGTATGTTTGAGAGGAGGTACTTCCATGCAAGCAAAGGCACATGCGAACCACATTCGCATCGCTCCTCGTAAAGTGCGACTCGTGATCGACTTGATTCGGGGCAAGAAAGTGGGCGACGCCGTCGCGATTTTGCGCAACACGCCGCGTTCCGCTTCTCCGGTCGTGGAAAAATTGCTCAACTCGGCGATTGCGAACGCCGAGCACAACTTTTCGCTCGACCCTAACAAATTGGTTGTTTCGGAAGCTTACGTGAACCAAGGTCCGACGCTGAAACGGATTCGTCCGCGTTCGCAAGGACGGGCGTTCAAAATTTTGAAACGGACCAGCCACATCACGCTCGTGGTATCTGAAAAATAAGGAGGGATAAAGTGTGGGTCAAAAGGTAAGCCCGGTTGGACTTAGAATTGGTGTTATCCGCGATTGGGAATCCAAATGGTATGCCGACAAAGAATTCGGCACGCTGCTGATGGAAGACGTCAAAATTCGCGAATATTTGAAAAACAAGCTGAAAGACTCGGCTGTTTCGCATATCGATATCGAACGTGCGGCTAACCGCGTCAACGTCACGATTCATACGGCCAAGCCCGGTATGGTCATCGGCAAAGGCGGCGCGGAAGTCGAAGTGATCCGCAATCACATCTCTGCCATGTCCGGCAAAAAGGTTCATATCAACATTGCCGAAATCAAAAATCCGGAGCTCGACGCGATTTTAGTCGCCGAAAGCATCGCTCAACAGCTGGAACGCCGCATTTCGTTCCGCCGCGCGATGAAGCAAGCGATTCAACGGACGATGAGAGCGGGGGCGAAAGGGATCAAAACCGGCGTAAGCGGTCGTCTCGGCGGCGCGGAAATCGCGCGGAGCGAAAGCTACAGCGAAGGTACGGTGCCTCTTCATACGCTTCGGGCGGATATCGACTACGGTACGGCGGAAGCACATACGACTTACGGACGGATCGGCGTTAAAGTCTGGATCTATCGCGGCGAAGTTCTTCCGGCAGCGAAGAAAAAGGATGTTCAGGAAGGAGGAAACTGATCATGTTGTTGCCTAAACGCGTCAAACACCGCAAAGAACAACGCGGCAAGATGAAAGGCCGCGCCAAAGGCGGCACGGACATCGCGTTCGGCGAATACGGCTTGCAGGCGCTCGAGCCGGCATGGGTAACGAACCGCCAAATCGAGGCAGCGCGTATCGCCATGACCCGTTACATCAAGCGGGGCGGTAAAGTATGGATTAAAATTTTCCCTTCCAAGCCGATTACGCAAAAGCCGCTTGAGGTTCGGATGGGTAGCGGTAAAGGTAACGTCGAGAAATGGGTAGCCGTTGTAAAGCCGGGTAAAATTTTGTTCGAACTGGCCGGGGTGAGCGAAGAAATCGCGCGTGAAGCGATGCGTCTTGCTTCCCACAAGCTCCCGATCAAGACGAAATTTGTGAAACGAGAAGAAGTGGGTGGTGAAGCAAATGAAAGCCAGTGAATTTCGCAACCTGACCACTGCTGAAATCGAGCAAAAGATTTCCGGATTTAAGGAAGAGTTGTTCAACCTCCGTTTTCAATTGGCGACGGGCCAACTGGACAATCCGATTCGACTTCGTGAGCTTCGCAAGGAGATTGCCCGCGCGAAGACGGTAATTCGTGAACGAGAACTCGGGATTAGCTGAAACATTTAGAGAGGAGGGCAATCGATGGAACAACAACGCAACGAACGCAAAGTGCAGATCGGCAAAGTCGTGAGCGACAAGATGGACAAAACGATCGTTGTCGCCGTTGAGACTTACAAGAAGCACAGCTTGTACCACAAGCGGATCAAATATACGAAAAAATTCAAGGCGCACGACGAAAACAACGAAGCGAAAATCGGCGATACGGTTAAAATCATGGAGACTCGCCCGCTGTCGAAAGACAAACGGTTCCGTCTCGTGGAAGTCGTCGAGAAAGCGATTCTTGTATAAATCGGACGCAGCATACACATTTGAAAGGAGGGCACTCCGATGATCCAACCATTTACACGACTGAATTCCGCCGACAATTCCGGCGCCAAGCAGCTGATGTGCATTCGCGTTCTTGGCGGTACGGGCCGTCGCGTAGGAGCAATCGGCGATCTGATCATCTGCTCCGTGAAAGAAGCAACACCAGGCGGCGTTGTCAAGAAAGGCGACGTAGTCAAAGCGGTTATCGTACGCACGAAACGGTCTACCCGTCGTAAAGACGGTTCCTATATCCGATTCGACGAAAATGCGGCCGTTATCGTCAAAGACGACAAGAGCCCGCGCGGAACCCGTATTTTCGGCCCGGTCGCTCGCGAGCTTCGCGACAAAGACTTTATGAAGATCGTCTCCCTGGCACCGGAAGTCATCTGATCGGACCGGCCAGTTCAGCTAATTGGGATCCCCGGACGGCGCCGGATCGAATGGCGTTTGATGCAGCGCTCCAAGGTCGGGGGCAAGTATTGGAGGTGTAACGAACATGCCGAAAGCGAAAAAACAGCTTGAGTCGCACAACAACAAGCTTCATGTGAAAAAAGAAGATACGGTAATCGTCATTACCGGCAAAGATAAAGGCAAAAAAGGCCGCGTCATCGCCGCTTATCCTCGCGAAAACCGCGTTCTCGTCGAAGGCGTGAACATGGTGAAGAAGCATCAGAAGCCGAACCAGCAAAACCCGCAGGGCGGAATTTTGAACCAGGAAGCGCCGATTCACGCGTCCAACGTCATGCTGCTCGATCCGAAAAGCGGTCAACCGACCCGCGTCGGCTACAAAGTGCTGGAGAACGGCAAAAAAGTGCGCGTAGCGAAAAAATCGGGCGAAGTGATCGACTAATTAACCCGTTAGGAAAGGAGGTCCATTCTGAATGGCAACTAGAATGAAAGATCGTTTCTTGAACGAAGTGACTCCTG
This sequence comes from Paenibacillus sp. GYB003, assembly GCF_036577625.1. Taxonomy (NCBI): domain Bacteria; kingdom Bacillati; phylum Bacillota; class Bacilli; order Caryophanales; family Paenibacillaceae; genus Paenibacillus; species Paenibacillus sp. GYB003. The sequence goes on along the minus strand of NZ_JARBDC010000020.1, from coordinate 19,171 downwards.
CTCTCATGCAGAAGTTTAACTATACGACCGTGATGCAAGTTCCGAAAATCGAGAAAGTCGTCATCAACATGGGCGTCGGCGACGCGGTAGGCAACTCGAAAGTGATCGACACGGCCGTGGGCGACTTGCAAATTATCGCAGGTCAAAAGCCTGTCGTCACCCGGGCGAAAAAATCGATCGCAGGCTTCAAGCTGCGCGAGAACATGCCGATCGGGGTCAAAGTAACGCTTCGCGGCGACCGGATGTACTACTTCCTCGACAAGCTGTTCAACATCGCGCTTCCGCGCGTACGGGACTTCCGCGGCGTGTCGAAGAAAGCTTTCGACGGACGCGGCAACTACACGCTCGGGATCAAGGAACAGCTCATTTTTCCGGAAATCGAGTATGACAAAGTAGAGAAAGTACGCGGTATGGACATCGTTATCGTCACGACTGCCAAAACGGACGAAGAATCTCGCGAGCTGCTCGAACAACTCGGGATGCCGTTCGTGAAATAAGATCGGAAATCTACAGTTCGGAGGTGTAACAGTGGCAAAAACTTCGATGATCATTAAGCAGCAACGCAAGCCGAAATTCAAAGTGCAAGCTTATACGCGCTGCGAACGCTGCGGTCGTCCGCATTCCGTGTTGCGCAAGTTCAAAATTTGCCGTATCTGTTTCCGTGAATTGGCTTATAAAGGTCAAATTCCTGGCGTCAAGAAAGCAAGCTGGTAAACAACCCGTCTTTTAGGAAGGAGGTTTGCAACTAATGGTTATGTCAGATCCAATTGCAGATATGCTTACGCGCATTCGCAATGCAAACGTCGTGCGTCATGAAACGGTAGAAGTTCCCGCTTCGAAAATCAAAAGAGAAATCGCCGAGATTTTGAAGAAAGAGGGCTTTATCCGCGACGCTGAATATATCGAAGACAGCAAGCAAGGGATCATCCGTATGTTTCTGAAATACGGCCCGAATCAAGAACGCGTCATCACCGGCCTGAAACGCATCAGCAAACCGGGGCTGCGCGTATACGCGAAAAGCCAGGAAGTGCCGAAAGTGCTCGGCGGTCTCGGAATCGCCATCCTGTCCACTTCCAAGGGCGTAATGAGCGACAAAGAAGCTCGCCAGGCGAAATCCGGCGGCGAAGTGATTTGCTACGTATGGTAATCTACATCGCGTAAGAAGGAGGTGCAACGATGTCTCGTATTGGTCGTAAACCCATCGCCATCCCGGCTGGGGTAAATGTTTCTCTGGATAACACGGTTATCACGGTCAAAGGTCCGAAAGGAACGCTGAGCCGCGAACTCCATAAAGATATGAAAGTCGTCGTAGGAGACGGCGTTATCAACGTCGAACGTCCTTCCGACAACAAACTGCACCGGTCCCTTCACGGTACGACCCGCAGCGTCATCAACAACATGGTGAGCGGCGTAACGGAAGGCTACTCGAAAGCGCTCGACCTCGTAGGCGTCGGTTACCGCGCCAACAAAGCGGGCAACAAGCTCGTATTGAACGTCGGCTACTCCCATCCGGTCGAGATCGTTCCGGAAAACGGCATCGAATTCGACGTTCCGTCGAACACGAAAATTATCGTAAAAGGCATCGACAAGGAGCTTGTCGGCGCAACGGCGGCGAAAGTACGTTCCGTTCGCGAGCCGGAGCCGTACAAAGGCAAAGGCATCAAGTACGAAAACGAACGCATTCTTCGCAAGGAAGGCAAAGCCGGCAAGAAGAAGTAAGCCATTCGGCTTCCGGCCGCCCGATCCGGCTAGGATCGCTTAATCGACTAAGAGGCGCATCTTAAGGCTTCTTGGCAGAAAGGAAGGAGTGAACACCCGATGATTACGAAAGCCGACAAGAACAAGGCCCGCCAGAAAAGACATCTGCGCGTGCGCAAAAAGATCAAGGGCACGCACGATCGTCCGCGTTTGAATATTTTCCGTTCCTCCAAGCACATGTACGCACAGCTCATCGACGATGTGAACGGCGTAACGCTCGCTTCCGCATCGACGCAGGATAAAGAACTGAAAGAACAAATCGAGAACGGCGGCAACATCGACGCGGCTCAAAAGGTCGGCGCCCTCGTCGCGAAACGCGCGAAAGAGAAAGGCATCGACAAAGTGGTTTTCGACCGCGGCGGTTATTTGTACCACGGACGCGTTCAAGCGCTCGCTGACGCAGCCCGCGAAGCAGGGCTCGAGTTCTAATCGAAGGAGGTAAACGACTTGCGTGTAGATCCCAATACATTGGATTTGAAGGAAAAGCTGGTTAACCTGAACCGCGTTGCGAAAGTAGTAAAGGGCGGACGCCGTTTCAGCTTTAGCGCACTTGTCGTCGTAGGCGACGGCAACGGTTGGGTAGGCGCCGGCATCGGCAAAGCGGCGGAAGTGCCGGACGCGATCCGCAAAGGCATCGAAGACGCGAAGAAAAACTTGATCCACGTACCGATCGTAGGCACCACGATTCCGCATCAAGTAATCGGTCAATTCGGAGCCGGCCGGGTATTGCTCAAGCCTGCTTCGAAAGGTACGGGAGTTATTGCCGGCGGCCCGGTTCGCGCTGTTTTGGAACTGGCCGGCGTCGGCGACATTTTGACGAAATCGCTCGGATCTTCCAATTCCATCAACATGGTGAATGCGACTTTGGAAGGTTTGCAACGTTTGAAGCGGGCTGAGGAAGTAGCTAAGCTTCGCGGCAAAACGGTTGAAGAGCTTCTCGGTTAAGGAGGGAAACGCCATGGCCAACCAATTGCAAATCACCCTCAAGCGCAGCTTGATCGGCCGCCCGGAAAGCCAACGCGTAACCGTTAGAACGCTCGGTTTGCGGAAGCTCCATCAGACGGTCGTTCATAACGACGCGCCGTCGATTCGCGGCATGATCAACCAAGTCAGTCACTTGGTTGAAGTGAAAGAAGTGTAAGAACAACGTACCATTCGCATAACAACGGACGTTCCGGTTCGTTTTAACAAACTTGTTGAGGAGGTGCTACCATGAAGTTACACGAACTTTCACCTGCACCGGGTTCGAAAAAAACTCGCAATCGTGTAGGTCGCGGGATCGGAAGCGGAAACGGCAAAACTTCAGGTAAAGGTCACAAAGGTCAAAACGCACGCTCCGGCGGCGGCGTTCGCCTGGGCTTCGAAGGCGGACAAAACCCTCTGTATCGTCGTTTGCCTAAACGCGGCTTTAACAATCCGTTCCGTACGGAATACGCGATTGTCAACCTGAGCGAGCTGAATCAATTCGCGGCGGGAACGGAAGTCACTCCGGAACTGCTTTTGCAATCGGGTGTAGTGAAAAACCCGAAAGACGGTATCAAGATTTTGGGTAACGGCGAGCTTACTGTCGGTCTGACAGTTAAAGCGAATAAGTTCTCTGAATCTGCCGTCGAAAAGATCCAGGCTGCCGGCGGTAAAACCGAGGTGATTTGATGTTCAAGACGCTGTCCAACATCATGAAGGTACAAGATCTGAGAAGAAGAATCATCTTTACTCTTCTCCTCCTGATCGTGTACCGAATCGGCGCTTTTATCCCGGTGCCGAACATCGATTCGGAAATACTGAAGAGCATCGATCAATCGAGCAGCGGCGGCGTGTTCGGCTTGCTGAACACTTTTTCCGGCGGCGCCTTGTTCCAGTTTTCTATTTTCGCATTGGGGATTATGCCGTACATCACAGCGTCGATCATCGTGCAGCTGTTGTCGATGGACGTCATTCCCCGGTTTGCGCAATGGGCGAAAGAAGGCGAGGTCGGCCGAAAGAAGCTGTCGCAGATTACCCGTTACGGTACGATCGTGCTCGGCTTGATTCAAGCTTACAGCGTTGCTTTCGGATTTAACCGGTTGTACGGCATGCAGCTTGTGACCGACCCCGGATTTACGACGTATTTGCTGATCGCCATCGTGTTGACGGCGGGCACCGCCTTCCTGATGTGGCTCGGCGAGCAAATTACCGAGCACGGCATCGGCAACGGGATTTCGATCATCATTTTCGCCGGAATTATCGCCTCGATTCCGAACGGCATCAACATGATCTATTTGAACATGTTCGCCGAATCGGCCGAGGGAACCGTGTTCCTGAACGTTTTGAAAGTGCTGATCATCGTGCTCGTCATCGTGGCGATCGTGGTCGGCGTCATCTATGTTCAGCAAGGCGTTCGCAAAATTCCGGTGCAGTATACGAAGCGCGTCGTCGGTCGCAAAATGTACGGCGGCCAATCGACGCACATTCCGCTCAAAGTCAATGCCGCTGGGGTTATCCCGGTAATCTTCGCTTCTTCGCTGCTCGTATTTCCGCCGACGATCGCCCAGTTTTGGCGCGGAAACGTCGTAGCGGACTGGATTATCAACAATTTGTCCTACACCGCCGCGCTCGGCATGGTGCTGTACGTCCTGTTGATTATCGGTTTCACTTACTTTTACACGTTCGTGCAAATCAATCCGGTTCAGATGGCGGATCAGATGAAGAAAAACGGGGGGTATATCCCGGGTATTCGTCCGGGTAAACCGACTGCGACTTATATGACTCGCGTTATGACTCGCATTACGTTGTCCGGCGCGATATTCTTGGCGCTTATTTCGATTTTGCCGGTGTTTTTCACCAATCTGGCAGGTCTTCCCCAGCAAGTGACGATCGGCGGCACTTCGCTTCTGATCGTAGTCGGGGTCGCTCTGGAGACGATGAAGCAGGTCGAAAGCCAGCTGATCAAACGCCACTACAAAGGGTTTATCAATAAATAACGCATGTAGGACGTTTTCGCCAGCGGAAACATCCAAGAAGAGGGTGCGTATTTTGAATATTCTTTTCATGGGACCACCGGGGGCCGGCAAAGGGACGCAGGCCGAACGCATCGTCGACGAGTTCCGCGTTCCGCACATTTCGACCGGCGACGCTTTTCGGGCGGCCATGCGCGAAGGCACTCCGATGGGCGTCGAAGCGAAAAAGTTCGTCGACCAAGGCTTGCTCGTACCGGACGAAATTACGAACGGCATCGTCAGAGAACGTTTGGAGAAATCGGATTGCGACAACGGGTTTTTGCTCGACGGGTATCCGAGAACGATCGCGCAGGCGGAAGCGCTCGACGGAATGCTCGCCGATATGGGGAAACGGATCGATCACGTGATCGATTTGAAGGTCGACCGCGATCTGCTGCTCGGCCGCTTGACCGGACGGCGCGTCTGCAAATCTTGCGGCTCCAGCTACCATGTGTTGTTCAACCCTCCTAAAGTCGAGGGCGTTTGCGATAAATGCTCGGGTGAGCTTTACCAGCGTCCGGACGATACGGAAGAGAAAGTCGGCACCCGCTTGGACGAGTATACGAACAAGACGGCGCCGCTTCTCGAGTATTACGGGAAAAAGGATTTGGTACGCGAGGTAGACGGCGAGCAAGATATCGACAAAGTGACGTCGGACATTGCTTCCTTGCTGCGGGGTAAAACTCGATGATCATTTGTAAGTCAGACGCTGAACTGCAGATTATGCGGGAAGCCGGCCGGATCGTTGCGGAAACGCATCGGCTCATGGCCAAGGCAGTTCAGCCCGACATTACAACAAGGGAATTGGATCATATCGCGGAGACGTTTATTCGCAGTCAAGGCGCTGTACCATCTTTTAAAGGTTATAACGGTTTTCCTGCCAGCATCTGTGCTTCGGTCAACGAACAACTGGTTCACGGATTTCCCGGCGACAGAAAGCTGAAGGAAGGCGACATCGTTAGCATCGATATCGGAGCGCAGTATCGGGGATACCATGGCGATTCGGCCTGGACGTATCCGGTGGGCAAGGTCGACGAGACCGCCCGCAAGCTGCTTGAAGTGACGGAGCGTTCGCTGTATGCCGGACTGGCAATGGCGAAAGCGGATGTCCGCCTGTACACTATCTCGCACGCCATCGAGGCATGCGTAGAGGAGGAAGGTTTTTCGATCGTGCGCGAGTATGCGGGGCACGGAATCGGTCAAAACTTGCATGAGGAACCGGAAATTCCGAATTACGGGATGCCGGGACGCGGACCGCGTCTGAAAGCGGGCATGGTGCTTGCCGTCGAACCGATGGTTACGGCTGGCGAGCGGTACGTGCGGACGCTTGAGGACAATTGGACGGTCGTTACGGTAGACGGCTCGTTATGCGCGCATTTCGAGCATACGATCGCGATCACTTCTGACGGTTTCGAAATATTGACCAAATCCGATAGGATAGGTGAAGCCTGATGTACGTTGCGAATTCCAATTCCGGTCATTCGCCTTCAGACGTTGCGATTTCGGGCAACGGCGGGCAGGCGCTGACACCGGAAATCGGGAGAATCGTAAAGGTGCTCCGCGGGCGCGAGCAGGAGAAATACGCTGTTATCGTCCGGATCATCGACGATCGATTCGTAGCGATTGCCGACGGCAGCAAGCGCAAGTTCGACGGACCGAAAAAGAAAAACTTGCTTCATCTCGAGCTGCTCCCCGAAGTGAGCGGCGAGGTAGCCAACAGTATTTTGGAGACGGGGCGCGTAACCAACGGAAAGCTTCGTTTCGCGCTCGGCAACTATTTGCGACGCGTGCAAGCCGAAGCGCATGAGAAAGGAGAATGACCGTGGCCAAAGAAGATGTAATCGAGGTAGAAGGCAAAGTAATCGAACCTCTCCCGAACGCGATGTTCAAGGTGGAGCTCGAAAACGGACATCAAGTACTGGCTCACGTTTCGGGGAAAATCCGGATGCACTTCATCCGCATTTTGCCCGGAGACAAAGTTACAGTCGAGTTGTCGCCTTACGATTTGAGCAGAGGCCGGATCACGTATCGGTTCAAATAAACGTCAAGCAACGCTTACGAAGAAGCTTTCTTACGGAAAGCTCTCAGGAGGTAATAATCATGAAGGTCAGACCGTCGGTCAAACCGATCTGCGAAAAATGCAAAGTTATTCGTCGCAAAGGCGCCGTCATGGTCATTTGCGAAAATCCGAAGCATAAACAAAAACAAGGTTAAAAGGAGGTGCACGAACCCAAATGGCTCGTATAGCTGGAGTAGACTTGCCCCGTGACAAACGCGTGGAAATCGCGCTGACGTACATTTTCGGGATCGGCAAAACGACTTCCCAAAAAATTCTCGCCGAAACCGGCGTTAATCCGAACACTCGCGTTCGCGACCTGACGGAGGACGAAGTAAGCAAAATCCGTGAGAACATCGACAAAACGCAAAAGGTGGAAGGCGACCTTCGCCGTGAAATCGCCCTGAACATCAAGAGGCTGGTCGAAATCGGCTGCTATCGCGGCATTCGTCATCGTCGCGGTTTGCCGGTTCGCGGTCAACGCACCAAAACGAACGCTCGTACCCGTAAAGGTCCTCGTCGTACCGTAGCGAATAAGAAGAAATAATAGGGGGGATAACTCTCATGGCTAAACCTAAAAAAGCAGCGGCACGGACCAAACGTCGTGATCGCAAAAATATCGAATCCGGCGTGGCTCATATTCGTTCGACGTTCAACAATACGATCGTAACGATTACGGATCCGCACGGCAATGCGATTTCCTGGGCGAGCGCAGGCAACCTGGGCTTCAAGGGCTCTCGCAAAAGCACCCCGTACGCTGCCCAAATGGCTGCCGAATCCGCAGCGAAAGGCGCTATGGAGCACGGGATGAAAGCCGTAGAAGTGATGGTCAAAGGACCGGGCGCAGGCCGCGAAGCCGCGATCCGTTCGCTTCAAGCCGCAGGTCTCGAAGTTAACCTGATCAAAGACGTTACTCCGGTTCCGCACAACGGTTGCCGTCCGCCGAAACGTCGTCGTGTCTGATTGCAGTGGTTCCTATAGTATAAATATCCGAAACATGTGAATAATGGTTGTGGACGATAGGCATACTATACCTTTTTGCGTTTGCGGGGAATCCAGAGGGAAACGACGTTTTTAAGGAGGGTTAAGTTCATGATCGAAATTGAAAAGCCAAAAATCGAAACCGTTGAACTAGACGAAGACGGGAAATACGGCAAGTTCGTGATCGAACCGCTGGAGCGCGGATACGGCACAACGCTCGGAAACTCCTTGCGCCGCATCCTGCTTTCTTCGTTGCCGGGCGCGGCTGTCAATTCGGTTCAAATCGACGGGGTGCTGCACGAGTTTTCGACGGTGCCGGGCGTTGTGGAGGATGTGACGGAGATCATCCTGAATTTGAAAGGATTGTCTCTGAAAATCCATTCGGACGAGGAAAAGGTACTGGAGATCGACGCCGAAGGCGAAGGCAACGTCGTTGCGGGCGATATTCGCGCCGACAGCGATGTGGAAATCCTTAACCCGGATTTGCATATCGCGACGCTTGCCTCCGACGCGAGATTGCATATGCGCATTCACGCGGGCCGCGGCAGAGGCTACGTACCGGCCGATCGGAACAAGAAAGAGGACCAACCGATCGGAGTAATCCCGGTGGACTCGATCTATACGCCGATCTCCCGCGTCAACTACAGCGTCGAAAACACCCGTGTCGGTCAAGTCACGAACTACGACAAACTTACCCTCGAAGTGTGGACCGATGGAAGTGTTCGACCGGAAGAAGCCGTCAGCCTCGGCGCGAAAATTTTGACCGAGCATCTGATGCTGTTCGTCGGTTTGACCGACGAAGCGAAAGATGCGGAAATCATGGTTGAAAAAGAAGAAGACAAGAAAGAAAAAGTGTTGGAAATGACCATCGAAGAACTCGATCTTTCGGTGCGTTCCTACAACTGCTTGAAACGTGCGGGCATCAATACCGTGCAGGAGCTCATCACGAAAACCGAAGAAGACATGATGAAGGTGCGCAACTTGGGCCGCAAGTCTTTGGAGGAAGTTCAAGAGAAGCTGGAAGAGCTCGGGCTCGGCTTGCGCGCGGAAGATTGATGCTTTTGATGGACTACCAGAAGGAGGGGAATGACACATGGCATACCAAAAATTGGGTCGCGACACGAGCGCGCGCAAGGCGTTGTTTCGTGACATGGTAACCGACCTGTTCCTATACGAGCGCATTCAGACTACCGAAGCGAAGGCGAAAGAAGTTCGTTCGATCGCGGAAAAACTGATTACGCTGGCGAAGCGCGGCGATCTGCATGCCCGTCGTCAAGCGGCTGCGTTCGTACGTCGCGAACAACTGGAAGGCTCGGAGAACGATGCGATTCAGAAGCTGTTTTCCGAACTCGCAACCCGTTATTCGGAACGTCCGGGCGGTTATACGCGCATTTTGAAGCTTGGGCCTCGTCGCGGCGATGCAGCTCCGCTTGTTTATTTGGAACTGGTAGATCGAGCTTAATCGACCGGCTGAAAGGGTGGACAGAATCGTTGATTCTGCTGAAGCCCTTTTTTTGTCTTGGCAAGGTGAGGGTGGATCGTTTTTAAATGAGAAATATCGTCATGACCGTATGTTACGATGGAACCGCCTATTACGGTTTCCAGTCCCAACCGGGCGGGAATACGATTCAAGACCGGCTCGAAGCGGCGATCGGGCAGCTCACGGGAGAGAACGTCATCATCACCTCGTCGGGACGAACCGATGCGGGCGTACACGCCAGGGCACAAATCGTCAATGTTATTACCGCGTCCTCCATCCCGCTTGAGCGGTGGGCATTCGCGCTCAATTCGCGTCTGCCTCCGGACATTCGCATTCTGGAGGCGCGTATGGCGGATCCGGATTTCCACGCGCGCAGATGGGCCAAGCGAAAAACGTATCGGTATACGATCAATAACAATCGCATCCCGGACGTGTTCCAGCGACATTTGCAATTTCATCATCCGACTCCGCTCGACGTGGAAGCGATGCGCCATGCGCTCCGGACGCTCGTTGGCGAACACGACTTCACTTCGTTTTGCTCCGTCAAGTCAACCAAGCCTTCGCACGTGCGGACGATTTACGAGGCCGACATCGTCCAGGAGCCGCAATCCCCGGGAGTTATTCATATTTATATAACCGGCAACGGATTTTTGCAGCATATGGTTCGGATAATCGTCGGCACTCTTCTGCAAATCGGCGAAGGCAAGCGCAGCGCGTCGGAGATGAGCGGCATACTGGCCGCCAAAAACCGTTCGCGGGCCGGCCCGACGGCGATGCCGCACGGATTGATGCTTTGGGATGTCGTCTACTAGCGAACCGCGCGAATATTCGACTTGCGCCACACCCGGAAATGTTGTATTATAAAACTTGGCTTTTCACGACGGGTATCCCACGCCCCGCGTCGTGGAAACGAAGATTGGCCCTACGATCACTTGAAAATGCTTGTGTTTATGGAGATTCATTTAGGAGGACAATGCGAATGCGTACCACATATATGGCGAAGCCAGGTCAAGTTGAGAAGAAATGGTACATTATCGATGCCGCCGGTCAAACGCTCGGACGTATGGCCAGCGAAGCCGCTTCGATTTTGCGCGGCAAGACGAAACCGGAATTCACTCCGCATGTCGATACCGGAGATTTCGTCATTATCATTAACGCCGACAAGGTTCAACTGACCGGCAAAAAGCTGCTGCAAAAAAAATATTACCGCCACTCGCAATATCAAGGCGGTTTGAAAACGACGACGGCTCAAGAAATGCTGAATACGAAGCCTGAGCGCATGATCGAATTGGCCGTATTCGGCATGCTGCCCAAAAACCGTTTGGGCGACGCGCTGAAAACGAAATTGAAAGTATACGCCGGCTCGGAGCACCCGCATCAAGCACAGCAACCCGAAGTTTGGCAACTTCGCGGATAATTAGAGGGAGGACCTGTTCATGGCACAAGTTCAATACTATGGAACCGGCCGTCGGAAACACTCCGTAGCGCGCGTACGTCTCGTACCGGGCGAAGGCCAAATCGTTATCAATAATCGTCCGCTCGACGAATACTTCGGTCTGGAGACGCTCAAGCTGATCGTGAAGCAGCCGCTTGCGCTGACCGAGACGGTAGGCAAATACGACGTAATCGTTATTGCAAACGGCGGCGGCACGACGGGACAAGCGGGCGCGATTCGCCACGGCATTTCCCGCGCACTGCTCAAAGCCGATCCGGAATACCGCGGTTCGTTGAAGCGCGCAGGCTTCCTGACTCGCGATCCGCGCATGAAAGAACGTAAAAAGTACGGCTTGAAAGCAGCCCGCCGTGCGCCACAGTTTTCCAAACGTTAATCGTACGGGGTACGACGACAAAACCTTTTCCGTATACGCGGGAAAGGTTTTTTTCTTTTTCACCAACGGGCGGTTTTGCCATACAATAGTGTTGTGCCTAATTTTTTGGCAGCGTTCATTACAGTTCCTATTGACACTCCATAAATTAACTTTATAATGGGTTATATACATGAATTCATATAAACTAACTCGGAAATAAACCAAGGAGGATCATACGAATGAACTTGCTTGAAAAAGAAGCGCTAATACGCGATGCGGCCGAAACATTGGAATCGCAATCCCCCGAGGACATAATCGGCTGGGCAGTCGAGCGGTTTCCGAACATAACGTTCGCCTGCAGCTTCGGGGCCGAAGACGTCGTGCTTGTCGATATATTGCAGAAGGTTTCGCCGTCTACCGATATTTTTTACCTCGATACCGACCTTCACTTCAAAGAAACGTACGAAACTCGCGACCGGCTCGAAGCGCGCTACGGTCTGAAATTCATTCGGGTGAGCCCGAAGCTGACGCTTGCGGAGCAGGCGGAACGGCACGGCGACGAGCTGTGGAAGTCAAGCCCGAACGAATGCTGCAACATTCGCAAAGTCGAGCCGCTCACGTCGATTTTGGGCAAATACGACGCGTGGATTACCGGTATCCGCCGCGACCAGGCGCCGACGCGCGCCAACGCCAAAAAGATCGAATACGACGTCAAATTCGGCCTCGTCAAGTTTAACCCGATTGCGAACTGGACGTCCGAAGACGTATGGACTTATATCCGCGAACATCAGTTGATCTATAACCCGCTGCACGACCAGCATTACCCGAGCATCGGCTGCGAGAAATGCACCCGTCAAGTGATGCCGGGCGAAGATCCGCGGGCGGGGCGCTGGTCGGGCTTCGAGAAGACGGAATGCGGGCTGCACAAATAAGGAGCAAAGCGGAGGATCGATACCAATGACCGAAACGATTAAGCCTCACGGCGGGACGTTAATCAATCGAGTGGCGACGGGCGAGGAGCGCGACAAGCTGCTCCAGGAAGCCGCGAACTGGCAGCAAATACCGGTGAACGCCTGGACCGTTTCCGATCTGGAATTGATCGGCATCGGCGCTTTTTCGCCGCTAACGGGATTTATGGAGGAGAAAGACTACCGTTCGGTGCTCGACAAAATGAGATTGGCCGACGGAACCGTTTGGAGCATCCCGATCGTGCTGCCGGTCGAGGAAACGTTGGCCGGACGTTTGCTGATCGGCGAGAAAGTGGCGCTCGTCGGTGCGGAAGACCAGGTCGTCTACGGCGTTCTGGAAATTCGCAGCATTTATCAGGTCGATCAGCGCGAAGAAGCGGTTAAAGTGTTCAAAACCGACGATTTGGAGCATCCCGGCGTGCAAAAGCTGTTCGCCCGTTCGAAAACGTATGTCGGCGGTCCGATTCAAGTGGTCAATCGTCCGAAGCCGAACAAGTTCCAACAATTTTATTTCGACCCGGCGGAGACGCGCAAACGGTTCGCGCAAAACGGCTGGAAAACGGTCGTCGGTTTCCAAACGCGCAATCCGGTACACCGGGCCCACGAATATATCCAGAAGACGGCGATGGAGATCGTCGACGGATTGTTCCTCAATCCGCTCGTCGGGGAGACAAAATCCGACGATATTTCCGCCGACGTCCGCATGAGAAGCTATCTCGTGCTGTTGGAAAACTATTATCCGAAGCATCGCACGTTTTTGGGCGTATTCCCGGCCGCCATGCGTTACGCCGGGCCGCGCGAAGCGATATTCCACGCTCTCGTGCGCAAAAATTACGGCTGTACCCATTTTATCGTCGGCCGCGATCATGCGGGCGTAGGCGATTATTACGGCACGTACGAGGCGCAGGAAATATTCAAAAACTTTAGCGCCGAAGATTTGGGCATTACGCCGCTCTTCTTCGAGCACAGCTTCTTCTGTACGAAGTGCGGCAACATGGGTACGAGCAAAACGTGTCCGCATGACAAATCGCATCATATGCATCTGTCCGGCACGAAAGTGCGGGCGATGCTGCGGGAAGGCATTTGCCCGCCTGCCGAATTTACGCGGCCGGAAGTGGCGAAAGTGCTGATCGAGGGCATGTCCGATCAGCTTGTGCCTTCGTCCAATCCATAGGTATAATTGTTCACCCCTGTCCATAAGATTTCTAAGAGAAGTCTTCCGGAACTGGGGTGGATTTTGTTATGCGGAAACGAAGGGCGCGTATCGTCGTATGGCTGAACACGAACGGGATCATGAAGCTGGTCATGTCCGCTGCGCTCGTCATGCTCATGATCTTTTTGTTCATGTACGAACTGCCGTCGACTCGAACCTGGTCGTATTGGACGATGCCTTTGTCCGGCAGAGTGATCGCCGTCGACGCCGGCCACGGCGGGCCCGATGGCGGAGCGGTCAGCAAGGAAGGGCTGATCGAGAAAGAAGTAAACTTGGCCATTTCGCTATATTTGCGCGATTATTTGCAGCAAGCGGGCGCTCTGGTGATCATGACCCGGGAGGACGACCGCGATTTGGCCGGCGATGGGACGAAAGGGTACAGCAAGCGAAAGACGGAAGACTTGCTCAGCCGAGTCGAATTGATCCGGAAGCAAAAAGCGGACATGTCGATCAGCATTCATCTGAACAGCATCCCGTCGAGCAAATGGAGGGGGGCGCAGTCGTTTTATTACCCGTCCAACGCCGAAGGGAAACGGCTTGCCGAATCGATCCAGAACGAAATTCGCACTTCGCTGAACAATACCGACCGCGTGCCGAAGACGGAAGAGCAATTTTACTTGTTGAAGGCTTTGCCGATCCCCGCGGTTTTGGTCGAAGTCGGCTTTTTGTCCAACCCCGAGGAGGCGCGGCTCATGGCCGATTCCGTGTATCAGAAAAAAGTGGCCGAAGCGATTTACCGCGGAATCGTCCGTTTTGCCGCCGGGGAATAAGGCGGGCCGGAACGCGATTTCATCCTGTAACCGGACATGTGCTATAATACTCGGAGATTCGATATCGCGTTACGGGAGGCCGTCGACATGAACCGGGAACAAGTGCTGGAGAAGCTTCGCCATTTGCAGGATCCGGTATACGGAATAAGCATGGTCGAATTGAATATGATCAAAGACGTCATGGTGAAGGAAAGCGGGGTCGCCCTGAGCGTTCTACTCTCCAGCGACGATGAAGAGCGGAAAAAAGAGCTGCGTCGGGATATTACGGAAGCGCTTCGGCAGGAAGGCGCAGCGGACGTGCATATCCGCTTCCGCGCCATGTCCGATTATGAAAAAGAGGAAGCGTCCAAAAAGCGGAACGCCGCTGGGCAGGAGCCGCAGCCCGCGAAAGCGACTCCGACCGATTTGCTCGGCGCGCAATCGCGCACGACGTTCATCGCCATCGCGAGCGGCAAGGGCGGCGTCGGGAAATCGACCGTGGCGGTCAATTTGGCCGTGGCGCTGGCCCGAAAAGGGAAAAAGGTCGGCATTATCGACGCCGACATTTACGGCTTCAGCGTGCCGGATATGATGGGAATCGAGGATCGGCCGCAAATCGTCGATCAGCTCATACAACCGATCGAGCGGTTCGGCGTTAAAGTGATGTCCATGGGCTTTTTCGTTCAGGACAACGCACCCGTCATTTGGCGCGGACCGATGCTGGGCAAAATGCTGCGAAACTTTTTCGGCGAGGTCGAATGGGGCGGGCTCGATTACATGGTGCTCGACCTTCCGCCGGGAACGGGCGACGTCGCGCTCGACGTGCATCAAATGATTCCGCAGAGCAAGGAAATCATCGTGACGACGCCGCACGCCACCGCCGCTTTCGTAGCCGCTCGCGCCGGAGCCATGGCCGTTCATACGAACCACGACATTATCGGCATTGTCGAAAATATGGCGTACTACGCTTGCGGGCAATGCGGACATAAAGATTATGTATTCGGACGGGGCGGAGGCGCCAAGCTGGCCGAAGAGCTTCATACGCAATTGCTCGCGCAAATCCCGCTCGGAGCGCCGGACAATCATCCGGCCGAACCGGATTATTCGCCTTCGGTATACAAGGCGGAAACGGAAACGGGGCAAATGTATTTGGAAGTCGCGGAAGCGGTCATCCGCAGCTGCGAATGAAAGAATGTCGAACGATAAGGACCGGCCCCAACGGGCCGGTCCTTTTTGCGCGCCGTCAGCTGGACTGTTCTTGACCGCCGCCGCCCTGCTTTTGGTCTTCGCCGCCCTTGCCGCCTTGCTTTCCTTGCTGTTTGCCGCCGCCTTGACCTTGGCCTTTCGGCTGAGCCTCTTCCTCCATGACCTTCTTCAGCAGCTGCATAAGCTCCAGCCGATAAAGCGGGCTTTGCAATGCTTCTTGCATGACGGTCATGATTTGCTGGCGATACTGCGTGCCTTTCATCGTATCCATCATCATTTTTTCAAAATCGGGATTTTTCATCAGTTCCAGCATTTGCTTCTGATATTCCGGATCCTTCATCAAATCTTTTTGCAGCTGCTTGTTTTCTTTCTGGAGCGCCTTGGCGAAATCGCCGGCGAACTTCGGGTCGGTCATCATCGCCTTCAGCATTTTGTCGCTGCCGTCCCCGGTAAGGACATCCTTGACCATCACTTGCAGCTGCTGTGCGTCCTGCTCGGACAGCATTTGGATTTTGCCGCCGGCGGCGCCGCCGCTTTGCGCCGATTTCGCTTGAAGCAAGCCGGTCGCCGATTCGTCGCCCTGTTTGGACGCTTCCTTGATGGCCTTTTTGCCGTCGTCGGATTTTAAAATATCGAGAACCATCGATTTTGTATCTTTATATCCGGCAGCATTGCCGCCTTCAGGAGAACCGCCGCCCCCGCAAGAAATCAATAATGGCAACAGCAGCAAAGCGGAAATCCCGCGAACTCTTTTCCAGTTCATGGTGCTGCCTGCTCCCTTCATGTGGTTTGCGCATAGTATTTGTACTCGGAAGGTGCTTTATGTTCGGAGAACTTTGGTTTTTCCGCGTTCGCTTTTTGTTGTCCGCCTTGGTATTATTGACTATAATAGGCCTAGAATTGTTCCATAAAGGGAAGGGCATGCTGGAGGGGTTGGACGTTGACGTTAAAAAAGTGGAGTTATTTGTTTTGGACCACTTTATTGATCGGAACCGCGATCGGGATGATAACGAGCATAGCGGTCAAACTGATCGTTCCCGATTTCAATTTTCTCGGAATCTCGGTCGGTTGGTATGAATGGCTGTTTATGCTGTTCGGCGCAGGAATGATCGCCGTTCTTAGCGAAATGGGATTTTTCGCTTATTTGACGGTTCGGTATGTCGCCATGAGCTTGTTTCGCGGGAAACTGCTCTATTGGGACATTTTGCAGGTCGTCCTTATTATCATCGCGCTATTCGATATCGTGTATTTGCGCTATATCGGCGCCGCCGGTCAGGGGGGCGCGAACGGCTGGATTCAGTATGTGCTGCTTCCCGTCTTTATTTTGCTCGTATCGATCGCGGTGACGTACTGGAAAGTGAAAGAAACGAATCGCAACGCGCGGATTCCGACTTTGTTTTTTATGTGCGTCGTTACGATCTTGGAGGCGATCCCGGCATTCAATCTGAACGAGGCCGCCCATACGGTTATTATGGTTGTACCGCTGCTTGCTTGCAATGCATGGCAAATTATGCTGCTGCATCGGCTGCTGCCGGCACGAAACAACCCCGAAGCGTCGCCGAAGGCTACGTGAGCCTTTATCGCAGCGGACCGATTCGGGGCCGTTCGTTCGATGATTCGATTCGACGATGGAGAGCTAGCCGCTAGCTCTTTTTTTTACCTTTGCTTCAAAGGGCCGCGTCACTTCTTAATAAATTTTGCCGCTTGTTGAACGCTCGGCTTCTTTGTGATCGACCGACGTTTGCTGCAGAAGCTCGCTGACCGTTACGAATTCGTAGCCTTTGGCGCGAAGCTCGTCGATAATGGTCGGAAGCGCTTCGTGGGTTTGCGTGCACGTATCGCTGGCATGCATCAATACGATGTCGCCGGGATGCGCCTTCGTGACCACGCGGTTTACGATATTGGCCACGCCCTTGTTCATCCAATCGAGCGAGTCGGTATCCCATTGGATCACTTTATAATTCAGCTCGTTTGCGATCCGCAGCACCCTTTTGTCGAAATCGCCGTTCGGCAAACGAATCAAATTCGGATTTTGGCCGGTCACCTGCTTCAAAATGCCGTCAGCGGTCTGGATTTGCTCGCGGATTTCTTCGTCGCTCAGCTTGCTGTAGTTGACGTGCTTATGGCCGTGGCTGCCGATTTCCCAGCCGCCCTTGACGATTTTTTGGACGATTTCGGGATGCTGCTGGCTCCAGGGGGAAGATAGGAAAAACGTCGCTTTTTTGACCCCTTTTTCCTCCAAAATTTTCAAGATCGGTTCGGCCCGCTTGTCGCCCCAGCTGATGTCGAACGTGAGGGCGATCACTTTTTTGTCCGTCTCTACGCTGTAAATGGCGGCCGGTTCGTTTTGCGAGAATACCGTAATATTGCCGCTTTCGGAATAAACGATTCCAATTGCGAATAAAACGGCAATGAACACGATCATATAGCGCTTCAGCTTCGTGCCGTTCATGACATAAAAGAAGTTCACGGCAATTCGATACCTCCTTGGATTCCTTTCACATCCGGGCTTCGACTCGCGAAAGGGCTTGGTTATGGTTTATAGTAAAATGTATGCTCGTACCGAAATGTTATGCTCGTATTTACGGACAAACTGCTGCGATTCGGGAGGTATTATTGAGAATGACGTTAAAGTCGTTGTTTGCGCATTTTAAGGAAATGCCTAACTACTTCATCGCTTCGGCACTTGTTTTTATTGCCGGAGTGGCGCTCGGCTATGCCGATTCGGCGCGCTTCGAGGCGATACTGCAAAGTCAGGTCGAGGGGCTGCGGCAGCTGGCGCAATCGATCGCCGTCAAAGACCATTCGATGCTATGGCTGTTCGGCTTCATTTTTTTGAACAACGCCTTGAAATCGATCCTGATTATATTCGCCGGCGCTTTGTTCGGCGTGCTGCCGCTGTTCTTCCTGCTCATCAACGGCATGGTTATCGGCTACTTGGCCAGCCTGCAGGCGCAAGCCGGCGAACTCGGTTTTTTCCTTAAAGGCATTTTGCCGCACGGCGTTTTGGAAATTCCGGCGATCGTCATCGCGTGCGCCTACGGCATCAAGCTGGGCGCCATTGTGGGCAAAGGATTTCTTCGTCTGCCGAGCAGCCAGGGACGGCAAGCGTTCGCCGCCGAATGGAGCCGGTTTATGAAGGTGTCCGTGCCGCTGATCGGGCTGCTGGTCGTCACGCTGCTTGCGGCGGCGATCGTGGAAAGCACCGTAACGCCTTGGCTGATTCGGAAGTGATTAAAAAAAATTGGATCGTTTTGCAGCCGGGGCATCATAAAATTGGCAAATTGTGAGCATAACAGTAAAGCGGTGACGATAACCGGCATCCGGCGGTTACCGACTTCATTACAGGGGGCGCCTAACTTTACTATGCTCGGATTTTTGTTCAATCAAAGAGAATGCAAAGAACTCGGTTATGTGCTGCGCAAAGAGCTCGACGAGATGCTGTTCGACCTGAAAGACCACCGCTTGGAAACCGAAGTCCGCAAAGCGATCGAATCCCGGTACAAAGTCGTGTTTCGCATGTATGCGAGACTCGCTTCGCCGAAAGATCTATCGCGGTACGCGCGAAATCAAAATTATTAAAATTAATTTGCTTGCAGGCTTGACTTTAGGAAACGGAATATGTTAAAGTAACTTTCGCGACATCGGCGGCAAAGCTTGAGCGGACAAGCTTTTGAAGGTTTTCTCGAAAAAAAAGCTTGCATTCGACCGAGTGAGTATGATATATTTAAGAGGTCGTCGCTAATCGGCACTGAATGGTGCGGATGAGTTTTAAAAGCCGACTGTACTATGATTTTGCTCCTTGAAAACTGAACAACGAGCGTGCAAGTGCGGTCTCTAGCGAGACCACAACAAGCTAGTCAAGTAATGAGCAAATCGGCTCATCTAATAAGCAACACCTTATTGGAGAGTTTGATCCTGGCTCAGGACGAACGCTGGCGGCGTGCCTAATACATGCAAGTCGAGCGGACCTTTCG
>NZ_JARBDC010000019.1:0-7412 GCF_036577625.1 Paenibacillus sp. GYB003 | reverse complement strand
GCCGGAAGGCGAGCGGCGGCCGCGCAGCGGCGCGAAGGCGAGCGCGAGCCGGCGCCACGGCACGTGGAGCCGGCGGGTCGCGACGTCCGCGAGCCAGAGCGCCAGCGCCGCGACGAGCAGCGCGCTCGACAAGTCGCGGACTCGCTTCTTCGGAGCCGTCGCGCCGCCGAACGCTTCCTCGGGCTTATCCGGCGACAGGACGCGCCCGCCGGTCAGCTCGGCGAGCTGCCGCAGCTTCGCTTCGCCGTCGTCCGCCGCGATCCGGTATTCCGGCGAATACGGCACAACGAAGCCGGTTGTGACGCCGCCAGCGCCGTCTGCGCCTGCTTCCCCTTCCTTCGATGGGGCAATCTGCGTCAAATAGACGCCGGGGCCGGCGATTTCCATCTGCCCGGAAAATTCTCCGGGAACGGTCGGCGTCAGCGTCACGTCCGTCCGGTTCAGCCCTTCGTCGGTCACCGTCGCCTTCCACTCGCCTTCCGTGACACCGGCGTCGCTTCGGACGTCCAGCGTCACGGCGTTCCCGTTCAGCCGGCTCGTCAACTCGAGCGGCGACGATTGAAACTGCGGAAACGTCCATTTGACGATTTGGCTGAACACGTCCTGAAATTTGCTCCACGTCACCCAGTCGCCCGACCATTTGCCGCTCAGATCGCTCGTCCAGGCGACCGTCTTGCCGGCGCCGTACTGCCAGCGGGCCAGCAGCGGATCCGGCTCCGGACTCGCCAGCGCCACCTCGGCCGTTTCCTTCGGCGTCGTCGCGATGTAGGCGTTGATTCGGGGCAGCCCTCCCGCGAACATGCCGTTCCATTCCGCCGCCTGGCCGACCGCCGGCACGAATGGCTGGTCGACGATATACGTGCGGGAGACGAGCACGGCCTCGCGGCTGAAAATGGCCGGCACGGTGCTCTGATCGTTCGTGAAATAGTATCGCCCTTTCGCCAGCTGCGCGAGACGTTCCAGCAGCTGCGTATCCGCCCCGTCGCCGATCGCGACCGAGGACAGCGTAACGTTGTTTTGGACCATGTCGGCGGCGAGCGCCTCGTAGCTTTGGTTCGTCGCCGACTGCCCGTCGGTCAGCAAAATGATATGCTTGCGCTGCGCGTTCACGCCCTGCAGCTTCGAATACGCTTCAGCGACCGCCGTATAAATTTCCGTGCCGCCGTCCGCGGCGATCGAGTTGATCCGGTCCGTCACCTTTTTCGGATCTTTCAGCTGCTGCGGCTCGACGACCCACCACGGCGCGGAATCGAAAGCGAGCACGCCGATCGTGTCTTTTTCCCGCATCAGCTGAACGGTGCGCGCCGCCGCCTCCTGCGCGAGCTGGATTTTGTCGCCGCTCATGCTGCCCGACTTGTCGATGACGAGCATGAGGGCGAGCGTCGGCACTTCGCGCTTGCCGCGCAAGTCCATATACACCGGCAGCGTCCGCTCGATCGGCGTCTGAAAATAGCCGCCGAGCCCGAAGGCGTCCTCGCCCCCGGTCATGACGAGTCCGATTCCGTAATCGCGCACCGCCTGCTCGATCATCTCCATCTGCTTCGCGGACATGCGCGTCGCCGCGACGTTGGCCAGCACGATCGAATCGTACGCGGTAAAATCGGCCAGCTCCTTCGGCATCGTTTCCGGCGCGGCGATATCGTACGGAACGAGTCCGGAGTCGAGCACGCCGGCCAAATTTTGCGCAGCCCCTTCGCTTCCTTCCACCAGCAGCACTTTGGGCGGACCCGAGACGCGGCTGAAGCCGAAACCGGCATTGTTCGCCGCCACTTCGTCCCACGCCGCGTACACCTCGGCCCGATACCGGTGAAGTCCTTGCTCCTTCGCCAGCCCGCGCAGCGCGAACGTGTTTTGCCCTTTATCCAGCGTCACCTGACGGTTCGATATTTCCCGATTTTCCTCGTACACGCGCAGCTCGGCGCTGCCGGCGAACGTGCTCGTCACCGTCACTTCGAGCGCGTACTGCTCCGCCTGGTACAGCTTTTCCGGCAGCCGGAGCGAATCGACGGCCGCGTCTTTCCGCTCCGGAGAGGCGACGGGCAGGACGTCGACCGGCACCCCTTTGTCGCGCAGCAGCTTGCCTTGACGCAGCACGTCGCCGACGTTTTCGCGGCCGTCCGACAGGAGCACGATGCGCGGCGAAGCGTCCGCCGGCATGATCGATTCCGCCAGCTGCAGCGCTTCGTCCAGCCGGGTAAATTCGGTGTTCAGCTTGCTGCCGAACGCGAACGATTCGACGCTCGCCGCATCCGCATTTTTTTCGACGGCCGCGTCGAGCCCCGCCGATACGACTCCCGCCGCGTCGCGTTCCGACTTCCCGGCCGCCGCTTGACGAATCCAGCCCTCGAGCGCGGAGGCGTCCGTCATGCTGTCCGAAAGGTCGGCGACGAAAACGACCGCCTTTCGCTCGATCGAAACGTACCCCTGCATGCCGGCGAGCGCCAGCACGAGCAGCAGCAGCACGCTGCCGCGAAGCGCGGCGGCAATCCGTTTGCGCCAGCCCGCGAGACGGGTGGCCGTTTTCCAAACCCAGACGAGGTAAGCCGCCGCCGGAACGAGCAGCAGCAAATAAAGCGGCGATTCAAACTGCAGACCCACGGCGGTACACCCCCCATTCCCAGACGACGGCCGCCAGCGCCAACGCGGCGAACAGCCGCCATAATGCGTAAGGCGCTCCGCTTTCGTCGCCGGATTGTCCGCTTCCGGACGGCGTCTCGCCCCGCCCGGCTTCCGCGGATCGATCGGCGTTTTGCATCATATCGATATTCGCCTCGGCTTCGGCCGATTCCCGCGGGTCGGCGACGACGCCGAGCCAGCGGCTTCGCACCGTTTGCCCGGCTTCGTCCTTCTCCTCGAGCCGGTACAGCCCCGGCTTAGCCGGCATCGTCTGAACCGAGGCGAGACGGCCCGAGCTTGTTTCCGCTTCGCCCGCCGTCCGGCCGTCTTCGGCGGCGACCCACGTCGCGGAGGCGGCCCCCGCCGACATCGCGACGTCGCGGCGTTCCCCGGCGACCGCCCGGCCGAGGCTTCCGCCGTGGGCGGAGGTCAGCCAGGCGAGCGCGTTTTGCACGAAAACCGGAAATTCCGAGCGCAGCGGCAGGTCGCTTTGACTGAGCGCGAACGCGAGCAGCAGCCGCGGCTGGCCGTTCTCCGCCCCGGCGTACACGAGCGGCACGTTTTTTGCCGTCACGATCGGCTTCCCCCATGTCAACCCGGCCGGCGGCCTCGCCGATGCGACATGCGTATCCTGAAATTTCAAATAGCGGGTCGCCGGATGGTCTTCGACCGTGTAAGCGCCGACCGGAACCGTCTTTTCTTCTCCGGCGTACCCCGAACGGATATACCAGACGGGCCGCGTCGCTAGCATTCGGCTCCACTCCTCCGAAGCGAGCGCTCCGTCCGGAACGGAATCGACGACGACCAGATCGGGACCGCTTCCCGGCTTTTGCGAACGAATCCACGCTTCCATCCCGTCCGGGTCCAGCTTCGTCACTTCGGCGCCGGCCAGCTGCATCGCCTTCTCCAAAAACAGATTGCCGCCGCCGACGAGCAGCACGTTTCGAGGCCGATCGCCTTCGGGAAACGCGTACGACACGTTGTCGGCCGCGAGCGAATCGTCCGCCCCGATATCGAGCCTGTACCAATCGGCAAGGCTTGCTTTCGCGAAGTAAAGCGACACTTGCTTGCCCGGCTCGACCGTAACCGTTTGGACGTCGGCCAGCTCGTCGCCGGCATACAGCGCGGCTTCGATTCGCCGCGGCGCCTCGCCCCAGTTTTTGACCGCGGCTACGGCGGTGACGGCCGCCGCCCCGCCGGACGAAGACCGCTCGCTCTTGACCCCGAACTGGACGATGCCGACGTTGCCCAACGCGCCGCTCCCTTCCGTTTCTCCGATGCGATGCACCGCGACCGGGACGGCAAACGTCAACCCGGTCATCGGCTCGGCGATTTGCCCGTCGGTAAACAACCGAATTTCCGAATCCGGATCGCTGCGGGTGAGCGCCGACGCCAACGACATCGCTTCCTTGTACGCCGTTTTGCCGTAGGACGGCTCGACTTTTTCGAGCGCCTCGCGCAGCTTGCCCGCATCGGTTTCTTTGGACAGCAGCACTTCGGCCTGCTCGCCCATCGCCAGCAGCGTGATCGCGCTGTTTTTCCCGTCGCCGGCGGCCCAGTCCGCGATTTGCCGTTTGGCGAGATCGAGCGCGGTTTCTCCGTTTCCGTCCGGCGAAGCGGAGGCGGCGGCGGTCATGCTGGCGGATCGGTCCAGGACGACGACGACGTGCGCCTTCGCGGCGCGGTGCGACCATACCCACGGCTGCATGACGGCAAGCACCAGCAGCGCGGCGACGAGCAGCTGGACGAACATCAACAGCCGGTTGCGCAGCTTTTGCCACGGCCGGTTCGCCTCCATATCTTTCAAAACGCGATTCCACAGCATATGGCTGGAAACGTCCGTATCGATATATTTGCGCTTGAACAAATACAGGAGGACGATCGCCGGTAGCGATAAACCGAGCCATAAGCTTGATAACGAATCGAAATGCATGACCTGCACCTCCTTCCCCGCGGCGATTCCCGGAGCTTGGCCGCGAGACGCCGAACGATTCGGAACCCTGTCCGCCGGTCCGCTTTTTTCGCCGGCGGCGATCCTTTAGCTTTATTGCAGCACGCCCATCCCCCGCATCGTCGTCGCGATCCATTCCAGGACGGATACGTTCGTCGGCGCGAGGCCGTACGCAATGCCCCGTTCGTGGCAAAAGGCGCGGAGCCCGCCCGTATACGCGTCGAGCGCTTCTTTATACGCTTTCAGCACTTTGGGGGACATCGCCACCTCTTTGCCGGCTCCGGTTTCGACGTCGACAAGGCGCAAATCCCCGTCATACTCCGGATGCAGCTCTTCGGGCGACAGCACCTGCACGACGACGACTTCCTGCCGCGCCGCGAGCAGCATATTGAGCGTTTCCCGGACGCCCTTCTCATACAGGAAGTCGGAAAATATCCACGTCATCCCCGGCTGTCTCGGCAATGCGATCGGCTGCAGCAGCGCCCGTTCGATATCGCCCGCCGCCGCCGGCTCCCCTTCCGCCAAAAAACGGAACAGCCGCTGCGCCGCCGCTTTTCCGCGCACGGTCGGCAGCAGGGCCGACACTTGATCGCCGAACAGTCCGGCGCTTACCCGATCGTAGCCGGAGAGCGCCATGTAGCCGACGCAGGCGGCCAGCTTTTTCGCGTGGAGCAGCTTGGTGCCGCCGCCTGCGCCGGACGTTCCCCCGCCGGTGTTCATCGAGCCCGACACGTCGACCCATAACCGGACGTGAAGCTCGCGTTCGTCGTGGAACAGCTTGACGAATGGCTTCCCGCTTCGGCCGTAGGCGTTCCAGTCGATTTGCCGGATGTCGTCGCCGGGCGCATACAGGCGGTAATCGGCAAAATCGAGCGACGACCCTTGCTGCTTCGATTTGCGCTTGCCCTGCATCGCGCCGCGTATGCGGTTTTTCGCCGCGATCGTCATTCGCTCGAGCCGAAGCAGCGACGGCGAGTCGAGAAGAAGCGGTTCCGCGTTCATCGCCGGCTCTCCGTCGCGGCGAGCACGTCGCGGAGAACGGCGTCCGTCGACATGCCGAGCGCCTGCCCTTCGAAATTGAGGAAGATGCGGTGACGCAGCGCCGGAATCGCGACCTGCTCCACGTCGTGATACGAGACGTTCAGCCGTCCCGCGCAGAAGGCGCGCACTTTCGCCAGCGAGACGATCGACTGGATGCCGCGCGGCCCGGAGCCGAACTGGACGTAACGCTTGACCGATTCGGGGGCGTCCGCCTCCGCCGGATGCGTCGACATGAGCAGCCTTACCGCGTAATCGAGCACGTCGTCCGCCACGAGGATTTGCTTCGCCGTTTCCTGGATGCGCAGAATCGATTCGCCGTCCGCCGCTTTTTCCGCTTGGACGGACGAGGCCGACGTCGTGCGCAGCACGATTTCCTTCAGCTCCTCCTTCGTCGGGTACGAGACCACGATTTTGACGAGAAACCGGTCCAGTTGCGCCTCCGGCAGCGGATACGTCCCTTCGTTTTCGAGCGGGTTTTGCGTCGCCAGCACGAAAAACGGCTTCGGCAGCGCGTGCGTTTCGGACCCGACGGTGACCGTTTTTTCCTGCATCGCCTCGAGCAGCGCGGATTGCGTTTTCGGCGTCGCCCGGTTGATTTCGTCGGCGAGCACCAGATGTCCGAACAGCGGACCTTTTTGGAAACGGTACGTCGTTTCCCCTTGGGCGCCGAACTGGATGATGTTCGTCCCGGTAATATCCGCCGGCATCAAATCCGGCGTAAATTGTATGCGCGAGAAGCTGAGATCGACGGTATCCGCGATCGTGCGGACGAGCATCGTCTTGCCGAGCCCCGGAATCCCTTCCAGCAGCGCGTGGCCGCCGGCGAACAAGCACCAGAGCAGCTGCTCCACGATTTCCTTCTGGCCGACGATGACGCGGCCGATCTGCTCCCGGATCGCCGCCACTTCGGCGAGCTGCCGGTCGAGCTGCTCCTTCGATTCGATCATGACCTTCCCTCCGTTCTCGATGTCCTTGACCAAGCGCTCGTACGAACGATTCGCATCTCGCAAGGAATAGCGGAACTGCAGTAACTGCAGTGCGTTATTTGTCAAAAATCAGTCTTCAGCGGCGAAATAGCGGAACGTCGTTAAACGTCGTTCCGCTATCTCTAGCCGGCGCGGCCGTTTCAGGCGTAATTTGCGGGGAATAGCGGAAAAACGTTTCCTTTATTTTAGGGAAATATCGGGAAATCGAAGATTTAACGGAAATCCGTTTAAATCCGTTCCGTTAATTGGGGACACGGTCCGATTTCAACGGTTCGGCTGGATTTCGGTAAAATAATCGCGGACGAGCTGCTGCATCGATTGCGGCAGCTGCGACCGGTCGAGCGACCTTGCCGCCTCCGCTTCATACTCCGCATACACATCCTCGTAAGGCCGGGATGCGCCGTCGAGCGCCGGGGACGTTCCGCCCTGCAAAACGTCGCCTCCGCCGCCCTGAACCGGACCGGCATCGGATTGGGGTGTCCCTCCGCCGGCTGTCGCCCGCGGCGTCGTAACCAAGCTGCGCGAGCCGTTGCCGGTCCCCGCGCCCGTACCTCCGCTTCCGCTCCCCGCTCCGCTTCCCGCGCCCGCTCCGCTCCCGCTGCCCGCTCCGCTTCCCGCGCCCGCTCCGCTCCCGCTGCCCGCTCCGCTTCCCGCGCCCGCTCCGCTCCCGCTCCCCGCTCCGCTTCCCGCGCCCGCTCCGCTCCCGCTCCCCGCTCCGCTTCCCGCGCCCGCTCCGCTCCCGCTCCCCGCTCCGCTTCCCGCGCCCGCTCCGCTCCCGCTGCCCGCTCCGCTTCCCGGCGCCGCTCCGCTTCCCGGCG
>NZ_JARBDC010000018.1:0-13751 GCF_036577625.1 Paenibacillus sp. GYB003 | reverse complement strand
CGGGGCGCGGGGCGCCGGCGGGCGCGGCGCCGGCGTCGGCTCCGCCCGCACCGCCGGCACCGCCGCGAGCGGCGGCTTCGGCATATCGCGTTTTCGAACGGTTCATCGCGAGCCCATCCTTTTCAGCCGCTGCAAGATGCCGGGGTCGAACTCGCCCTCCAGCACGGCGGCCTCGATCAACGAGCCGTATTTGGACGAATCCAGATAAGGGACGAGTGCCTCCAGCAGCGAGCCGTCCAGCTCCTTGTTGATCAGCTTCATAAATACGATTTCTTTCGATTCTTCGTCCAGGAAGGGCGCGAACGTTTCCAGCAAGGCGCCGTCCAGCTTTTCCAGCGACGCCGCCTTCAGCAGACGGGTCAGTTCCGCCTCGTTCAAATACGCGGCGAGCTCCGCCACATGCCGGATGTCGATGCCGTGCCTGGCAAGTCCTTCGGCGATGACGCCGAGCGTGCTCGCCTTCAGCAACGGAGCCGCATGGACGACGGATTCGGCGCTCAGCTCGCCGGCTCCCAACATGTCGGCCACTTTCTCGGGTCGGCCTTCCAGGATGTGCCGCATCATGTCGTCTTCGTCCCGGCGCCGCTCCCCGCAGTTCAAAATTTGATCGATCGTCACGTGAAAAATGCCGGCCAGCTGCGGCAGCAGCGAAATATCGGGGAGCGAGTCGCCCATCTCCCATTTGGAGACGGCCTGCCGCGTCACGTTCAGCATGTCGGCCAGCTGGGATTGCGTGTAATCGTGCCGCTTGCGCAGCTTCGATACGTAAGCGCCGAATTTTCGGGTATCCATGGTCTCACCTCGCAAGCGTCGTATGTATAACGTACCACCGGACCGATGGGAAAAAAAGCGAATAAAGGTTGCGCGCCGCGTAAAGACTTGATCGCTCCGCTCCGTTCCGATCGTTGTGCAGGGAAGTCGAGCGTCTCTGCCTGTACTGCATTGCGTGCTCGCTGTCGATCGTTCGGGCGGGCGTCGAGTCGTTGCTGCGGTGGGCCTTACAGTTGGCCGAGCGAAACATGGGCGGGACAACGGATCCGTTATTTCATGCGGGATAGCGCCAATGGATCGTTGACATTGACAATGCTATCTAATTCGATTACTATCTAATTAGATAGATGGCAAATCGGAGTGATCCGACAGAAGGAGGAAACCGGCATGCAGTTGGATAAAATCGTCCGTTACCATAAAGCGGTCGCCGACCCGACCCGCGTGCGCATGCTCGTTCTGCTGGCGGGCGGCGAGCTGAGCGGGCTGGAGCTGGCGGAGAAGCTGTGCATCTCGCCGGCTACGGTGACGCATCATGCCGCCAAGCTGCGCGAAGTGAGCTTGATCGGCGAGCGGCGCGACAAAAATACGATTTATTTCACGCTAAATCGATACTTTATGCGGGCCTACAGCACGGCCATGACCGATCTGATCGAGAAAAGCGGAGGAGAGGAGGAGGGCGGCATGGAACAGGCGCACGAACGGCTTCGGCAGTCCGTACTGAAAAATTTTTTCACCGAGGGCGGCAAGCTGAAGCATATCCCGGCGCAGCTGAAGAAAAAGCTGATCGTGCTGGAGCATCTCGTTTCGCGGCTCGAGCCGGGGCGCAGCTATACGGAGAAAGAAATCAATGCGTTTATCGGCCAATACCACGACGATTTCGCGACCATTCGCCGGGAGTTCATCATGCACCACTATATGTACCGCGATAACCAAATTTACGAGCTGAACCCCCGGGAGCTGTGGGCCAAATGGGAGACGCTGTCGTAACCTGCGCAGTTGTGCGGTCGAGACAGAGGCTGGGAAGCTAAGGAAGCTAAGGAAGCCGGGAAGCCAAGCCGCAGCGCAAACCGCCTAGAACGAGACGCCGTACGTCTTGACGCGGCGGTATTTAACGTCCAACAAGGTTTGCTGCGTTAAATAGTCATGTGGCGCGACGTCTCATACCGGCAAGAACGGGTCTGACGCTGCAAATGCGAACGTATCACTGCGCAGGGACACATTCGTTGAATGTAGCGGACGTTCGAGACTCTTATATTCGGCAATCAAGCTGTTGTTAGCCCGTATGGCTGCATATCGCCCGAAATAGCGGTCTCAAACGTCTTCTATTTCGGATTTTCGCGGCATTTTGGCCGAATTAGAAGTCTCGAAAGACTCTTAACTTGGCAAAACCAGGCAGGCGCAGCGGGGGTACTGTTTGTTCGGACTCCCGGCAGCGGCGGGGAGACGGCTGCTTCGAAGTTACCGTCCGGAATCCCGGTAAATCGCGAAAAGGAACCGCCCGGGAGAAGGGCGGTTCTTAACGATGTGCGCATGCTGCGCTTACGACAGCGGGAACTGCAGCGGATTCCATTCGCGCAGCTCGAGCGTCCGCGCGCCTTCGGCGACGACCGGGTCGGCTTCGGCGAGCGCCTTCGCTTCCTCGGCGGAATCGGCGCGGTAAATGACCATGCCGCCTTTTTTATCGGCGAACGGTCCGGCCATGACGACTTTGTTTTCCTTGAACAGCTTGTCGAGGTAGTCGAGATGGGCGGGGCGGAATTTGGCGTTCAGTTCGGCATCGACGATGGTGAGCAGTGCGACGTAATGCATATCGGTTCGGACTCCTTTCAAAATAAGGCGGCCTTCGGCCGTCCGCGTTAGTTTCCATTTGCATTGTACCTTTTCGGTCGGCCGATGAAAAGGGGGCTGCCGGTACGCGGCGCGTACTTCGCCGGCCTGTACCCGGAGGCGCGATCGACGTGCGGAAGCCGGGCGCCCGCCGCTCCGGCGTCATCGCCTGCTTCGCCGGCCGCCCGCGGCTCCACGCGTAACCGCCTGCTTCGCCGACTCGCTTACTCCGCCGGCCCTTCCCGCCCCGCGGAGCCGCCGATGCTGCCCGCAGGCAGCGCTTTGGCGAGCTGGGTGCGATTTTTCAGGCCGTACTTGTGCAGCATCGAGTTGACGTGCTTTTTGACCGCGGCCACGCTCAAATAAAGCGCCGCCGCGATTTCCGCGTTCGTATGCCCGAGCGCGAGCAGCTCGGCCACCTCCGCTTCGCGCGGCGTCAGCGCCGGAGCGGCCGCCCCGCGGCCCGCGCCATCCGCGCCGCCGCCCGGCTCCTCCGCGACCGGGAGCGAAAACGCCGAATCCGTGACACGGTCGAGAAAGGCGGCCATCTCGCCGCCGCGCGTGTCGAGCCGGTACGTCGGGGTCAGCGTGACGCCGTCGTAGTCGGCATGCTCGGCCCCGGGGACGGGCGCAAACCCGAGGCTGCGATGCGCTTCGGCGTAATACGGCAGATGCGGCGGCGAAGCGATCAGGACGGAGCCGGACAGCATATGCGCCAGCTTCAGCCGGACGACGTCCGAGCGCAGCTCCTCGTTTTCCGGATCGATGACGTCGGCGGCGTACAAAAACTTCCCGCCCTCGCAAAGCGAGCCCAGCGCATGTCCGGGCTGTGCGGCGAAAAAGGCGCGCGACAGCGGAGCCCGCTTCAAATAAGGCAGCGTGTCCGGCCCGATCGGCAGCAGGGCGACGAGGCCGGCCGCTTCGCCCTCGGGGCTGCGCAGCAGGCGAAGCGCGCGTTCGCCTCCATGGCGGACGAGCTCGCGAACGTTCACGTGCTTCAGCTGGAGCAGGCTTTCGCCCGCGGTCAGCCGGAAGCGGAACAGCTCGCCCGTCTCCGGATCGGAGCAGCGGACGACGCAGTCTTTGGCGGTGTCGGCCCGGCGCCGGATGTACGCTTCGGCGTCGTCCGCATTGTGCTCGCCGACGGTTTCCCAGTAATGGCGGGAAGCGCGCGAATGGCGGAAATGCGCCCGCAAAATCGGATTGCCGACCAGGCCGAGCAGCTCGGCCGCCTCGCGGGATATGTCGCGTCCGCACCGCAGCTCCGCCGCAATCTTCTCGCGCAGCGACACGACCGCGCGCCCCGCGTAAGCGGCGAACCGGTCCGGGTACCGTTCGCGGAACGACCGGCGCACCGTCTCGCGGGCCAGCTCGTGCATGCTCCAGCCGCCGGCGCTTCGCTCGACGAACGATAACCGGACGAGCCGGTCGAACAGCGAAGGCGATACGCCGCGTCCGGTAACCTCGGACAAGCTCTCCGGATGAAACGCGCGCGTAACCGACGCGGCCATGACCAGCTCGCGCAGCTCGTCGTCCTTCGCCTCGTCCAGCCAGCGGCGCACGAGCTCCTCAAAGCCGGCGCCCGGCCACTCCGGCGCCGGAGCGGCAGCGCCGACAGCGGCGGGACGACCCTCGGCATAGGCCGAGGCGGCCATCACCAGCGACAGCGGATGGCCGAGCGTCCGAATCCACAGCAGGTCGCGCGCCGTTTCGTCGGCAACGCCGCAGTGCGTCAAGTAAGCCATGGCGTCGTCGTAGCTCCATTCGGACACGGGCAGCGCCACCGTCAGCTTCCGCCATGCCGGCGACAGCCGCCACGGGCCTTCGAGCGGGAACCGGCCGGCGATGACGACCAATATATTCGCGTGAAGCCGCGGCAAAAACGTCTCCCGCAGCCAATCGTCCAGGCTGCCGATCTCCTCGTAATGGTCGAAGGCGAGCACGACTTTGCGCGCGGCGGCGAGCTGGCCCAGCGCGTCCGCGCACCGCTCCGCGAGCGCTTCGGCACCCGCATCGTCCGCATCCGCGCCCGAACCCGGATCCGCGAGCCGCCGGATTTGGTCGAGCGCGATCGCCGCGATTTGCCCGGACCCGCCCTGCACGCCGCGCAGATCGATATGCACGTAAAGCGCGCCGCGCGCCGCGGCGATGGCGCGAAACCGTTCGAGCAGCACCGTTTTGCCCATGCCGCCCGTTCCGTGCACGTTCACGATCCGCTCGATCCGCTCCGGCAAATGCGTCAAATAGTCTTCGAAAAATCGCAGCTCGAACGAACGTCCGACGAATTCGTCTTCGCGGAGCCGTTCGATCCGTTCGCCGAGCGTGGCGAAGGAAGGTTGAATGTCCGAGGCGCGTTCCATGGGCAAGCAAGCTCCTTTCTCATGGCTAAGACCGTAACCGGCGCGATTGCGCCGATAGGCATCCAACGGAATTGTACTTTCCATAGTAATCGCTGCGGCGCGCGACGGTCCAGCATAATTTTCGCGAAGCGGCCGCCGCATGAAGCCGAAACCGGAAAACCCTTATCGCGGCCGATAAGGGTTTTCGCATATGCCTGTTGTCCGCGGCTCAGATCGTCTCGGTGCGCGGCGCCCGTTTGCGGAAATCGCTCGGGGTGACGCCGTTGCTTTTTTTGAACATGCGGTAAAAGTACGAGCTGTTCGTAAATCCGGTACGTTTGGCGATATCCGCCACCGAATAGTCGGACTCGAGCAGCAGCTGCTTCGATTTGGCCATGCGCACTTCCTGGATGACGTCCGACAGGGCGAAAAACGTCAGCTGCTTATACAAACGGCTTATATAGATCGGCGACATGTCGAGCTCGTCCGCGATCGAATTCAGGCAAAGGTTCGGGTTCGCGTAGTCCCGCTCGATAATTTCGTTGATCCGCTTCACCAAATCGTCCTGCTTCGAGCTTCGTTTCTCCTCCAGCCGCTTGCTCAACCGGTCGAAAATGCCGAAAAACTGGGACGTAATCTCCTCGATCACCTCCACCTGGTTCAGCGAGGCGAGCGCGGCGTCGAAATCGGCTTCGACGACGATGCCGTTATTTTTCCGAATCGTATTCAGCACGTTGATGACGGTGAACGTCAGATGGGAAATCGTCAGCTGGACGACATTGTACGGATATTCCGCCGTGGCGCGCACCATTTCCTCGTAG
The DNA here is from genome assembly GCF_036577625.1 of Paenibacillus sp. GYB003. Classification (NCBI taxonomy): domain Bacteria; kingdom Bacillati; phylum Bacillota; class Bacilli; order Caryophanales; family Paenibacillaceae; genus Paenibacillus; species Paenibacillus sp. GYB003. The sequence continues at coordinate 7,993 of NZ_JARBDC010000018.1, read as the reverse complement.
ATCGTTTTGGCCTCGTCGCTCTTGCCCGTCATGAGGCAGTCGACGAGCTGCCTCTCCCGTTGAACCGGAAACGCGTAGTCCTTCTGCTTCAGACTCATGACGTCCTCCGACCACAGCAGGCAGCCGTGCCCGTAGAACAGCCGGTGCAGCGAAGCCTCCTTGACCTCGTTGTACAGCAGCACGCATTGATCGACGGACGGTCCGATCGGGCTTGCGGTAACGGAAACGGATACTTTGAGATGATGCCGTACCGCTTCCTGCATCGAGCGGAGCATGCCCGTCAAAGCGGCGCGATCCGAGAGGCGCCGCGCATCGCCGCTTGCGAGCAGCAGCAGCATGCGGTCGTCGCCGAGATCGACGCCTTCAGCGTGAAACGAGGCGGAGCCGATTTCCTCGCAGATGTTCGTGATCGCGTATTTGATCAGCTTGATATCGTCCCGGTACCGGTCGACGCACTCCGCGAACCGGTCCAGCCGGAGCAGAACGATCCGCGCATGGTGATCGACGCGGAGCGGCGAGCCGAATTCGGTCAGCTTGCGCTGGAGCGCCTCCGGGCCGTACGTTTCCCGGCGCAGCACGATATCGCGCAAAAAGTGCTGCTTGACGATGTACCGGTTGTTTCTGCGCTCGGCTTCGAGCGTCTTGAGCCGCATCAGCACTTTGTCGATCGGACCGTACAATTTGCGGGTGGCGGCGACGGACAGCAGCAGGCCGAGCAGCAGCACCGACAGGCTGACGTAGACCGTCTTCGTTCGCATGCCCGCAATCTCGCGCGTAATTTCCGTATACGGCGTCGTCCGGACGTACATCCAGCCGAGCGAATCCGGAGCGGTGTAGGAGACGAGCGACTTGACGCCGTCGACCGTATCGACGAAATAGTCGGAGGCGGCGCGGTTGTCCAAAATTTTCCGAATATAGCCTTTGCCCGAGTAATCGGTCAGCATCGGATCGCCGCCGCTGCGCGAATGCAAAACGCCCCGTTCGTTCATGACGAACGTATTGGCGCCGGAGCCGGCGGGCGCTTTTCCGAAATCCTGATTGACCCACGATTCGGCGATATTGACGACGACGGCCGCGCTCGCGTTTTTCTCCAGCATATCGTACGACAAATAGGAGTAGCTGCTTACCTGCTTCCCGTCCCCGATCGTATACGTCCTCGGGATCGGAACATACGGACGGTATTCCTTGAGGTTATGCAAAATGTCCACGATTCCCCGGTCGTCCAATTCCTGCTCCGTCTGGCTCCCGTTCCGGAACGTGTTCGAGCTGATGTAGTACATGCCGGAGCTCGCGTTGTACACGTAAATCGATTCGATAAACGGCATGGACAGCCGGTAGTTGTTCAACTGCTGCATCGCCAGCGTGACGTCGTAAATGTCCGGCTTCGGAAAAAAGATCAGCTTGGAGATCGTCAAGTCGCCGTAAATTTGAAACGACAGCGTTTTCGCCGTATCCGTCATTTTCGCCGCTTCCCGGCTCGCCTGCTTCAAGGAATTCAAATCGGACCGGGATACTTGCCGGATGGCGATGCTCTCGAAATTCATGATGAGCAGCGCGGACGTGATGAGCAGCGTAAGCACGATGCTGACGACCAGGCTGATCAATATATGTTTGTACAAATTCCGGTTCTCTCTCGGGTTCAAACGTTTGCTCATCCTTTCGCCAAATTTCCGATTCCGGGAGCGGGCCGGCTCGAAGGGCACGCATTCCAAGAAAGTATAGCCTACAAGCCGCCGCGGCGCCATAGAACGGGCGAAAAAGTAGACAGAACGCACGAAAGTGCGAATTGTTCACTCCGCGGCAGGCGCCGATTCGGCGAAAACCTTCACTTGTATGACGCAATGTGGAGTTTATTTTGCCGGCCGGCTTCCCGTACGATGGGGAACGGATGGGCGAAAAGATCGGCGGAGGCGCGGATTTCGATTCCGGCGGCTGCCGGTCCGGTTCATCCCAGTTACAGCCGGGGAGGACAAGGTTTGTGTCGAAGCGAGGGTTTTGGAGTGAGCTGAACAAAAACAAGCTGATGGTTTTGATGCTGCTGCCGACGATTTTGTTTTTTTTCGTCAATTCGTACGTCCCGATGGTCGGCATTTACTTTGCGTTTACGAGCTTCGATTTTCACGGGGGGCTGTTCGGAAGCCCGTTCGTCGGGCTGGACAATTTCAAATTTTTGTGGAAATCCGGAAAGCTGGCGGAGCTTACGCTGAACACGGTCGGCTACAACCTGGCGTTTATCGTGCTCAAAAACGTGCTGGCGATCGTTCTGGCGGTGCTGCTGAGCGAAATTCACGGGAAGCTGTTCAAAAAAACGGCGCAGTCGCTTTTGTTTTTGCCCTATTTCGTCTCGTTCGTGCTGCTGAGCGCCATCTCGTACAACATGTTCAACTACGAGACCGGCTTCGCGAACACGCTTCTGAAGTCGCTCGGCATGGAGCCGTTCAACTTTTACGGCGCGCCGTGGGTATGGGTCATTTTGCTCGTCGTGTTTTACCTGTGGAAGCATATCGGCTACAGCATGATCATTTATTTGGCGTCCATAACGGGCATCAGCGACGAGTATTACGAGGCGGCCCGCATCGACGGAGCCACGCTGCTGCAGAGAATCTGGCACATTACCGTGCCGATGCTGAAGCCGACGTTCGTGCTTCTGCTGCTGTTCTCGCTCGGCGGCATCATGAAAGGGCAGTTCGATTTGTTTTACCAGCTGATCGGCAACAACGGCCTGCTGTTCGGCAGCACCGACATAATCGATACGTACGTGTTCCGGTCGCTGAAAGAAACGTTCGACATCGGCATGGCGACCGCGGCCGGGCTGTACCAGTCCGCATTCGGCTTCATTCTGATCGTGACCGTCAACTACATCATCAAAAAAATCAACGAGGATTACGCCTTGTTCTAATGCGAAAGGAGGTTCGACCATGAACGTGAGAGCTTCGGAAAAATCCGTCGCCTTCAGCGTATTCGCCTATACGGTCGTCGCGGCCGCCGCGCTCGTCTGTCTGTTCCCGTTTTTGCTCATCTTGTCGGGGTCTTTGACGCCGAACGAATCGATCGTCCGGGACGGGTACCGGCTCATCCCGAAACAGTTTTCGCTGGAGGCGTACAAGACGATTTTCGCTTCGCCCGGGCCGATATTGAAAGCGTACGGCGTAACGACGTTCGTGACGGTCGTCGGCACGTCGATCGGGCTGTTCATGACGACGATGGCCGGCTACGTCCTGCAGCGAAAAGACTTCAAATACCGCAACAAAGCGATGTTCTACATTTATTTCACGACGCTGTTCAGCGGGGGGCTCGTGCCCTGGTACATCATGATGACCTCGTACCTGCATTTGACGAACACGTACGCGGCGCTCATTTTTCCCAGCCTGGCTTCGCCGTTTCTGATCATTTTGATGCGAAGCTTCATTCAGTCGACGATTCCCGACGAGGTGATCGAATCGGCCAAAATCGACGGCGCGAATGATTTTAAAATTTATTACCGGATCGTCGTTCCGCTCGCCATGCCGGGCATCGCCACGGTCGGGCTGTTCATGGCGCTCGGGTATTGGAACAGCTGGTTTTTGTCGTCGCTGTTCATCAACGATCCGAACAAATACGAGCTCCAGTTTTACTTGTACAACATTATCAATACGATGTCGTTTCTGGCCGATCTGGGGGTAAGCTCCGGGGTTACGCTGTCGGCCGACATTCCGATGGAATCGACGAAGCTGGCGATGTCGCTCATCGTCACGGGGCCGATCCTGCTGCTTTATCCGTTCGTGCAGCGGTATTTCGTCAAAGGGCTCACCATCGGCGCGGTTAAAGGTTAGACCCGGCGCGGCGCGCGATCCGCCGCCCGCCCGGCTGACATAGTATGATAAACTTGTAGAGACAGAGGGAGGCTTCACATGAACAGAAAGACGATGCGCCCATTTGCGCGGTTCGTCGTTTCGGCGCTCGCGGTCGCGCTGTTTGCCGGATGCACCGGCAAAACGCAGGACGCCGCTCCGAACGCGAATACGGCGGGCTCGGGCAAAGGGCCGGACTTTTCCAAACGGGTGGAACTGCAATTTTACATGCTGGGGGATCCGCCGAAAGATTTGCCGGTGATCGAAGCGAAAATCAACGAGCTCGCCTTGAAAGATTTGAACGCGACGGTGAAGTTCAATTACATTTCGTGGACCGACAATTCGACGAAGTACAAGCTGCTGCTCACGTCGGGGCAGCCGATCGATCTGATCTATACGGCGAACTGGTTCGGCTATCAGCAGTACGCGAAGAAGGGGGCGTTCCTGCCGCTGGACGAGCTGCTGCCCAAGTACGCGCCGAAATTGCACGGGTTCGTGCCGCAGGACATGTGGAACACGGCCAAGATCGACGGCAAAATTTATACGGTGCCTTCGACGTACAAGGAATATACGACCGGCGGCTTCATCTACCGGGAAGATTTGCGACAAAAGCTCAATTTGCCCAAACCGGAATCGATCGCCACGTTCGAAGCGTATTTGGACGGCATCAAGAAAAACGTTCCGGATTTGTTCCCGCTCGCGTCCGGCTTCAATATGCGCAACTATATGGAGCTGACCGTCGATCCGGCCGGATCGTTCCCGTACGGGATGACGGCCCCTTACGCCAAGCCCCGCGAGATGACGGCGTATTGGGGATCGCCGGAGCATCTGGAAGGGTTGAAAGTAGCGAAAAGATGGGCGGACAAAGGCTTCTGGTCGAAAAACGTGCTGAACGAAAAAGAGCTCGGCAACAACCTGGTCATCAACGGCAAATCCGCGGCGCTGTTCTCGCACAATCCGTCGATGTTCAACGATATGAATACGAAGACGCAGGCGGCGCATCCGGACTGGAAGCTCGCTTACTCGCCGTTCCCGTTCATCAAAGGGTACGCCACGCCGGTGACGCCGATCGGCAACGGCTTCGCCATTCCGAAGAGCAGTCCGAATCCGGAGCGGGCGATCGCGTTTTACGAAAAGCTCGTGACCGACAAAGAGTACAACCGGCTCACCGAATACGGCATCGAAGGCGTCAACTACAAGATCGAAAACGGGTATTACCAAATGATCGGCGACAGCAAATCGAACGGGTTCCCGCGCGAGGCGATGAACGGCTGGTCGTGGCGCAATCCGGAATATATGCTGTTCGACAAAGGCTATGACGGGGTCAAAGAAATTTTCGCCCAGCTGGACAAAATCGCCAAGCCGGACATTTATTCCGGGTTCGCCGAGGACTATACGGCTTACCAGGCCGAGCGGGCCGCGCTCGAGCAAGTGTCGAAGCAATATCTCGCGCCGCTCGAAATGGGGCTGGTCGACGACGTGGAGGCGGGCTTGAAGCTGTTCATGGAAAAAGCGAAGGCGGCCGGCCTGGACAAAATCCAGGCGGAGTACAAGAAGCAGTGGCTTCAATATTTGGACGAAGCCGGCATCAAATAAGGCGGCATGCGCGGAACATGGGGCCCCGCCCCATGTTCCTTTTGCATCGCACGAGCGCAGCCGATACGGTCGGCCGCCGCGCTTCGGCGTCGCGCGTTCGCCTCCGCTTCGGGCGCGGTTTCGCGGGATCAAATCCGGAGGGTCCCGATTGTTTCTCCATTGCTGCGTTGCAAAGTGCGGCGGCAGCGTATATAATGGACATCGTGGATCCATAATTAAAACAATCCTTCGGGAAGGAGAATCCGACATTCAGTTTTCCAAAAGCACCGATTACGCTTTGCACGCCCTGCTTCATTTGGCTCATTCGGAGCTTCGCCACAACATCGGAATCAAGGAATTGTCCGCGACGCTCGGCGTTTCGGAAAGCTACTTGTCGAAAATCATGTCCAAGCTGAGGCAGGACGGAATCGTACGCGCCGTGCCGGGAGTGAACGGCGGCTACGAGCTGGCGCGACCGGCCGCGCAGATTACGTTTCTTGACGTGATCCACGTGATCGAAGGCAGGCAGCAGCTGTTCGAATGCTCGAATTTGAATTCGCGGCAGCACCGGCTGCTGGCCGAAGAGGGAGCCGGGGAACGGACTCGGGAGCGGGAGCGTCAAGGCGAGAGCGAATGTTTGGTTAAAAGGGTGATGGACGGCGCCGAACAGCATCTGTATCAATATTTGCGGGAGCATACGATCCAGACGGTGCTGGACGCGGCGGCGAAAGAGCGCGGCCATGCCGCAAACAAGAAGTGATACGCTTCTTGCACTTTAATTATGGACATTAAAGGTCCATGGAGGTGATTGAATACATGGAAAACCAAGTTCTCGATGTGGCGATTATCGGCGGAGGCCCGGCGGGTTTAAATGCCGCTCTCGTACTGGGGCGGGCGAGGAAACGGGTGGCGGTGATCGACGAAGGCCGTCCCCGCAACGCGGTGACCCGGGAGGCCCACGGATTTCTTACCCGCGACGGGATCAGCCCAAGCGAATTTCGGCGAATCGCGATGGAACAGATCGGCGCCTATCCGTCCGTCTCCTTCGTGGCGGATACGGCCGTGTCGGTTGCGGGCGCGGACGGTCGTTTTCAAATTGCGACCGAGCGAGGAACCGTCTTTGCAAGCAAAAAGCTGCTGTTTGCCGTCGGATTGAAGGATCGCCCGCTGCAAATTCCGGGACTGGCGGAGGCGTACGGGAAAAGCGCCTTCGTTTGCCCGTATTGCGACGGCTGGGAATTAAGGGATCAGCCGCTTGTTCTTATTGTCAAGGGGGCGGATCTTATGCACTTCGCTCCGCTGATATCCGGATGGACGAACCGCTTTGCCGTTTGCACGAACGGCCCCGACGAGCTGACGGACGCGCAGCGCGAGGAGCTTCGCCGGCACGGCGTCCCCGTATTCGAGTCGCCGATAAGGTCGATCGACTCGGACGACGGGATCGTGCGGCAAGTCGTCCTCGAAGACGGGACGACGATTCCTTGCAGGGGGATCTTTTTCAAGCCGGAGCTGGTTACGGGCTCGGACTTGCCGCGGACGATCGGATGCCGCATGACGGAAGACGGAATGGTCGTCGTCGACGATTTGGGGAAAACGAACGTTCCGGGCGTCTACAGCGCCGGGGATGCGGCGTCGCGACGGAATTGGGCCATTGCCGCAGCCTCCATGGGCGCCTTTGCCGCCGCTGCCCTAAACAACGAGCTGAATTTGGAGGCTTGGAAGCGGAACGGATGAACATTCCCGGCGGTATTTTCCAAAATCGCAATTTCCGAGAAACGATCCCCGGCCCATGCATGCTATAATGGGGGCACTGACGGATCGTGCGACTTTGGAATACGTATCAGGAGGAATGATCGATGAATGGTTCGAATGAAGTTGAAGCGCTCTACCGGCAGCTGTTAACCGCATGGAACGATCGGAACGCTCGCGGAATGGCCGAGTTATTCGCGGAGGAAGGGGAGCTGATCGGGTTTGACGGAAGTCAGGCGATCGGACCGGACGACATTTTCTCGCACCTCGATCCGATTTTCCGGGATCATCCTACCGCCCGATTTGTGAGCAAGGTCAAAACCGTGCGGCCGCTAGGTTCGGAGGCGGCGATGCTGCGAGCGATCGCAGGCATGGTTCCGCGCGGGCAATCGGATCTCAATCCCGCGGCGAACGCGCATCAAACCCTTGTCGTCGCCAAAAACGCAGGCGATTGGCGAATCCGGCTGTTCCAAAATACGCCGGCTCAGTTCCACGGCCGACCGGAGTTGGTCGAACGAATGACGGCGGAATTAAGGAGCTTGTTAAGTTGACCCGGGCCCGTTAACGGTTCCGCGTTTCTATCACAAAGGATACGGTCGATGTCAACCTTTGGGTAATACCCGGTAACCCCGCGCCATGTTATCGTTACGGATAACATGGGACCGAAAGGGGCTATAAACCGCATGGAAACGATCGATCGCGAACGTTTATTGAAGCCGGACCGGGTAACGGGATCGGAAATCTTGCTTCGCAGCCTGCTGCTGGAAGGTGTGGAATGCGTCTTCGGCTACCCCGGCGGGGCGGTGCTGTACATTTACGACGCGATGCACGGCAATCCG
>NZ_JARBDC010000017.1:0-44313 GCF_036577625.1 Paenibacillus sp. GYB003 | reverse complement strand
CGCGGACGCCCTCCTGCAGCTGGCTCGCCGAAGCGTTAACCGCGTGCAGCAGCGCAACGCCCAGCTCGCCCTTGACGATCGCCTGCACCGTCGCCGGCTTCGGCTGCTCCGGCTTCGGCTCCTCCGGACCGGTAACGGGGCCCGGGTCCGAGCCGGAGTCCGGCTCGTCGCCGACAGCGCCGGAAGAAGCTCCGACGCCTTCCTTGACCAGCACCGTTCCGGGGCCGGTAAACGTTACGTCGCCGTGTACGATCGCTTTGGCGACGACAACCCCGGCGGCCAAATACACGACCAGCCCTTTGACGGCTGCGCCGGTCTCCAGCGTTTCGATGCGTCCCGCCTTCACTTCCAGCCGGATGCCCCCCGACTCGACCCGTACGTGCGTAAAGCTTCCGCTCAAGCTTGCGACGGAGCCGTTCTTCATCGAGTCGGCAAGACGAACGGACTCGAAACCCGGTCCCGTCAAATCCGCTTCCTCCAAAATCGCGCCGGAGCCCAGCGTCGTTCGCCCGATGCCGCTGCCGCCCTCGGCGACGACCCGGATTTTGCCGTCGGCCTTATTCACCGCGACCGATTCGGCCCGGCTGTCCGTCAAATAGACGCTTTGTTCCCCGCCGCCGTAAATCGCCATTTCGCCCTTGACGGTAACGCCTTGCAGACGCACTTCTCCGTTCCCGACCGATTCGGCGATCGTCAGGCGGCCTTCGATTACCAGGTTGCGCAGCGTCACTCCGGCCGCCGATACGATCGCGTCGCCGACGATCGTTTCCGTTCCGCCGGCCGGTCCGTAGATGCCGGCACGGTCGTACCCGCGCGGCGAAGGCTCTTGAACGCCGCCTCCGGGCTTCGCGTCGGCGGCCAACCGATCCAGCACGACTACCGCCTCCGCCCGGGTGATCGGCTTGGACGCCCCGAACGTACCGTCCGGGTAACCGTCCAGCCATCCGGCCGCCGCAGCCGCTCCGACGCCGCCGCGGCTCCAATCCGCGACCGGGTCGGCGAACCGTCCCGCCGCCGCGGCGTTGTCGGCCAGCTTGCCGATTCGGGCCAGCATGACGGCGGCTTCTTCCCGCGTCAACGGGTTGTCGGGCCGCATCGTGCCGTCCTCGTACCCGTTCATATATCCGGCCCGAACGGCGGCAGACACGTCCGCCGCATACCAATCGCTTTCGCGCACATCTTTAAAAATGATGTCGGACCGTCCCTCGTAGCCGAAAAGCCGGTTCGCCAGCTTCATCCATTCGGCCCGCGTAACCGGTGCATCCGGCCTGATCGTACCGTCCGGATATCCGCCGATCCGTCCTTGCTCCGCCCAGGCCGCCATTACCTTCTCGGCCCAATGGCCGGCCATATCCGATCGCTCCGCCGCATTCGCCGTTTCCGGATGCGGCAGCGACGGGACAAGCAGCGCCAAAACCAACAACCCGATCCACCATCGCCGCATCATGCCGCGCACAGTCGTCCGTATGCTTCTCCCTCCCATATCGCCGCAAAGCTCCTCCTGTCTGTATGTATAAGACCATTCCCATTATAAACCATTACACACCCGCTTGACGCTTGCGACCCAATATTTTTGCCGGTCAATTGTTTTTTGGCATCGATTGACAGAAGAAGGAAGCAAAGCTATTATAATATTCGAATAGTTAATCAACAAACTATTCGATTAGCTTTTTAACTAATTATAGGCGGACTTTGGCCGGCAAGCTTGACTTGTAAAGTACGCACAAAGGAGGGCGGTTTCGAAAAAGCAACCGTTTTCGGCACCTTTGAAAGCGATAACAACCGGCATGGCGATTAAGGGCAGAACTTTTTAATCAATCGAATGCGGGAGATGAATGGAACATGGGGCGGCAATCTGTCATAGGATCCTTCGTCAATAAAGCGGGGCTTGACGCTGCGCATGCGGGCCGCGTCCATCTGCGGATGCCGATGCTGCTTGCAGCCGCCGCGGCGGCAAGTTTGCTTTTAAGCGCTTGCTCCCGGGAGACGGAAAATGGAGCAAAAGCAAGCGATCCCGTCAAACCGGCGGGCAAAAATCCGATTGAGCTCGTATTTTATCAGCCGAACAACGATTTTTCGGCAGAGCAGCTGATGGAGATTTACGGGAATAAAATCAAAGAGAAGTTTCCGCATATTACGCCCAAATTTCTTATGCTTACGAACGAGAAGGGGACCGATCTGCCGAGTTTGATCGCAGCGGGACAAAAAATCGATATTATTTATTCGTCGATCGGAGCGACGTACTCCAGCCTAATCAACAACGGATACCAATATGATATTACTCCGCTGATTCAACGAAACCGTTTCGATATGAGTCCCATCGAGCCTTCGACAATCGATATATTGAGGCAAATCGGCAACGGCCAAATATACGGTTTGCCGGTCGTGAACCAGTCGCTTACGCTATTTTATAACAAAGATCTTTTTGACAAATTCGGCGTCCCCTATCCGAAAGACCGTATGTCGTGGGACGAAATATACGAATTGGCCAAAAAAGTGACGCGGACGGAAGGCGGCGTCGGCTACAAGGGGCTGATGTACTCTTTCGGTCATGTAGCCCGCTTGAATCCGTACGGAGAGCCTTATATCGACCCGAAAACGATGAAATCGCGGTTTGACAGCGATAAATTCAAATCGCTCATCACCAACCTGGCCCGCGTTCACGACATCCCGGGCAACGATATGAAAGGCAACCCGGCAACGCTGTTCCGGGTAGACCGGACACTCGCGATGTTTGTCATGCTGACGGGACACGGCTTGCTTTTGCCTCCCGATTTGAACTGGGATATCGTATCGTTCCCTTACTTCGGCGATGCCAAAGACACGGGGCCGCAAAGCTACCCGAACTATTTTTATATTACGAACGTGAACGAGCACAAGCAGGATTCATTTGAAGTGATTGCTTATCTGACCTCGGAGGAGATTCAGACCCACCTTTCCAAAAGAGGCTTCGAAACGATTTTAAAAAACAATGAAATTCGCAGCATGTACGGGCAAAGTATGGAACCATTCAAAAATAAAAATGTATCGGCGTTGTTCCCCCCGAAGTATGCGCCTTCCACCTGGACGGAGTACAACGGGCTTGTGGAAAAAAGGATCGGGGAAGCGCATAACTTGGTGGCAAGAGGAGAGAAAGACGTCAATACCGCTTTGAGGATGGCGGCGGAACAAGCCGATGCCGATATCGAAACGGCCAGAAGCTCGAAGAAATAGGCGGGTACGAGCGTTGAATAATGCCGGGAAGCTTAAAAATAACAGCCGGAAAGGACTGGAGAGATGCATTTTGCCGACACGTCAAAGGGACGGCCTTTTTCGAAAGACCCGGCTGTCGTCAGGTTCAAAGGCCGCTATTATTTGTACTACTCCATCTTCATTCCGTCCGAAGGCGGAGGTAAAGGAAGATGGGGGATCGGGATTGCCGAAAGCGGCGATTTGGAAAATTGGAGCAGATCGGGGGAAATACGACCGGAGCAGCCGTACGAAGCGAACGGCTTCTGCGCGCCTGGCGCTATTGTAAGAGGAGGGCAAATCCATCTCTTCTATCAAACGTACGGTAACGGCGCAAAAGACGCGATTTGCCATGCAATTTCCGACGACGGTCTGCATTTTCGCAGAAATCCGACGAATCCGATATTTTCGCCGACCGGGGACTGGAATAACGGAAGAGCGATTGATGCGGACGTCATATCGTTTAACGATCGATATTTCCTTTATTTCGCGACCCGGGATCCGAAAGGACAAATTCAAATGCTGGGGGCGGCCTATACGGAATCCGACTCGGATTTTAGCCGCGGCAGATGGGTCCAGGCGTGTTCGGAAGCAATCCTGAAGCCGGAGCTTCCGTGGGAAGGGGCATGCATTGAAGCGGCGGCGGCTTGTGTAAGGGACGGCAAGGTCTATCTGTTTTATGCCGGCAATTACAATAACAAGCCGCAGCAGATCGGCTGCGCAGTCGGCGAGGACGGCCTTCGTTTCAAAAGGCTGAGCGAGACTCCTTTTGTGAAGAACGGAGCGCCCGGGGAGTGGAATTCCAGCGAATCCGGTCATCCTTTCCTGTTCATGGATGAAGATGGGAAAACGTATTTATTTTATCAGGGAAATAACGACAACGGGAATACATGGTATTTATCCAAGCTTGAAGTCGGCTGGGCGCAAGGCAAACCCTATATCGTAAAGAGCGGGGAAGGACCGTAAGCGACTCTCGTTAATAGTGCATGGTCACCAAAATGTCCTGATTGTAGTTACCGAAATGTTTGCCGAAAATGTTAACGCCGCGGCAGTTTTTCGCATCCTCGTGTACGGCAATTTTCAGAAGCAGCTCCTTCTCGGGTTCGATATTCAGATCGTTCATCGTCACCTGAGACAAAGGTTCGCCGTCAATTACCGTCATCTCTCCGGTGACGGTAATTGTTTTCAACAGGCCGTGCTGCGTATTGTAATAGGTCCACCAAGGCGGATTATAAAGGCCCGGCGGACCGCCAAAGTCTCCGGGGCATGTCCATGTTCCAAGACAAACGTCGTTAATATAAAATGAAATATCCGAAGGCCATTGCTCGTCGTGCCGATGAGCTTCCGAACAAATTTCCAGCGAAATCTCCAAGCTCCGGACGGTTTGGCCCACAAGCACAAAATTGGGGATCCGGTATGCGACATAGCCGGAGCCGAACCAAATAATGCTCGCATGCACATGCTCGGGATCGGCAAAATAGCGCGGATCGTTGACTTTCCCGATGATTTTCTCGGGGGTAGCCAGCCCGCACGTCGGGGTAACTTGATAAGACGTATACTGCCCCACCGGAATCGATACGGTATATTGGTCCATGCTGCGGTCATCACTTTTGAATTGCAGGTGCGCCTGATCCAGCAGAAGGGAGCATATTTTTTGCGTGCCTCTCCTGGCGGTCAAGCTTTTGCAGGAAATGATTCCGGCTCGTTCCAACAGCTGTGCGTGTTTGGTGACGACGGCCGGGGAGATGTCCAGTTTTTCGGCGAGCTCTTTCATGTTCATCGGTTGTCCGCGCAGCAGTTCGATCATTTTAATACGGGTCTCGGAAGCAAGAGCTTCGAAAAATCGGATGTTTTTGCTGGAAACCTCTATCCTCATAAAGTATCTCCCGAAAGCGATTTAGACTAAGTATATAACGTTTCCAAAAAGCGGACAACTTGTAAGACGCCAATCGCAATCGGGAAACGAAAGGCTGCCTCGCGGCAGCCCCGTAACGGTTAATACTGTTTACGCCTGCGGAAAAGCCGGACGACGACGAAAATGACGACGGCATACAGCACGATGCTGAGCAGCGAAAGAAACGGCGCACCCATCGAAAAACCGGCGAACGGGTTGAACAGGGAGCCGATAATCGCCCCCAGCGCGAGCCCCCCGAACATCCCTCCGAAAAAACCGCCCAAACCGGTACGGGGAGCGGGCGTCGTCGTCCTCGGGGCGGCCGGATTGCGAACGCCGGTATTCGTTCCGGGTGTCGTAGTCGCCGGGTTTCGGATGCCGGGTCTGTACGTTCCCGGAGCCGATCGGTACCCTCCGCGTTTATAAGGCTCGATCGTCGCCGACTGTTCGGCTTCCCGTTCCGCCTCGATCGTTTCGCCTCGAACGACCGCCGATGGGGTTCCGAACGCGAACGCGATCGCAAACAGCAGCATAAGCATCAATATCTTTCTCATTCGCTTGCTTCCACCTCCACCCGTAGCGTACCCCATCCGGCCGGAACGATTGCGTTCGAATCGTTGGATGATTATGTGAAGCCGGCTTTGGACATTGTATAGAGGAGACGAAGGTGCATAACCCTAAAGGAGGCGCTAATCCTGGACAATCCGTACGGTCGGATGATCATGCCGATCACAACCGTTACAAGCCTGGAAGGGGAAGCATGCAGGCCGGACGTATATTGCTTTCCGGTGCAAATCGTCAACGTATGCTTCATCGGCGACCCGAAGCGAAAAGAAGACGGCTGGGTGCTTGTAGACGCGGGAATGCCGAGATCGGCCGACGCGATGGCGCGCGAGGCGGAAACGCTTTTTGGAAGCGGACCGAAAGCGATCGTGCTGACTCACGGGCATTTCGATCATGTCGGCGCCATCGTGGAACTGATCGGGCGATGGAACGTTCCGGTCTATGCGCATGAGCGGGAGCTGCCCTACTTGACCGGCAAGGCGGATTATCCCGAGGCGGATCCTTCGGTCGACGGAGGGCTCGTTACGGAGCTTTCGCCTCTGTTTCCGCACCAGGGAATCGATTTGGGCGACAAGGTCCGCCCGCTTCCCGCGGACGGAACCGTTCCCGGGCTGCCCGAATGGAGCTGCATCCATACGCCCGGCCATACGCCCGGACATATTTCGCTGTTTCGCGAACGGGATCGGACGGTTATTGCCGGCGACGCTTTCGTGACGGTCAAGCAGGAATCGCTGTACAAAGTGCTCGTGCAGGAGCAGGAAATAAGCGGCCCGCCGAAATATTTTACGACCGATTGGGAGCTTGCCGAGCAATCCGTCAAGAAGCTTGCGGCGCTTCGTCCCGAACTGGCCGTTACGGGACACGGACGGCCGATGGCCGGTCCGCTGCTGGAGCAAAGCTTGAAGGAGCTGGCCGACCGATTCGCACAAATCGCCGTTCCGAAGCAAGGCCGTTACGTCCGCAATTAGTTCGTATCCGACAGGGCGCCTCGTACCGGCGTCTTGTTTGTTTGGTCTCCGTTTCCGCCGCGTTTGTCGACGAATATCGTTTTTTTGTCGATGGCCCGTGACGACTTCACTACGTTTATCCCCCCGGCTTCCTATTTTTATTTCTAAATTTTATAGTATGATAGTTCATTGTTGGTCCAAACGGCAACAAACCAGACATAATCGGAGGGCTGCAATGAACGGAACAAAAACGACTTGGAGACTTCTGGTCGGCTCGATCGTCGTTTCGATCGGCGTCGGCTCGGCTTCCGGCTACGCTTCGGCTGCGGATACCGCATTTATTAACCGGATGGCCGACCAGTATACCTCGTTTCACGACAAGCACCGCAATCTGTACAATCAGTATGTCCAAGAAGAAACGCATCAGTACGATACGTATCGCAGTCAAATGACGTCGGTTTACGACGAGCTTTTGCGGCTTGCGCGCGCCGACCTCGCCGACATGACGGCGCAGCTGGAAAACGATCTCCGGCAGCTGAAACTGACGTATAAGGAGAACAGCGACGCCTATCGCAGCTATGCGAGAGCGGCGGACAAAGATCGCGCGAGCGAACCGATGGATCTGTACGAGGACACGATGGACCCGGACAACGCCGGCAGTCCGATGGATATGTTCGAGGATCAGCTCGACCCCGATTCGGCCGGCGATGCGATGGATCTGTACGCCGATGCGCTCGATCCCGATATGGCGGGCAGCATTATCGATCTGTACGAGGACGATGTCGACCCGGACTCCGCGGGCAACGTCATGGATGTGTTCGAGGACGAATCGTCGATTCATTCCGCGGGCAGCATCATGGACCGTTACGAGGACGGCGGCCTGACGAAGGAAGAGGCCGAGAAGCGGATGGCCGAAGCTTTGGCCAAAGCGGAAGCCGATATGAACAAGCGGATCGCCGATACCGAACGGGCGCTGCAGGCCCGGAAAAACGAATCGCTGCGGGATATCCGCGACGCCTGGCTGAACGCCAAAAACTCGATTTTGCAGCAGCGCGAAAAAACGATCGCCGACTTATCGGCGGCGCGGAAAGAGCTGACCGGGACGGGCATCGCATTCAAACCGCTCGTCTTGAACGACTGGATTACGGTAGTCGTGGACGGCGATTATATGATTTTCGAGCAGCCGCCGGTTATCGTGAACGGCAACACGCTCGTGCCGCTGCGGGCGATTTTCGAGAAGCTCGGAGCCGAGGTGCTCTGGAACGATACCGATAAATCGGTCACGGCCAGCAAAGGATCGGCGACCGTCTGGCTGCAAATCGACAACGCCGCCGCCAAAATCAAAGGCAAGGACCAATCGCTCGAAGTAGCCCCCACCATGATGAACGGCAGTACGATGGTGCCTCTGCGGTTTGTCAGCGAAGCGCTCGGGGCGAACGTGCAGTGGGACGACAGCCGGAAAACGGTCACGATCTCGTCCGCTTCCTGAACCGATATTCTCCGAACGTAGCGGCGACCGGCCGCAGCAAGCCGGCCGCCGTTTTTACGTTTGTACGGACGGTTCCCTTCGTTTCAAAGCTTTCCGTTCTTATATTGGTCCAACAGCTCGTCGAGTGGAAGGAAACGAGCCGATTTGCCGGTAATAACGATACAGGGGTTCGTTACAAATTCAAGACGCCGCTTATGATGCCGATAACGATTGCCGGGTTCGTAAGCCGGTCAAAACCGATCATCCGCTAGGGCCGGAGTTGACCGACGCGTTGAGCAAGGCGTGCGGCGAACGGTTCGTTCCGAAGCCGCTGCCGCTATTCGCCGTTCGCCGGCTTTTAGCCCGGCCCGTTAACTCGGCCGATAACAAAGCCGGAGCATATTGCCGTCGGGGTCCCATACGTCGAACGCCTGCCCGCATCCGCCCCGGTCGGCGGTCTCTCCCGAAATGTCCCCGACCTTTACGCCGTGAGCGATCAAGTCGTTCCGTACGTCTTCCGCCGGGTCCGCAATTTCCAAAATGACGAATCGATGCGGCTTCCCGTCTCTCGTGAATCCGAGCCGTTCGCGGCCCTCCGTCTGCCAAAGCATCATTTTGATTCCTTCCGCCGGGTATAGAAACACTTCCCTGTTGTCCGTCCAGCCGGACGGAGGATTTTTCCGCAGATCGATATAAAAGCCCAGCCGTCCCGCATAAAATTCGATCGCCCTTCGCATATCGGACACGGGAACCTCTACGATCAGCAGCTTGTTGATTTTGGCCGCCTTGATCGATTCGGGAAACGTGTTCAAACCGTTCGTTGTCGGATCCGACATACCATAACACTCCTCGTTATCGATTTGTCCCTCGCTTGGGAGATGCCGCCGGTAAAGGTAGCCTGACATCGTTGACGAAAGTTCAAGGATTTGCGCCGTAAAATAGGTGTTCCTATAAGAACGTTTGTTCTGTATAATAATGGAATGGCCTTAATACGATACGCGCCGACGGCCTGTCGTTCGTAACCGACGAACGTTAATCGTGCAAATCGTTTGCGCGGTTAACCGTTTCGTTTCGCGGATTCGATAACGGATCGAATGAACGGCGCCTTCTTTTCCGTATAAACGGCTCGGTCGTCGGCGTGCAGAGCGGCGAGGCGCCTTTTCAAGCGGGCGTACTCTTCGGCTGTTTCCGGGTGATTTCGCAAATAATCGCGAAACAGGAGGTTGGCGTTCCATTCCTCGCCGTATAATGGATGCACGTGCAAATGATGCGTCCCTTTGCGCCATTGTCCTTTTCGGAAAAAACGGCGGTTCGGGAAGCCCGGCTTCGGAACATACTCGTAGCCGAGCGTCTGCAGCGGCTCCGCAAACGAATCGGCTTCGCCCAGATCGCGGACGTCGACCGCGATATCGATGATCGGCTTGGCCGGCAAGCCTGCAACGGACGTGCTGCCTATATGCTCGATGACGATGTCGCGGCCGCGCAGCGCCGCCCGTATTTGCTCCCGTTCATGCTCGAACCGCTCGCTCCATTCCGGCCGGTACGGTTCAATGACGACTTCCTTGGTCAATGGGCGTCGCTCCTCTCTTCATGAATGGCTCCGCGTCGTTAAGCGGACATTTCCGGGGGAATGGCTAACCGCGATCGAACAACCGCAGCCTGGCGACGACTTCTTCGTCCGGATTCCCGGTCACCGACGACGGGTCGATTTCGAAGCCCAAGCTGGTGTAAAGCGTTTCCGCGACCTTGTTGTCCGGCTTGAAGCCGATCGACAAATCGTCGCTGCAGTCGGGCTTGCTGCGGATCAGATCGATCGCCTGCCGCAAAGCCGCCCGCCCGTATCCTTTGCCTTGATGGTTATGATCGACCATCAGACGTATAATCCAGTAACGCCCGTCCTCGGGATCCCGCCCGTACATCAAAAAGCCGACCATCGCATCCTCGTCGTAAATCGCAAGAGGCACTCTGTCCGTTTCATAGTTAGCTTCCGCGATGGAATACGCATTGGAGGCGACAAAATGCCGCTGCTCCTCCCGGACGGACAATTGGACGCACTGCCGCCAGTTACGGCTCGTAATCGGTTTTAACGCGATAGCCATGCAACTCCTCCTTCAATAGAGCCGCCGAGGAACCGGGGCCGAACGGTTCGACTGCGGCGTTTTCATAGCCGGCTCCGTTACGTCTTTTACCGCCTCGATCGTCAGCTCCGGCTTCCGATAAGTCATTACAGCTTCCTCCGTTTTTGCAATTGCGCGCCGATATGGTTTAATCATACTGTATCGCCGCGGAAGTTTGGCGGTAATGTTCGCTTTTAACGGAACGTTACGGACGTCCTTGCGAACAATAAGCCGTGTCGCGTTTTTCCTATATGCAAGCTCTTCGGAACGGTATAGTTGGAGTAAACCGATCGTCATAAGGAGGAGCAACGTCATGAGCAGATTCGGCATGATCGTCAAATTCACGACCAAACCGGGGCGGCGGGACGCGCTCGTCGACATTTTGTTGAACGGCGCCGCTTCCGAGCAAGCGACGACAGAATGCGAGCAGTATATCGTCCATGTTTCGGACAACGAGCCGGACGCCGTTTGGGTAACGGAAATATGGAGCAGCCCGGAGGCGCACGAAGCCTCCCTCGCCCGCGAAGAGACGAAAGCGTCGATCGAACGCGCCATGCCGCTTATCGCGGGCGTCGAAGCAACCAAGCTCAAGCCTCTGGGCGGCAAAGGGCTCGACTGAACAAGCGGCCGCCCAAAAACGGAACGAGGAGCTGCCGCAGGCAAGCTCCTCCTCTTTATTCGCACGTTCGCGCGCCTCCCGTTTTCCGCGATCATGCCGGCGTATCGCGATCGACCGGACTTCCGCGGAACCGGTTGCGGTTGTCTTTCATCAAATACAGGCCGATCGCCGCGGCCGCGGAAACCGCCAAACAGACGAGCCAAGGCAAAAGCGTCCATCCCCGGTCCGCGCCCAGATCGTACAGCCAGCCGCCCGCACTCGTGCTCAGCGCGCCTCCGACCGCGAGGGAGTAGCCGTTGAATCCGTAGTACGAGGCGATTTGCCTCGGCGGGGCGAACATCGGGACGACATCCATCAGCAGCGGACCCGCGATCATCGTACCGAACGCGAACACGATCGATCCGGCGAGCAGCGCGATCAGGTTCGAAGCGAAAGCGAACGAAAACAGCCCGAGCCCCATCACCAGGGTGCCGACTCCGATCAGCATAAACCGGTTTTCATACTTTCGCAGCTTGCCGGATAGAGGGAGCTGGAAGCATACGACGGAGAGCGATATCGCGCCGTATACGTACGCGACGCCGCTTTTCGTGCCGGCGACCGATTCGGCGAGCTGCGGCAGCGTCAAAAACAGCTGCATGAACAAATAGTAATAGCCGATTAAAATAAACGTGTACACGACGAACGGCTTGTCCCGCAAAATCGCCCGCACGTCGTCCAGCACGCTTTCCCTGGAAAACTCGACCTCCAGCTTCGGCAGCTTCCACGCGATCAACACGCCGATCCCGACATAGATGAGCCCGGAGGCGATCGACAAATAAAAAAACTCGAACGAGCTCAGTACGCTGCCGACGATCGTCGAGAACACCATGCCGAAATTGGCGACGATATTTTTGAACGAAAAGAGCATGTTCCGGTGCTCCGCCGGCGTCAGCCGGGCGAATGCGGCCTGGTAGGAAGGCTCGAACAGCGCACCGCCCAGCCCCGAAACGATCGCCGCGGCAAAAAACTGCCACACCTCTCCGCAAAAAGCGAACGACAAAAAGCCGACGGCACGCACCCATACGCCGAATACCAACGTTTCTTTACAGCCGAGCCGGTCCGCGACGATGCCGCCGACGAACGTAAGCCCTTGCTGCGAAAACTGGCGGACGCCGAGCAGCACGCCGGTAAGCGCCATCGACCACAAAAAATCGCCGGTCAAATGAAGCGTCAAATACGGAATCAGGGCGTAAAAGCCCAGATTCATGAAAAACGAACAAGCGAACATCACTTTCAAACCGCCGGGGGCTACTTTCCACGCGCGGATCAGCACAGCCATTCACCTTCCCGTCTCGCTCCGCCTTTGCCGCATTCCCGCATCCGGCCGCGAAGCCGCGTCTCTCTCTTGCATTATAGCAAGTTTGCCGACATATCATAGAGGCTTGCGGAAGACTTTTGCGGCTTTATACAGTGCTTAAAAAATAGCCGCTTCACAACGTAACAATGTTATGTTACATTATTACTGCGGAAGACGCCGCCGCATGGACAACAATTGATTTATAATAAAAAAAACATTTGCTTGAACGGCCCGGATGTCATATGCTCAATAATGTCGGTGTGGAGGCAACCGTTTGGGTCCCGACAAACCGGTTGTTCGCAAGCCCCCGCTTACGCGATTTCGCCGAATTAAGGAGTTGAATGACGATCTGACCCTGGATGACTGCCGTTCTGTTTTTTCGCCGCGATTCGCTCCATGCGTCTGCGCTCGAACCGGAATGTGTCCTGCGAAAACGGCCGTTTAACGTAACAATGTTTTGCCAATGGGGTCCGTTTCCGTCATCCGGAAATCGCCCTAATCGAACTGGAGGTTGAAAAGCTTGAATCAGCATCAAACGAGCGCTAAAGCTCCGAGTTTATTTCGCAATCGTTTCCTGCAAACGATCTTGTTATCCAACGTGCTGCTGCAAATCGGCATTTGGGTGCGCAATTTCGCCATTTTGCTTTATGTGGCGGAAACGACGAACAAAGACCCGTATGCCATTTCGCTCATCAGCGTCGTGGAATTCGCGCCCATTTTCGTATTTTCGTTCATCGGCGGCACGTTCGCCGACCGCTGGCGGCCGAAGCGAACGATGATCTGGTGCGACCTGTTGTCGTCCGTATCGGTATTCGTCGTGCTGCTCGCCATCCATTTCGGATCGTGGCAGTCCGTTTATTTGGTCACCTTCATCTCGGCCATACTTTCGCAGTTTTCGCAGCCTTCGGGCATGCGGCTGTTCAAGCAGCACGTGCCGGAAGAACAGCTGCAGCAAGGAATGGCGCTGTTCCAGTCGATGATGGCGATCTTCATGGTGCTCGGGCCGATGCTCGGCACGTTCGTTTACAGCAGATTCGGGTTGGAAACGTCGATCGGGGTTATGGGCGTCGTCTTCCTGCTTTCCGCGCTCGTTCTCGTTCGCTTGCCCAAAGATAAGCTGGAACCGCGGGCGGAAGCGGCGAAAGGCCAATTCCGCAAAGAATTCGTCGAGGGCTTCCGCTACGTATGGCAGAGCCAGGTGCTGCGGATGCTCGGAGTCGCGTTCATTATCGCGGGCCTCGCCGTGGGCGTCGCCCAAGCGCTCAACCTGTTTATCGTCACGGAGCGGCTCGGCAAAACCGAGGACTTTCTGCAATATCTTCTGATGGTAAACGGAGCCGCCATGCTGATCGGCGGCGGAATCGTAGCGGTGTTCGCCAAGCGCGTCCCGCCGCAGCTGCTGCTGGCGATCGGCATGCTGGTCGGCGCCGTCTGCACGATCATCGTCGGCTATTCGACGAGCGTGCCGGTTACGCTTGTCGTGCAATTCGTAAACGGCCTCGTATTCCCTTGCATCCATATCGGAATCAGCACGATGATCCTGAAATGGTCGCACGCCTCCATTGTCGGCCGGGTGAACGGAGTGCTGAATCCGATGTTCGTCGGCATGATGGTCGTGTCCATGTCTTTCGCAGGCGCGTTAAAAGATGCGTTCCCGATCGTGACGATCTATACCGGGGCGGGGCTGCTGTTCCTGGTCGGCGCATTGGCCATGCTGCCGATTATGAACCAGAAAGCGCCGGATAACGGGCAGTCCGCTTTGCCGGACACCGCCGCTATGGAGATAAATGCGAAAGCATTCGAATAACCGTCGGTAAAACGCGGCGACAGCCTGGGGCACAACAAGTCCCGGACTGCCGCCGTTCTTCTTTTACGGCTATTCTTGTTTGAGCTTCATCGTTTCGACGCTTAATATTTCGCGGTTTCGTTTTATAAAATCGATAAGGAACTCGATCTGTTCATCGTCATACCGATCGAATAAAGCTTGTACGGCTTCGCCCAAAGAACTTAAATGCTTCATGATATCGCGCTCGGCTTTTTCTTGATTCGCCCGGATAATTACTCTCCTTCGATCTTCGGCATCCTTCTCGCGACATACATACCCGGCCTTTTCCAGCCTGTCGATCACTCCCGTAATCGTCCCCGTCGTAAGCCCCGTCAGCTCGGAAAGCTTGCCCGCCGTCATGGGATGATTCTCCAATATCATGTCCAGGCATTTATGATCCGTCGAGTTTAATCCCAATCGATCGGCTACCGCTTGATGAAACAGGATCGTATCCGTGCTGAAATGCCGCAATTGTTCGTTAAATAGATGCAGCAGGTTCTCCCTGGGACGAATTGACACCATGAATCCCTCCATATATAATTATCTTATCTCGCGAGATAATTTAATTAGTCCGGGAGATAAGTTCTTCGCCTATCATTATATCGACTTTCGGGCGAACATAAAAGGAGCGTGCATCATGTCTAAAAAGATGTCTCAAGATCACAAACATTGGTGGCTGATCTTCCATCTTGTCTTTACGGCGATGTGGATCGGAGGCGGTTTTACCCAACTGGCGCTGATCTTGATCGTCCATTTCACGGCCAGCGGCGAATTGCTTTATTCCGCCCATTCGTTTATGCACGTTTTCGATCTGGCCCTCATTATTCCCGGAGCGTTGGGGGTCGTCGTTACGGGGATCGTTTTATCCGTTCGTACGCATTGGGGGCTGACGAAGTATTACTGGATTTTATCCAAGGAAGGGATCGCTCTTATCCTGATCGCTTCCGGCGGGGTGTTGAACATATGGGTCCAGGACGCCATTCAAATTACGGCAGAGGAGCGCCTGGACGCCCTTCATAATCCCGATTATCTCCATGACCGATCGATGCTTTTCATTTTCGGCGCATGTCAATTACTCTTGTTATTGGCCGTAATCTGCATTTCCGTTAAAAAGCCTTGGGGAAAACGCAAAAGCAAACGACTCCCCGCCCCATCGACTAGTCGCTGAATAATTCTTTCAGAACGGACTGCCTGTTTTCAAGAAATCTTCTCGTCACCGCATAATGAAGCGTGTCCTCGTAACCGATTTCGCTAATGGGATGGGCATCGAAATTTAAAATTTGCGCATCCGGATACCCCAATAAAATCGGGGAATGCGTCGCTATGACGAATTGCGCTTCCCGATCCAGATCCTTGATAATCCGCAGCAGCGCGAGCTGCCTGGCGGGAGACAACGCGGCTTCCGGCTCGTCCAGCAAATAGATCGCCTTTTTGCCGAAACGATGCGTAAACAGCGACAGGAACGCTTCTCCGTGCGACTGCTCGTGGAGCGATTTTCCGCCGTAATATCTCAAGCTTCCCGGCATGCTGTCGATATGGGTCGCAAAATGATAAAACGTTTCCGCCCTTAAAAAAAAGCCGTTCGTGATCTTAGGGAGCCAGGACAGCCGGATCGCATCCCCAAGCGACGAGTGCGAGGCTTCGACCTTATAATGATTATTTCTCCCTCCGCCCGCCGTGTTAAAGCCGCACTGGTAGGCGATCGCTTCCAGAAGCGTCGATTTTCCGGACCCGTTTTCGCCGACAAAAAACGAAACATTCGTTCGAAACGAAATCGAATCCAGAGCCCGCAGCGCCGGTATCGAAAACGGATACCGGTCGGGGTTACCGACAGCCGATTTTATAAGCTCCAGCTTCCGTAAAAACATCGACTTCCCTCCCATTCCTTTAATCGGGGACATGATTGAATATGATGTCGTCGCGACGCTGCATCTCCATCGGGGTCATGCCGGAACGCAATCGAAAATCCCGGTTAAAGTGCGACTGGTCATAATATCCGCAAGCCAATGCGGTTTCCAGACCGTCACCCCCCGGATTCTGCCGAAGATGTTGAACCGCTCGTTGGAAACGAACGACTCCGGCATATTGCTTCGGCGTCAAACCGGTTTCCCGCTTGAACAGCTGAATGAACCGTTCCGTGCTCAGGTTGGCCTTCTCCGCCAATTCGCGAACGAGAGCCGCCCCGGAATTTCCGGCCAACGCTTGCAGTCCGGCGCTGACCGCAGGATGGCCTCCGGGATTATCGATCCGCCCGGCCAGGCAATCGGTCAGGAATTGCTCCACGCGCCGAAACCGTTCCATCGGTGCGGACAGCTCGGCAAGCTCGCAGCGCAGGCTCGCCGTGTCCGGATGCCGTATCGCTTCCTGCAGCGGCATATCGCTGTCCTGCAGCTCGAACATCCGGCTACCCAAGAACGGATACGCTCCGCCCGGCTTGAATTCGATGCCCAGACAGGCGTTCTGGCACTCCGTATCCAACCAATACCGCGATGTTTTGGGCCCGGCTATGATCGCTCCCGGCATAAGCTCATAGCGGTCGGTCGTACCATGTCCGTAAATGCGGATGCGGTCTTGGCGCAAAGTGATAATCCAGCTCGTATGAGGGTCGGGAAGCTTGTATTCCAGCTTGTGCAAAGGATGATAGTCTTCGCATATCCAATAGAAATCGATCCATGTCCGCAGAGCGGGCGACGGTTTGCACAGATGCAACCGCATAAGTATCTCCCTCCCCGGCTTGCGATAGTAGAGACTTCGATTTTTTACAATACGTTTGGGGCAAATCGTTGTACGATATAACTAATTCTAAAAGAAGTGGAGGGATTTGTCATGGCAGCATCCTGGAAGCCGGAAGGCTATCACAGCGTCACCCCGTATTTGATCGTCAACGGGGCGGACCGTCTGATCGACTTTCTCAGGGAAGCGTTCGACGCCGAATTGCTCGACCGCCACGTCGATGAGAACGGCGATATCCGTCACGCGTCATGCAGGCTTGGGGATTCCGTAGTGGAGCTCAGCGGAGGTACCAACGAGAAGTTTCCGCCGATGCGCAGCGCGCTTCACGTTTACGTGGAGAACGCGGACGCATCGTACGCACGAGCGCTGAAGGCGGGAGCGAGGTCCCTGTATCCGCCGCAGGACCATGACTACGGCGAGCGCTCGGGCGGCGTCGAGGACCCCTTCGGGAACCATTGGTATATCGCGACATGGTCCCAAAAAGGGCAAGCGTAGCGGGAAACGGAGGTCCGTCCTTCTTGCAAGGATGGACTTCCGTTTTCAAACGTATGACCATGTCCCGGAAATGCAATGCCGTTCACGGCACCTAAAGCAGCCATCATGCGGTCGGGGATTTCGCGCAAATCGAGCGGATCCATGGAAAACACACCTCGATACGTTTCCACCAATCATACCATACTTCTCTTTTCGAACCGACCTCCCTTCACGCGGAAAAGGAGCCGCCATGGGGCGACTCCTCGGCTATCGTCTGGTTGCATGCCGCATCAAATATCGCACGAACGCGTCGTCGCGGGCGAGCCAAGCGGCGTAATGCCGTTTCAAGTACCGCTCCGCATCCTCGAACGAATCGAACGATTGCTCCAACGTTTCTCCGTTCACATCGATATGCCACCGGTCGTCGACGGGGAACAAAAAAAGGTCGTCGCTTCGACGATTCTCGTACAGCGCGCCGAATGCCGATCCTTTGGCATTGTACTCGTTCCGTACCGCGTCGGGACGCAGCGGTTCGAGAAAGAACGGCTCGGCCGCATAAAGCCGGAACGCCGTCTCGGTCAGCGGGCAGCCCGCCGCCTTCGCATGGCCGCCGCCGCCGAACGTCGCCGCGATCTCCGATACGTCCACATCGTCATGGATCGTCCGCAGGCTGAGCTTTTTCCCGCCGACGTTCAAGATCGCGATGTAGTCGAGGTGCGGGTAGCTCCTCCCGAGCTCATGCGACAGCTCCGAATGATACGATTCCGCATAAACGATGCCGACGCAGCGCTCGGAGACGAACGTCTGCACGAGCTCTCTCTTTTTCCGGCGGACGTAACGCTCGATTTTGCTTTCCTCCACCTCGAGCAGCTTCTCCTCGAACTCGGTAAAGGCGAATGCCGTTTGGTTCTGCAGCCGCTCGACCATCCGTTCCTCGAAGTCGTCGAGCGACATTAGGAAAAACAAGTCGTTGAGTCGTTTCGCCTGCACATTATCATACTTTTCCCACTCCCATGTATCGTATTGGCGCACCAATTCCACGAATTCGGCGAGCGCCTGGCTCGGTTCGAGCATCCGGTGCTGCACCAAATATTCGTAGAAGAGCGAGGTGGCGGACGCGAGGCTGCCGTCGTCGTAATCGACCTGCACCGTCGCCCAAGGATGGCGGTTCAAATGAAGCGCCGTCTTGTGGTGATCGAGCAGTCTTACCTTGCCTCCTTCGAGAACATGCCGATCGAGCCGGTGCTCGTTCTCTTCGTCTACGGATAAATCCGTAATGAACAGCAATTCGCCTTTCTTCGGCTTGTCGCGGGTGGCCTCCAAGTATCGCTCGACCTGCGGATTCAAGCTTTGCACGGAATTGTAACGAACCTCGATCCGTTCCCCGAACGCGCAGCGCGCCACGATTCCGCAGCCGACGCCGTCCAGATCGTTATGCGAGTATAGATAATGCATGGCGTCCCGGTCCTTTCTTTAGCATGGTATGCGTAAAGAATAGGGTTCCCCGCGGGGACTCCGGTTCATTCCTTATTCCTCCCCGTTCCCCAACGACGATACATGCTCCGCCGATGCAAAGACGTTCAGCTTGAATATTCCGTCTTCGTAAGTCAGCTTCGTGATCGAGCACTCGGGAACCAAATCGCTTTGCGCGGCCGCGAAATTCGGGTGCCAAACGTCGAGCTCGTCCCCGGAGAACGCATGCACCAGAAAATCCGTAATCAATCCGCCGTGAGTGACGGCCACAATGCTGCTGCCGGACGGATGCCGCTCTGCCGTTTCCGATAAAAACGAAGCCAACCGTTCGCCGGCTTGCCTCGCGGAGTCGCCTACGGGCGGCATATACGCCGGATCGCGCGTGCACCGCTCCCACATGGCGACGAATTCGGCAAACGTTTGTTCGGGCAAGTCCCCCCAGTTGGCGCGTTCCCGCAAACGTGCGTCCTCCGAAACCGCCGCTTTCTTCCGCATAGCGATATGGGAGGCGGTTTCTTTCGCCCTGCGGAGCGGGCTCGCGATGATGGCGGCAATCGGTACACGGTCGAAGCATCGAGCTGTCGCTTGCGCCTGACGTATCCCTTCGGCGGTTATGGAAACGTCCCCGATCGCCTTTTCCTTAACGGCATGCCGTACAAGAAAAAAAGTTGTGCTCATTTTAGCCCTGCCCTCCGTGATTATTAAATTTGATATTCATCTAATTTAATATATTTCTAATTATATGCCGTATTTCCGCAAAGGAAAAGAGGAGCTTGCCGAATCAAGCTCCTCCGAATGAACCATCGTTTTTTTTCGTCATGGATCGCAGTCATAAATGCATATCGCGAATGCCATACTATCCGCAGCGAGATCATCCCGGAAATGGTGACTACACAATGAACCGATACATAACGGCGTTTTTGTTTCGAGTCGTCGCAGCTGCATCGTTCTTTCTGTACGCGGCCGGATTAGCCTCGAATACGGCCGCTTTCGCGGACCCCTCTCTGCCGATCGTGGCGGAGCAGGGGATGTACGCGATCGAGGTATACCCGCAGCAGCACAAGCTGATCGTCCGGGCCAACGGGCAAATCGCAAAAACGTACCGGGTCGCGGTCGGCAATCCGGCAACCCCGACTCCGATCGGCGAATACAAAGTCGTGTACAAAGGGGAAAACTGGGGGCCCGCATTCGGTCCGCGCTGGCTCGGCTTAAACGTTCCGTGGGGATACTACGGCATTCACGGGACGAACAAGCCGTATTCCATCGGACAGCACCAAAGCCACGGCTGCATCCGCATGCGGAACCACGACGTTATCGAGCTGTACGGCCTGATTCCGCTCGGCACGAAAGTGACGATATACGGGCATGTTTTGGGCGATTCGGGTCATGAGCCGAGAGATTTGGCGGAAGGCGACGTCGGCGGGGACGTGCAGCTGATTCAATCCCGCCTGAAAAGCGCCGGCTATTTCAAAGGAACGTGCAACGGCAAATTCCGCTCGGATACGACCGCGGCTTTAAAAAAGTATCAGCGCGATCATCGGCTCCCCCCGAACGGAGTCGTTTCCAGAAAAGTGTACGAGGCGATGGGGTTGCTGGAATAGCCGCGCTCAGTAGCATGCGATCGGATGCCTGCGAATGATCAACTAAGGTCTTCCCGAACCCGTGTCAAAAACGCGTCCAGCACGAGACGCAGCTCGCCCGGACGGCTCAGCATCGGCAAATGTCCCGCATCCAGCCGCTCCGTATAGTGCGCGTCGAGATTGGACGCCATCCGTTCCTGCTCGGAAAGAGGGAGCTCCCGGTCCTGCTCCAGCTTGACGTAAAGCTTCGGCACGTCCGGCGCAAGCGCGCCGACCGGCTCCGTGTAGACCGCAACCGATTCCGGCACGAAGCCGCTCACGACGGCCGCCGCTTGCTCGGGCGACAAGTCGTTGCACAGCCCTTGGCGAATGGCCGCTTCTGGCGGCTTCGTCCCGGCCAGGCGCAGCGCGGCGCCAAGCAGCACCCGCTTCGGAAACGGCATCGTCGACAAAAACGAGCCGCCCCGGCGCGGAATGACCGCTCCGATCGCCGCAAACCCGACGAGCCGGTCCGGCCATGCGGCCGCGACCCGGAGCGCAAGCGCGCCCCCGAGCGAATGCGCGACGATGACGAACTTCCGAACGTCCCACGCCGCGATTTGCCCGTTCATATGCGCGATGTAATCCTGCAGGGCGAGATGCCGTCTCGCCGACCGCGGGTCGCCGCTGCCGCTATTCCCGCCGCCCGGATAATCGACCAGCAAATACGGGCTGTCGAGCCCTTCCGCGACGCGCGCCCAAACTTCGCCGTTCAGACCGGCACCGTGAATAAAAACGAAGCCTACCTGCTCTTCCGCTTGCTTAACGACCAATGTACCGTTCATGAATGTTCCCTCCGCCGTACGTCTAGATTTTCCGGTATGCCCCGGTTCATTGATGCAAGCATACACCGGATACCCTGACAAGTACGGTCAGGATAGCGGGCTTGTTCCGGCGGAGAGTCCGTGCCGGACATCGGCTCTTCGCTCAGCGCCGTTCCCTCCTTTTCGGGCTTCAAAAAAAGAAAAGCAAGCCGCCGAACCGATCGCGGCAGCTTGCTCCTTTCGGGTCACCCTCATCGTACCGGCCCGGGGCGACATCAGCCCGCCTTGGCTTCGGTCGTAATCATCCAGTGTACGCCGAATTTGTCTTCGACTTGCCCGAACAGGGCGCCCCAAAATTCCGGCTGAAGCGGATGGGTCACGTTGCCGCCT
Organism: Paenibacillus sp. GYB003; assembly: GCF_036577625.1. Classification (NCBI taxonomy): domain Bacteria; kingdom Bacillati; phylum Bacillota; class Bacilli; order Caryophanales; family Paenibacillaceae; genus Paenibacillus; species Paenibacillus sp. GYB003. Next base: position 22,862 of record NZ_JARBDC010000017.1, on the reverse strand, counting down.
TCCGCAAGATTCGCAAATGCCTTGCGGGCATCGTCCTCCGAAGCGAATTCGAGACTCAGGTTCATCGCATTGCCTTGCGCATACGATCCGCCCATTATGTCGCACATATAGAAGCTTACTCCGGCGGCGACCATGCTCAAGTGCAGCACCTTGTCCTTGAGCGCTTCGCTCGCGTCGGGAAGCTGTCCGTGCGTCATGACGGACACAATTTCGCCTCCGAGCGCCTTCACGTAAAAATCGGCTTGCGCCTGGGCATCCTCGGAAAAAATGTACGGCGTCAGCTTGGCCTTCATCGATGACATCCTCTCTGTGGGATTTTCGTTTCCACTATAGCACGTTCCGTCGGGACGCGTTTCTTTCGGATAGCTCCTATCCGGTCCCGGCCATATAGACCGGGTCGCCCGCCCGCAGGAAGCCCGTCTTGCGAACGGAAGCGTATACGCCGAAGTTCAGGTCGAGCATCTCGTTCACGATCCGCAGCAGGGAAGCGTCGCGCTCCAAACGATCCGGGTCGATCGTAATCATCGAGCAACGTTCGCAAGCCGCTTCGACTTGCAGCTCCGCGTCTCCCGCGATCAGCGTTTTCCCGATCCAGCCCGTTTCGTCCGCAGCTTCGTCCGTCGGCGACACGATCAAATTCGCCCGAAAGCGGCGCGGGTCGAGACGTTTCCCCCAAAGACGCTCCAGCTTGCGCAGCGAAACGTCCGTGACGATCAAGACGCTGCCCTCGTCGACGGCCATCAAGTCCGGTTGGCCCGGCTCGCAGGCCAACATCGACAGCTCGGCCCGGAAATGGGGCTGCAGCTCGTCGCGCAGCGCTTCGTCCCATCGCAAAACGCGCCCGTCCGGCGACGTCACACGCAGCTCCGGGAAGGCGGTTCCCGATCCTTCGCCGACCAGCTCCGCCTTATACCCGAGCATGCCCGGGTACTGTCTGGCGGTCACGTACCGGTCCCAGCCTTCCTTGGACCGGTCGACGAATGCGCGGCACCGGTCCCCGTACAGCCCGTACGCCTCTACCCGGCACTGCCGCAGGCTCTCGCCGGCGAACGATTTTACTGGATACCGGCATATTTCGCCGATCGTCCCGATAAGCCGTTGATTCAAACCGCGTCCCCCTTTCCGTTTCGAAAACGATTGCGGCCGCGAATCCGCGACGCGGCGCTTCCTTTTTCCGAACCCGCAGTCAACAACAAACAATATTCGCCGGAACCGAGCCGTTTCCTGCCTTCGGCCCAAGCTGCCGGCGATCCGTCAATGAACGAGAACCCGCAGCCCCGGATAAGCCGCCGACAGCTCGGCCGCCCGCGCTTCCAAAACGGCCGCGTCGAAAACGCCGCCGGCGAACAGCTCCGGATCGGGCTCGAACGTGACGCTCGTGCCCGTTTCGCTCGTTTTGCCGATCGTCACGAGGCCCGACTGCGGAATGCCGTACCGGTACTCCTGCCGGTAAATGTCCCCGTCCCGGCGAATTTCCACGACAAGCTTGCGGGACAGCGCGTTGACGACCGCGATGCTGATCCCTTTGACCGCGCCCGGCGCGTAGAACGACGGCTTGCCGGCTTCGCCGAACGCCTGCAGCTCCGTCAACACCGACTGCACCGCCGGCTTGCCGGTCTGCGGAAGCAGCCGGACCGGGATGCCGCGGCCGTTGTCCGTCACCGTCGCGCTGCCGTCCCCGTGCACGTAAATGCGCACCTCGCTGCAGTAGCCGGCCTGGTGCTCCAACACCGAATTGTCGACGACCGCCCACAGCAGCTGATGAATATCGTAATCGCCCTGGGCGGCGGCGCCCAAGTATGCATGGACTTCGTTGCGCGCCTCGGTCATGTCGATATAGTTGCTCGTCTCGATCAAATCCGATACGGCCGCCAGCAGCAGCAGCAGCTGAAATCGCCGGTGGGGCGGAATCGTATGCTTGCCGCCCCGCTCCTCTTGGGCAAGCAGATCCGCGCCGGCGAGCGCCTTTAAATGATGGTACAGCTGCCCCGTCGTCCCCATGTTCAGCCGTTCGACCAGCTCCGAGCCGGTAAGCGGCTCATCCCATACCGCCAGCAGCAGATCGAGCCGCTGCTTGTGTCCAAGAGCGGCAATCACTTTCGCCGCTTTCTCGCTGTTGATGCCGAGCAAGCCGCCCAAGCTCCGCTCCCGGGCATCGAATCGCATCGTCCTCCCGCCGCTCCGGTAGTGCCCCGAGAAGTAAATCGCGCCGCGATCCCCGTCGCCGTCGCCGTCGCCGACGTCCAGCGAAACCGTCTCCGCCGCCGTACGTTCCCGGTTTCCGGCTGCGGGCACAGCCGCCTGCGTCTCCGTCCACCGCCGGATCGTCCGCTCCAGCTCCGCCACCTGCGCCTTCAATGCATCCAACTCCGCGCCGTAATCCCGATTCATCGTTCCGATCACTCCCGTCATGACCTAACACTATAATTATTAAATTACGTAATTACGTGTTTACGTATATAATAGCCGACTTTTCGATCCGTGTAAAGGGGATGCGCGGTGTTGTTTGCAAAAAAAAAGGAAAACGCGTCCGGTGTCCGCTATACCGATTTTTTCTCTACGCGCTTCGGCTAGTTTTGTGATTCAATATAAGGAAACGGAAAACGGAAGGAGGCGCCGAACGATGGAAACGAATGTCGTAATCAGGCGCTGGCAGGACGGCGACGCGGAATTCGTGTACGAAGCGTTGGAGCGGCACGGGATCGGCAAGCCGAAGACGTACTTGGAGCGGTGCCGGACCGAGAACGAATCGGGCGGGCGGATCACGCTCGTCGCCGAGTGCGGCGGACAATTCGCCGGCTGGCTGCACCTGCTCGCCGTATCGAAATACGCGCCGTTCGCCGAACGGAGCATCCCGGAAATCAACAACTTCGACGTCGTCCCTTCGCTGCGGCGGCGCGGAATCGGCAATGCGCTGATGGACGCCGTCGAGAGCGTCGCTTTCGAACGCGGCGACATCGTCGGCATCGGCGTCGGCTTGTACGCCGATTACGGCAGCGCCCAGCGCATGTACGCGAAGCGGGGTTATATCCCGGACGGCCGCGGACTCATGTACGCGAACGAGCCGGTCATTCCCGGCGGCACCGTCCGGGTCGACGACGATTTGGTGCTGTATATGACGAAGCGGCGATAGGTCGGGACGCCCCCGCCTTATCGCCGCCCGTCCGGCCCCGGCGCACCGCGTACGTATGCCGGCCCCGATTACCAGAACCATTTCCGCAGCGCAAAGCTGCCCGCGATCGCCAAAAGCCCGAGACTTACGTTGAGCCACCCGATCCATCGGCATACGTTCCTCTCCTTGATCATGCCCGCCAGCTCGTACGTTTTGGCGTCGACCCACAGCATGATAACCCCGGAAATCAGCCACAAATAGACCGCGTAGCTTAAAAAGCCGACATAGCCTACGCTCTCCATAGCCCGTCATCCCTCCTTATCGCCGCTCCTTCTACTTCGTCTTCATGCCGACCCGCCGTATCCGAATATCGACGTTCACGTCGACGGAAATGTCCTTGTACATTTCCTGCCACTTTTCTTTCGTCTTGATATGCTCGTTCCAATATTTCGGCTGCTTCGCCCGCACGTATTCGCCGAAGCCGAAAATATCGGAGCCGCTTTCCTGCGTCTGCTCGATCAAGCCTTCGTGAAGCTTGATGGACGCTTTTTCGTCTTCTATCTCGATTTTCTTGATTATATCGGGATTGTTGATCAGAAACCGCTCGTTCATTTTTTCCTCGATGTTCAGTTCGATGAAAATGGAGACGGTCACATGCGGAAGGCCGTTTTTGATGTCCACCTCGATTTTCGAGCGGCGGCTCGTCGCCAGCAGCGTGATCGTATCGGACGAGCCGTCCAGGCTGACGATGCCCCGGTAGCCGGCCTGCCGGATGCCCTTTACCCCCATATAGGCGCCGATTTCCATCGGCTTCGTCGTGCCGACCATTTTTTCGCTTTTAAAGTAAGCGAGCCCCATAATTTCGACGTTTTGTTCTTTCATGATGCCGACGTACGGAAGAAAGCCCTCTTTCCCTTTCTTCGACAAATCGCTCCAAAAGTTGCCGACGAAATCGTTCGGAAATTTTCCCAGCCGGACGGCGCTGTCCATAGTAGAAATCAAATACAGCGTCGGCACGCGCTCCAGCTTCGGGGCGGCCTTCATCAGCTCCTCCGCGTTTCCTCTCGCGATCAGCATCCACGCCATGCGGCGCACTTCCGAATTGCGCCGGAAGTAGTCGTTGACGTTTTGCAGCCCTTTTCGCGCCACGTCCTCCGATACGACAATGACGCGCAAATGGCCGAAAAACAGCCGGCCGGAAATTTGCTGCTGCAGATTCATGATCGCATCGTCGATCGTATGGCCGACGACGTCGATGACCCATACGGTTTGCCCCGCGCTTTTTCCGCCGCCGCCGCCCGCTTCCCCCGGTCCGAGCGGAATTTGTCCGGGAAGGGCGATTTGCGCCGCGACGCGGATCAAGTCTTTCTCCGGCGCCGGAAACTTGCCCTTCAGATGGGACACCTCGTCCTCCTCTTTTACCGCCCCTTCGTCAGCGACATCGATCGATATGCCCAGTACGACGGCCCGTTCCTCGATTTCGAGACGGTCCCAGCAGCCCGTGAGCATCGGCAGCGCGAAGAGGGCGAGCATAAGCAGCCTACACGCCCGGATCCATCGGTTTATCGCCAACGCGATCCCCTCTTTTCCTGCGAATGAGCGAAATCGTAAGCAGCAGCGCGGGATAGCCGATCGTCACGAACAATCCGATTCGCCCTACGTTTTGAATAATCTCATACATGTGGATGATGTTATGCGGCAGCATGGCCATAATAAAAACGATCGGCAGCATAAAAAACGAAAACATCCGGTGATCGCGCAGACGCAGCAGCTTGCTGAGCGAATGAATCGTCAAAAAATAGCTGGAAAACAGCGTCGTGAACACGGCGGTTACCCATACGGCCAAAAAGGCGGCATCGAGCCGCTCCAAAATATTCGCCGGCAGCGACGTCGCTTTCGCGAGCTCGAGCGTCGGCCACAGCAGCTGCCGGCTCTCCTCCGCGCCGAAGACGCTCACGGTCGCCGCGACGATCGTCACGTACAGCCCGCCCGCGATGAGCATTCCCCATGCGCTCGCCTTCAGCGCTTTCTCGGGACGGCGCATCGCCGGAATGATCATCGTCAAAATAAACGAGCCTTGAAACAAAGCGGCTACCGTCAAAACTCCGCCCAGCATGCCGTTCGGCTCGTTCCCCCAGATCGGCTCGAGGTTGATCAATTCGGCGTTTTTCAGCGAAAGCACGACGATTAGCAAGCCCGGGCCGAGCAGGGCGGGGAAATAGTAGTTGTGGATATAGGCGAACGTCGTAATGTCGTTGCGCGTCGAGACGGCCGCAAGCAGCAGCATGACGATGACGGTGACTTCCAGCGGCGTATTTTTCAGAACGGACGTTACGACGACTTCGCCGAACTCGCGCGCCGTCAGCGCCGTCAGCACGGCGAAGAACACGATAATGAACGCGCTGCCGATCCAGGCGAGCCATTTGCCGATAATATGCTCGCTGTATTGGATAATCGATTGGTTCGGAAACCGCATGCCGAGCAAGGCCAGCAGCGTCAGCCCGACGAAAGCGACCAGCGCGCCGAGCAGCGTGACGAGCGGAGCGCCGGAATCGGCGGCGCGTACGGCAAATAGCGGCAGGGGCAACACGCCGACCCCGATGATCGTGCTGACCAAGATGGCGGCCGCCTGAATTGCGGTAATTTGACGCGACGTTTCCATGCGGCAAACGCTCCTTTCCTTTAGTACGAGGCAAATGGCGGCCGTAGGCCGCGTTATTCCTGCGGCTTCTCGTTCGGTTCCGTTTGCTCTTTAAACGTTAACGGGTCCATCACGTTGTGCGGCGGCTGCATCAGCTCCTCGACGGTTTGGCCGCCGAGCTTCGTCCGGTCGAGCGTGAACAGAAAGGAGGGCCGTTTTTTCATCCACCATAGCGGCCCGCGGACGAGCAAATCTTTCATGCCCTGAAAATTGCCGGGTACGAGAGGAGTAAGATACGGAACCCCGAACGATTTCAAGGAGAGCAGATGGTTCGAAATCAGGATGAGGCCGATCATGACGCCGTACAACCCGAACGTGCCGGCCAAAATGATCAGCGGAAATCGCAGCAGCCGAAGCGCCAGCGCGGCGTTATAGGCCGGGGTGGCGAACGACCCGATCGTCGTCAGCGCGATAATGACGACCGTAATCGGGCTGGCGAACCCGGCGGCGACCGCCGCCTGCCCGATGACGAGCACACCGACGATGGAAAGCGCCCTGCCGACCTGCTGCGGCAGCCGGATCGTCGCCTCGCGCAGCACTTCCATCGATATTTCGATGACCAGCACCTCGATGACGGCCGGGAACGGGACTCCCGCTCGCCCCCCGGCGACCGCCACGGCGAACTCCGTCGGGATAAGCTCCGGATTGAACGAGATGATCGCCACGTACAGCGACGGAAAAACGAGCGAGAAGACGAGCGCGACGAGCCGCGCCAGACGAATCGCGCTCATCAGCACGAATCTCTCGGTATAATCTTCCACAGTTTGGTAAAACTGGCTGAATACAGTGGGGACAACGAGAGCGAGCGGAGAGCCGTCCACGAGAATGGCGACTCTTCCTTCCAGCAGGTTGGCGGCCACCTTGTCCGGCCGTTCCGTATATTGCACTTGCGGGAACGGGGTAACGTGATTGTCTTCGATAAACTGCTCCAAATAGCCGGAATCGAGAATCGCGTCGATGTCGATCATGTCCAGTCGGCGCTTCACTTCTTTGAGCAGCTCCGGGTTGGTGATCCCTTCCATCGAGCAGATCGCCACCGTCGTTTTCGAGCGGCGGCCGATCTCCATCGTCTGGATGCGCAAATCCGTCGTTTGCAGACGGTACCGGATCAGGGCGATATTCGTGGCGATCGGTTCGATGAAGCCTTCGCGCGGCCCGCGAATGACCTGCTCCGTCTCCGGCTGCTCGATCCCCCGCTTGTCGATATTTCGCGTGCCGATGACGAACGCTTCGTGCATCGCTTCGATCACGACGACCGTTTTGCCGCTAAGGATGCTGTCCACCACCTTGGCCGGCGAGCTTTCCAGACTTACTTCGCTATGAATGATCGAATTTTGCAGCAGCACGTCCTTCAACCGGTCGAATTCGACCTCTCCGCTCTCCGGATGGAAAGGCGCCTGCATGAGCGGTTTCAGGATACTCCCGTTGATCGTCGTCTGGTCGACCATTGTCGAATAGAAGAACATGATCGCGGAATATCGGCCGAAAATGTGAAAGCGGCGCATGGCGAAGTCGCTGTTGCCGCCGAACAGCTTCATCATCTGCTCGACCGTCCGATCCAGATGGCCGCCAAGTCCTATCGACTCGAAAGGCTCGGCGGATTGGTTCGGAACGTGACGGGCGGCGCGCTTTTTCTTTTTTTTGAACCAATGGAAAAGGGACATTCGCTTTCACCTGCCAATCTACTCTTTTTCGACTCTTCGGAAACGCCGAAAAACGAGCAACTAGTAAAAGAGTTGACCTATTCCGCCTCGCTTAAACCGTCTCTCGCAAAAAAATTTGATAGAAGACCCGGCCGCCGGCGACAAAAAAGACGGCCCGAGCCTTGGGTCCAAGGCTCGAGCCGCCTGCTGCGGCACATCGTTTATGCGGATGCGGAAACGGTCGTTTTTTTCGGAATCGGGACGAGCGCGTTCATCAAATAGTACGTAATTTCGACAAGGACGATCGCTCCGACGATATCGAGAACGACGTGCTGCTTCACGAACACCGTCGAAACGATAATCGACCAGCCGGTCAATCCGATGGCCAGGTGGGTCAGCCGTTTCAGGTGAATATGCCGGAACGTGCTTTTCATCATCAAATAGGTCGTCATGACATGGATGCTCGGGAAGCAATTGTACGGCCGGTCGTTGCTGTATACGAACTGGACGAACCAGTGAAGCGGCACATCGCTCGTTATGACGGGACGGTACACGACCGTTTGAAACAAATAATACGTAATGTAGCAGACGACGAGGCCGGTGCACAGCAGAAAGAGCGTGCGGTAATACACTTTTCTATTTTTGACAAACAACAGGACGAACATGGCGAAAATGAACGGATACCAGATCAAATACGGAATGATGAACTGCGGAATGAACGGCGTTTTGGCGTCCAATACCGTCATCAGGCTGCGGACGCGGTCCCCTTCGCGATTTAAGATGCCGTAAAATACGTTTAGGACAGGAATGCACAATAGCCAGAGCAGCGGCGCGAAATAGGACAGCTTCGATTTCATTTTTCCTACGATCCCCTTCTTGTAGCAACGATTTGCACTCATTTCAGTTTTCCGTAAAACGAAATGCTCCATACATCTACAACGATGATTGTACCGATTCGTTACGGCTTTTGTAAACAGGATTTCGTCTGCCATGCCGGAACGTCCTTCTCCACCTAATTTATTCCGCGGACCGCCTTTCGCGTATAGCCTGTCGCACCAGGGCGTTTTCCCATTTTTCGCTGTCTTGGCGATCCCTATTTCCTCTGGGCTCCTATGTCCCGCTTTTCAGCCTCAAATGATGGATCTCGTTGCGAGCAAATTCCGGTCGATGGCTAACGAATCCAAAGATGCTTATCGGCCGGAAAACGACCGTTTTTCCGTCGAACGAACCCATGTATCGGTATCGAGCCGAAAGTGGAAGAAAATAATCCGATTTGCCGGAAATAACGATACAGGGTTCGTTACAATTTCAAACCTCCGCATTCGGCTCTAATAACGATTGCCGGGTTCGTCAGGCGGTTCCGCCCGATTCGTCGCATTTCGAATAATATTTTTCCACTGACATGAATTGTCAGGGATAGGCTATTATAATACAGTTATAAAGATGGCAACGATAAAAAGGAGGCTAAAACCTATGAAGTATGTTACCGTTCAAAGCTTTATCGACGACTACCGCAACGAAGCAATCGGCACGCAAAAGCTGCTAGACGCCCTGACCGACGAATCGCTCGGCCGGGAAATCGCGCCGGGCTACCGGACCCTCGGCTTCCTTGCCTGGCATCTGGTCACATCCAGCGCGCTGCTGCTGGCGACCGGTTTGAAGTTCGACGTCGAGTCGGAGGAAAACCAACCGACGTCGGCCGCGGCGATCGCCCAAAAGTACCGCGGCATGGTGGAAACGGTTCTGGATGCGGTGCGCACCCAGTTGACGGACGAGAAGCTGCACGACGAAATCGACATTTTCGGCGACAAATGGACGATCGGGTATACGCTCGGAGCTCTTATCGGCCACGAAATTCATCACCGCGGCCAGATGACCGTGCTGATGCGTCAGGCCGGACTTCCCGTAGCCGGCGTTTACGGCCCGTCCAAAGAAGAATGGGCCGCCATGGGCGCTCCCGCTCCCAAGTAAACGGATCGAGTCAGAAGGGAGCGTCTAGCCCCTTTCTTTCACACCACAAAAGCAAGCTTTTCAGCCCTTTCGCTTCCTGGTGGGAAATCGGAAGGGCATTGTTTGTGTTACGAAACATTTTCCCAAGCGCCTCGTCCGGAATTGGCCATGACAAAGCAAGCCCATAACGGATTCATCCTATCCGCCGGCAAACTGTGACTTGCCGCGGTCTGCCGCCTGCTCAGGGACATTTTCTTAATGCCGTGAAACGAAGCGCCGGCAGCTTCCGTATAATTTACCTAGTTAAGGTAATCTCTCTGCAAGCGTTATTTCCTTTTTTGCTTATGCCTTGGACGACAGCGATCCGGCTTTATACGTTCAAGCTTTAATCTACCTTGCAGGCATTTTGTCAGTTCCGTTTATTTTGTTATGTTTTTTGCTCTATCCCCCTACGAAAGATGAGCTGGATTTTGGCGATCGGATCATTAACGAAATGAATCAGTCGTTGTTCAAGGATTGCTTATGCTATGGGAGTGGCATTCTTTTAGTTAGGAAATTCAAGATTCGCAAGGTGGATTGCAAGGAAATCGACAAGATCAGGTTTTTTAAGAAGCAAATCGGCATCCATTTTTCGTACTTCCTCATTTTTCATTTAGCGGAAAAGAAGATTGCCTTTTCGTTTCATAGCCGAAGTTTGATTCTCGACGATATTCACCGACTAAAGCGATTAATACAAACGATCCGAAGCGATAATCCTCATATTGTTGTCATTGAAAAATGATTGCGCTCAAAACGATTCGCCTTTCCTCCGCCCTCCTTACTCGCCGGCCGCGTCCGTATCGTGCCGGCGCGCCGTGCAGCCGCATTCAAAATCATAAGTTCCTCGCTTTTTTCCCCTTCTCCCTGCTCTCGATAAAAGCCCGGATATATTCCTCGTCCGAGATTTCGCCGTTTATTCTTTTGTAAAGCAGCTCTTTTTCCTTCGGGGAAAACTCGGCGTCCTCATAAGCCCAAGAGCCGTTCATCCGTTGAAAAGCTTTTTCAAATTGTTCTCTCGTCATTTTGCCCATATGCCTTCAGCTCCTTTATTTAAAGTCCGTTGTCCGCAGAAATCCAATTGATGTGTACGGCGGCAATCGCGCCGTTCGCAGCGCCGGCCGTTTCCCCGGTTCCCGGAGACTCCAACTCGTAGCATACCCATATGACGGGAATCGCGGGTAAAAGGTTTGAAGTTTTACCAGAGGCATGATTTGAAACCGAAGTTTTGGAGGATGATCGGTGTCGAAAAGCAAACTTTGCAAAAACCTGGTTAAAATGATAGGTTCCTGTGTACAATAGCAATCGAATAGAAATCCGGTTGCCCCTTTTCTGTTACTATGGGGGCAGGCAAATCGTTCAGGCTGTCCAAACCATTCCGAAGGAGTTGTTCCATCATGTCCATCCGTTTGAACCCGTATTTGAATTTTGACGGCAATACGAAAGAAGCGGTCTATTTTTACGAGAAAGCGCTGGGCGGGAAATTGGTCGGGATCATGACGTTCGGCGATATGCCGGAAGACCCGAATCATCCGTTGCCGGAAGGCGCGAAGGATCGCGTTATGCATGCGCATTTGAAAGTCGGCGACTCGGATCTCATGTTCTCCGATACGTTCCCGGGCATGCCTCATCAGCCGGGGGATACGGTTCAGATTGCCATCCATCCCAACGAAGAGTCAAGAGCGGGAGACATTTTCGCCGCTCTGGCAGACGGCGGCCAAGTCGTCATGCCCCTTCAGAAGACGGATTGGAGCCCCTTGTACGGAATCGTCAGAGACAAGTTCGGGGTTATTTTCCAAGTGAATGTCCCGGGGGAGCAACCGCAGTAACAGCAAGCAGACCTTCGCTCCGCCTGCAAATGGGACCCCCTGTCCGCAAAACGGACAGGGGGTTTTATTTCGTCGAAAGCCCGGCTCATCATCGCCTGAAAAACATGCGCCCGCGCGGGAAAAGAGGAAAAGTTTCCGCGCTCTCGAAATCTCTTTATGAAACGCTGAACGCCGATCGCGTCTGAGAGGGGCACCGGCTCAAAAAAATACTGCGGGCGCTGCAGCGGCCGGGACATCCGTGCTGGAGGATCGAAGAGGCCGGCTGATGGTTCACGGAGAGTATGCGATAAGCCAAAGCTTCAAGCCGTGGGACGAGCTGGGCTCGTCCCCGAGCGGCCTGCTCGAGCTGTACAGTCTGGAACCGGCCTATACCTCCGACGATCGGACGATCGTCAAGGAAGCGCTTGAGTTCGCCCTCGAGTTTGCGCAATCACCTTGCAAATGGGTCAAGGCCGGGTTCCATGCCGGTCCGGACGGATACGATGTATGGAAGCTGGCGCTGGAGAGCGGACGCGCCGACGGCTTCGGAACGGCATACAACGCGGCATTTTGGCAGGAGAGCCGGATGCTGGCGGCACTGGTTCTGGAAGAGGCGGCCGAGCGGCTCGGCGGCCTTGTCGCCGGCGAGCTGCGGGAGACGGCAAGCCGGTACGGCGAGGCCGCCCGGGAGCTGAACGCCGTCGCCGAACTGTTTCCGTTTCATACGCGCAGGTTCGAACATATTCGCGAGGCGGAGGCCGTCCGGACGGCAAGCCGGGCGATCGCGAACGCCGGGCACGCGGAGCGGAAAGGGCTTGAATCGCTTGCCCGGATCGTCCGCATGCTGGCGTGAAAGGCAAAAACTCACCGCCTGTAACGGTGAGTTTTGGTTTTTGCCGGAAATCCTTCCGTCATATCGCGGAAAATGGTTTCCGCTATAGATCCGGGTCGATGGCTAGCGAATCGTACCATGCTTAATGGCGGGAATACGATCGTTTCTCCGGGCTAACGAATCCGGCATCGCTATCGAGCCGAAAGTGCAAGAAAACGGCCCGATTTGCCGGAAATAACGCGACTGAAGTTCGTAACCGATTCAAATCGCCGCATTCCGGCTCCGATAACGATTTCTCGATTCGTTCGTTAGACAATAATAGGTCCGAGTCTTCCACTGCCGCGCTAATAGGGCGGCCGACCGCATCGACCGCCCCGTCCGTTCCCTCCGACGCGCATCCGGTTACTTTTTAAAGCGGACGCCCTGCTCCTGCAGCCGCTTATGCAGCTCGCCGATCCGCACGTCCCGGCACGGGACGGAATCGTCGACCGCCAAGGAAGCGGCGATGCCGGCGGCTTGACCGAGCGCGTAGCACGTCGGCTGCACGCGCATCGACGACATCGCCACGTGCGTCGCGGATATCGCCCGGCCCGCCACGAGCAGGTTGTCGAAGCCGGCGGGCACCATGCAGCGGTACGGAATATCGTAGCCGCTAACTTTGCGTTCGTCGGTCGTCTTTTTCCCGTCCGGGCTGTGAATGTCGATTTCGTAGTTCGTTTGCGCGACTACGTCCTCGAACCTTCTCCCGCCGACTACGTCCTGCTCGGTGAGCGTGTACAGCGCTTCGATCTGGTTCGTCTCCCGCACGCCGACTTGTCCGGCCACATGAGACAGCACGTACGTTTCGAAGCCGTTGCGCTGCAAATAGTTCGCGACCGAGAACACCTGACGGAGCGCCTCCGTCTCGGCATAATTGATGTCCGCGATGCGGGCGCCGTTTCCTTTCACCCGCGTCATGTTGACGAGCAGCGTGCCGTCGTCGTTGCGCTCCCAGTACAGACGGCGGCCTTGCGGCAGATCGGATACGTCGTTGTAATGATAGCAGCCTTCCGGCAGCAACGGGGTCACCTTTTTGCCCGTATTCTGCATCATGAACATGAGCGTCATCGGCTGGGTCAAGCCGTCCTCTTCCCGGCCCGAACGGTACGGTACCCCGGCGTCGATCGCGACCCGGGCGTCCCCCGTGCAGTCGATGAACTGGCTGCCTTCGAACGCGCGGAGTCCTTCCCTCGTCGAGGCGACGACCGCCCGCACGCGCCCCTCTTCGTGGACCGTCCCGACAAAGTCGGCATGGTAGTAGACGTCCACGCCTTCCTTCTTCATTTTCTCGTTCAAATAATGCCGCAGCAAAAAAGGCGAATATTGCGGCGCGATCGATTTGTCGTGATCCTCGGGCAAATACTGCGCCAGCGTCTCGGCGATAATTTCCCGGTAAATGCCCGTCACGTTGCCGATCGGCATAAAAATGCTCACGTTGCCGAGCGTCCCCATGCCGCCGAGCTGCCCCGATTTTTCCAGCAAAACGACGCGCTTGCCGCATCTCGCCGCGCCGATCGCCGCCGCCGTTCCGGCGGGCCCTCCTCCGACGACGACGACGTCCGCCGATGTATAGACCGGCACCTTTCTTTCGAATCCGTACAGACGTTGCTCGCTCATGCCTCTCTGTCCTTTCCGCGGTAGATTTACGCTAAGTATAAAGGATGGAGGCGAGCCATTTTTAGTTTCAATTTTGTTTCGTTTTGGTACCGGTCGATAAAGCCTTTTTGCCGACACGAACCGGCGTCCCGGACTCGTCGCCGGGAGCCGGCGGCCGAACCTAAAGCGATTTCTCCGTTCATCGTTCGGGCAAGAACAAGCCTATTATGGGTACAAAGATAGTCGTCAATTCCTTTCATTTAGGTCTTATGACCCGACTATTCCTATCCGAGTATAAATGGTTCGCCCTCGTCAATAATGGGTGAAAATGCCACTGATTCCAAGGTGATTCCGCCCATGACCCGACAATCCGACAACTTCAATCGACTGGCGTTACCGGAAAAAGTGCGGCTGCTGCGGGATACGTTCGGCAACAGCGGCGACCTGATCACGCGAGAGCTGCCGCTCGGCAGGTTCGGCCAAATTCAATCCGTCCTGATCTATATCGACGGGCTGATCGACGCGCCGACGATCAACGACATCGTCGAATCGCTGCACCATTCGCTGCGCCGGGAGGAGCTTCCCCCGCAGGACTTGTTCCGTTCCGGCTGGTCGGCGCTGCTGCGCCGGTTCCCGGTCGCGGCCGGCCATATCAAGAACGTTTGCGATCCGAAGGCGATCGAGCACGCCATCCTGTCCGGCGAAACGATCATCCTGCTGGACGGCAGCGAGGAATGCATCGCCGTCGACACCCAAGGCGGAGAGAAGCGGCAGGTCGAGGAGCCGTCGACGGAAACGGTCGTACGCGGCCCGCGCGAAGGGTTCACGGAAAGTCTCCGCACGAACACGGCGCTCGTCCGCCGCAGAGTCAAAGACGCGAACCTGTGGGTGGAGTCGATGCAAATCGGCCGGGTGACCAAAACCGACGTCGCCGTCATGTACATTCGCGGCATCGCCCAGGAAAGCGTGCTCGCGGAGGTGCGGGCGCGTCTCGGACGAATCGACGTCGACGCCATATTGGAGAGCGGCTATATCGAGGAAATGATCGGAGACGAGAAAAAATCGATTTTCCCGACGATTACGAGCTCGGAACGGCCGGACGTCATCGCCGCCAATTTGCTGGAAGGCCGGGTCGCCGTTTTCGTGGACGGCACGCCGTTCGTCCTTGTTGCACCCGTCTTGTTCTTCCAATATTTCCAGGCCGCCGAAGATTATTACCACCGATTTCATTTCAGCGTGATCCGTCTGCTGAGGCTGATCTCGTTTCTGATCGCCATGCTCGCCCCGGCGCTCTATATCGCCCTGACGACGTTTCATCAGGAGGCGATCCCGACGGCGCTGCTTATCAGCTTGGCCGCCCAGCGCGAAGGGATTCCGTTCCCGGCTTTCGTGGAGGCGCTCATGATGGAAATTACGTTCGAAATATTGCGGGAAGCCGGGGTACGCATGCCGCGGGCGATCGGACAAGCGGTATCGATCGTCGGGGCGCTCGTTCTCGGCGATGCGGCCGTGCAAGCCGGGCTTGTTTCGCCGGCGATGGTGATCGTCGTGTCGCTTACGGCCATTTCCAACTTCGTCATACCCGCCTACGATTTGGCGCTTTCGATCCGCCTGCTGCGCTTCGCGTTCATGGGGCTTGCCGCCACCTTCGGCTTGTTCGGCATTTCCGCGGGACTCGTCGCCATGGTGCTTCATTTATGCAGCCTGCGTTCGTTCGGCGTTCCGATCTTGTCCCCGTTCGCGCCGCTGTCGCTGGCCGGGCAGCGGGATAGCTTGTTCCGCTTCCCGTTATGGAGACAGCACCGGCGGCCCCGGTTTTTAAGCCCCGGCAACCCGGTTCGGGAGAGAAGCCCGGGACCGAAAAAGCCGTCCCGCACATGACCGATTTCATCAAGGAGCTGCACGATTATGGGTAAGCGAGCCGCCTCTGCCGCGCTGGTCGGCTGCATCTGCCTGCTGCTGGCCGGTTGCTGGAGCCGCCGGGAATTGAACGAGCTGTCCGTTACGGTCGGACTCGGCATCGATAAAACGGGCGATATGTACACCGTTTCGGCCCAAGTCGTCGATCCGGGACAGGTCGCCGCGAAAGCGACGGCCGGCGGAACGCGCGTGCCGGTTACCGTGTACAAGGAAACGGCCCCCAGCATCCTGGAAGCGCTGCGGAAAATGACCAACATCGCGCCCCGGCGCATTTATTTGTCGCATCTTCGCATGCTGATCATCGGCGAAGAAATGGCCCGGAGCGGCATCAGCGAAGCGCTCGACTTTTTGTCGCGCGGACACGAGACGCGAACCGACTTCTTTATCGCGATCGCCAAAGGGAGCGACGCGCTCGATATTTTGAACGTGCTTACGCCGCTTGAAAAAATTCCGGCCAATAACATGTTCATGTCTTTGGAGACGTCGGCCAAGTTTTGGGCGCCTACGCACGGCATTTTTCTCGACGAGCTGATCGACGCGCTGGCCGCTGAAGGCGACAGCCCGGCCGTTACGGGGGTCCGCATTAAAGGGGACGAGGATCGGGGAAGCAACGTCCACAATGTCGAATCGATCATCCCGTATAGCGAGCTGGAGTATACGGGACTGGCCGCTTTCAGGGAAGACAAGCTGATCGGCTGGCTGAACGAGGAAGAAAGCAAAGGGTTCAACTATATTCAAGGCAACGTCCACGAATCGGCGGGGCATCTGGAATGCCCGGGCGGCGGCCGCATCGTGACCGACGTCATCCGTTCGAACACGAAGGTCAGGGGCAAGGTCGAGGACGGAGAGCCGGCCATCGAGATCAAGATCGAGCTGGAGGGGGATATTGCGGAAGTCGCGTGCGACATCGATCTGCAAAATCCCGAAACGGTTGCGCAAATTAACAGGCAAATCAACGCCAATGTCGAACGGATCGTCAACACGGCGGTGAAACGGGCGCAAACCGGCTTCAAAACCGACTTTCTCGGCTTCGGCAGCGTCATGCGCAAATCGCTTCCGAAGGAATGGAAAACATGGCGAAACGATTGGAAGGAGCGGTTTCCCACGCTGCCGGTCGCCGTCCGTGCCGATTACAAAATACGGCGCATCGGCACGATTACGAATCCGCTTCGCATGGAAATAAAGGAGTGAGGCACATGTGGACCATAGCGGGTATCGTCGCCGCGGCGGCGCTCGCAGCCGCCTTCGAATTGCCGGGGATGCTCCGCAACAGGATGACGAAAGACGGGATCGTCTTCGTCGCTTTGCTCGTCGCCGGAACCGCGATCAGCATCGCTTACACGCTGCGCGTCCGCATCCCGAACCCGGTCGACTTCATCGTCTACCTGTTCGCGCCGGCAAGCAAGTGGCTCGATCAAATGCTGTCATAAGGGAGTACCTGCGTTGGAACAAGGGAAAATCGCAACCCGTCAGTTTACGATACTGGTCTGCATGTTCATCGTCGGCAGCTCGATTCTGCTCGTGCCGGCGGCGCTCGCGACGCACGCGAAGCAGGACGCCTGGATATCGGCCTGCCTCGGCGTCGCGATCGGCCTTCTGATCGTCGCCATGCTGTGCGCAGCCGGCAGCCGCTTTCGGGCCCTTACGCTCGTGGAAGCGTGCAAGGCGCTGCTCGGCAGCCGGTTCGGCTCGGCCGTGGCCCTGCTCGTCATCGTGCATTCGTTTCTGCTGTCCGTGTTCATGCTGAGATATATCGGCGACTTTATGGCGACGCAAATTATGCCGGAAACGCCGGTTCAGGCCATTCATATTTTGTTTATCGCGCTCGTCGTGCTCGCCTGCAAGTACGGGCTCGAGACGTTCGCCCGCTCCGCGGAAATTTTTTTGCCGTGGATCGTCCTGTTTCTCGTTGCCCTTGCGCTGTTCGTCGCGCCGCAGATCAAAGCGGACAACCTGATGCCCGTTCTCGAAAACGGATTCGCACCGGTCGTCAAGGGCACGCTTCCGCTGATCGGCATTCCGTACCTGGAGCTCGTGCTGTTTCTGATGATATATCCGTACGTCGACAACGCCGCCGGGAGGGGACGCGCTTTCCTGCTCGGCGGGGCGATCGGCGGGGCGGTCATTATTCTCATTACGTTTTTGACCGTTTCGGTGCTCGGACCGTACTTGACCGTCCGCAACATTTATCCGAGCTTCGCCTTGACGAAAAAAATCAATGTCGGCCAATTTTTGCAGCGGGTCGAAGCGCTTCTGGCGATTACATGGTTTTTGACGATCTTCTTCAAAACGACCGTCACCTTCTATGCGACGGCGCTCGGACTCGCGCAGCTGCTGAAGCTGAAACGGTACCAGTCGGTTCTCGTTCCGCTCGCCTTTCTGGCGGCCATCTTTGCGGTTATCGTATACCCGAACATCGTGTACGGCATCCGATTTTCCGGCGCGATATGGACGCCGTACGCCGCCGTCTTCGGCTTGGCGCTGCCGCTCCTGCTGCTGGCCGCCTCCGCGATCCGCAAGCTCGCCGGCCGCGACCCGGGCAACACGAACCCGAGCGGCTAAACCGCTGCGCCGCATCCGCCCGAAAAACCAGCAAGGCCGCGGCGTTTCCGCCGCGGCCTCGTCCGGTTCCGGTTAAACCGAAATCACCTTTGTTTTCATGTTTTGCATCACTCCTTTCTTAAGGCTGTCTTTATCATAACGGATCGGCGCGAAGCCGCGCCATGGAACGTTTCGTTAAAACGAAACTTCACTCCGCGGCCCGCGGCCGAGCAGGTGAACGGACGTTCGTTTCTTCAGAACGCATCCCAAAACATTGCCGAACGAGCGAGATGTTCCGGATGCGCGCAATCGTCCGCGCTCTATTCCCGCAAGGCGTCCTTCAGCCGGCTGGACATCGGGTCCAGCCGGGACGTCCGCAGCTTGCCGAGCTCCCGTCTCAGCCGCTCGTTCTCGGCCAGAAGACGATCGACGCTTTCGCGTTGCCGGGCTTCCCGCCTCTCCGTCTCGTCGATCCATTCCAGCAAATCGTCCCGCATCCGGTCGCCCGCCTCTCCGAAAAGCCGTCGAATGGCGGCTCACGCCGTTTCGTAATCGTGCTTGCTTTCGTCGCTCAAGCTTAAGGTCCTCCCGCCGTGCGCAGTTCGTCTGCGACGTTTTCCCCTATTGTACCATCGCCCGAAACGCGATGCACCCGCCGGCGGGCGAGGCGCCGATATCGGCCCGAAAGCGGAAAAAGCCGCTCTCTCCGCATGCGAGAGAAAACGGCTTTCGCTCAAAACGCCCGCTCGTACTGCTTCGGCGCGGGTATCGCGGCTTTGCCCGCCACCGCCTGAATCGCATGAATCGCCCAATACGGATCGCGCAGCATCCCCCGCGCCACGCCGACCAAATCGGCGTCGCCGCTCGCCACGACGGAGTCGGCCAAAGCCGGGCTCTCGAGCATGCCGACGGCGATGACGGGAACGTCCAGCGCCTGCTTGAACGCCCGCGCGAAAGGAACCTGGTAGCCCGGATAATTGCCGGGCTTCCGCTTGCCGGCAGGCCCTTCTCCGCCGCTCGACACATGGAACATGTCGACCCCGGCGTCCCGGTATTTGCGGGCGATGTCGAGCGAATGGTCCAGCTCGTACCCGCCGTCCATGTACTCGACCGCGGAGATGCGCATCAGCAGCGGCATGTCCGGCGGCATGACGCTTTTGACCGCGCGGACGATCTCTACGCCGAACAACGACAAATCTTTGCCGTAGGCGTCGTCCCTTTTGTTGAGCGCCGGGGAATGAAACTGGTGGATCAAGTAGCCGTGGGCCCCGTGCAGCTCGATCGTGTCGACGCCGGCGGCGATCGCCCTGCGCGCCGCTTCGCGGAATTTGACGACCATCGCCTCCGTCTCCTCCGTCGTCAGCGCCCGCGGCGGTTTCGAGCCGGGCTCGACGGGGATGGCCGACGGAGCGACGGGCGTCTCCGCATCCTGCGCTTTCCGGCCGGCATGGGCGATCTGGACGCCGATTTTCGCGCCGTGGCCGTGCGCCGCGGAAACGATGCGGGCGAAAGCCGGGATGTGATCGTCCGACCATAAGCCGAGATCGTAGTCGGTAATGCGGCCGTCCGGCTCCACGTCGGTCATTTCGACGATGATCAGCCCGGCGCCGCCGACCGCTCTCGACGTATAATGCACGAAGTGCCAGTCGTTCGGCTTTCCGTCTTTGGCATGAACCGAATATTGGCACATCGGAGGCATCACGATGCGGTTCCGCAGCGTTAAGCCTTTGTGGGAGAACGGGGTATGCAATCGATTCATTTCCGGATTCCTCCTTCGGTTTCGACAACACCCGGATTAGTGTGCCATTTGTCCGAACCGTTCATGCAGCCCGGTTTCGTTCAAACCGGCTGTGCGGATCGGCATAGTCGGCATTGACGATAATTCTATAATAATCGAAGTATCGGGAATAGCAAAGGATCCGGCTCCGAATCGGAGAAATGAGCGTACCGGCGTAAGGAAAACCGTCCATCGACGTATTTCGAGAATGAGCGAAAACCGACGGCTTCCGAAACGTAACGGACACCACGGCGCTTATTTCGCGAAAATCGGCCGTTTTCCAATCGTAACGGACACCACTGCGCTTATTTGTACCAAACCGCCGTCCAAAAGGGGTTTTTCGCCAAATAGTCGAGTAGGTGGGGCCTCGCCTTTCGCGGCTTGAGCCCCTTGCCCCTCACAGATCCGTACGTGCGCAATTCACGCATACGGCTCTTCACTTCACCATTTACAATTTTTTCGCTCAGACCTTGCTTGAATAGAGATTTACCTTTATCTTAGGCTGCGGCAGCGGGTTTCGGCTCAGGAACAGGTTGAACTTTTCGATTGTGAACGAACGTTTCTGGCTCCTTCTGTTCCTCCATTTTCGGGTTAGGTATAATACCGCTTGGTAGTACGATTGGATACCGCTTATGTTGTCCGACACTCCATAGTACTGGTAGTGCCCCATCAGCTTCCTGCGTATGGCCTCCACAAGTTCCTTTTCTTGCATGTGTCGGTTTCGTCTTATCCAATCTGTGAATTCCTTCACCCTTGCCCGCAGTTTCTTCGGACTCGTCTTGCGACGAAGGCGGTATCTCCCGCTTTTCCCTTTTCCCCATATGTGTCGAAGTCCCAGGAAGTCTATCGTCCCCGGTTTCCGTCGCCCTTCTCGGCCGCATTCGCTCTCCGAACCTCTTCCGAATCGGATAATCTTGGTTTTCTCTTCCGCGATCGACAGGTTAAACCTCTTCAATCGCTCGACCAACTCGGTGTAGAACGACCTTGCGTCCTCTTCCCTTTCAATGCAACATACGAAGTCGTCTGCGAATCGCACCATGCTCGCCTTTCCTTTGCACAGGCGTCTTTTGACATAAGTCTCAAACCATAAGTCCAGGACATAGTGCAGGTACACATTCGCGAGAATTGGCGAGATCAGTCCCCCTTGCGGGGTCCCCTCGTCCGTTTCCTCGAACGACCCGTTCTCCATAATCCCCGCCTTCAGAAAGCGTCTGGTCAGCCGCAGAAAGTTGGGGTCCGCGATGTCCTGTTCCAGAAACTTCATCAGCCATCCGTGGTCCACGTGGTTGAAGACTCCTTTGATATCCGCATCTACCACGTATCGTATCGGCTGTCTCATGATGATGCTGTCCAGTTCGCGCAGTGCCTGGTGTTGATTCCTCCCCGGTCTGAAACCGAAGGAATTGTTCAGGAACTTCTGCTCGTAGATTGCGCTTACGATTCTGCACATCGCCTTCTGTACGATCTTGTCTTCGAATGCGGGTATTCCGAGCGGTCTGAGCTCCTTCTCGCCCTTGGGAATGTACGTCCGTCTTGACGGCTGCGGTTTATACGCCTGCCGTCTCATCCGGGTCGTCAGCTCGTCCAGGTTCGCTTCCAGGTTCTTCCCATACTCCGCCTTGGTTACTTCGTCTATCCCTGTCGCTTTGTCTGCCGGCAGTTCCGGATAGCAGTCCCAAAGCATCTGTTTGTCGAGCAAATGCGCGAGTGAGGTAAACCGTTCTTTCGGTCTGGTCTTTGCGACTTCTGCTATTCTTGGTAATCTCGTATCCATTTGTTCCCTGCCTCTGTGTGTAGCATCTGTTTCCTTACCAAGATCGATGACGTGCAGCCTCCCTTCCCTCTTCCGGCGTTACCCGGCCTCTTGGGTACTATGGGGCTGTCCGACTCCCTGCGCGCCGTTTGCCTTACTCCCTTTTGATCGGTTGGCCGGCATACTTCCGGGCCGTTCCTAACAAGTACTCCGCCGCAGAAGAGCCGCAGGGTCTCCCGGGTTACCGTGCAGTCCTTGGTCAGCATGCCTGGCTCTTTGACCCCGGGGAAGTTCCGCTTCGCTCGCCTTTGTCACGCGAAGGGGAATGTGGCCTTCCGGTTGCAGCAAACCGTCGGCCTTCCCGATGAACACAATTTCGAGGCTCGCTCCCTTTCAGGCCTACTGCCTGCCTGTCTACGCTTAGCACCCAACATTACTGTTGGCAGCCCAAGACTCGGTATTGGCGACGCGGCTGACGTCTTACCAAGCCGGGTTTCCACCTGCTAAACTGCACGACCTTGCCCGGTCGCTCGCCGCGCCTGTGTCCGTTGGAAAAAAAAGATGCCGAAATGAGGCTCGATAGCGACCGCCATGTCCGTTGGCACTTGGAACTCGGGGCCCGTCCCGCCGACGCCCCAAGCTCGCCCCGCGCTCCAACTCCCGACGACGCCGGCGCAGGTCATACAGGCCGATATCGCCGTTTCCTTCGCAGCAGCAGGAAACCCGCTCCGGCTTCGGCGCTTAATGGAACGGACGGTCTTTGCTGTGCAAACCGATTTGGCTGTGCCGAAACGGTGGGCGGAGCGGGAAGCGAGATGGAAAAGTTCCCGCTATTTTCGGTCGTTTTCCGTTTCCGGGTAAAACAACGGGAAAACATCCCGCTAAAATCGTCCATACCGTGCATTTCGCCGATACAGCGCCATTTTATCGGGAGCTTCTCCCGGTATTTCGAAACGACGCCGCTAGTAGAGCGAATTAACGGGAGGTTTTCCCATTCGTTCGATTCCAACAGCCCGGCAGGATCGGGATACGCCGGACGGAAACGAAAGGCGCTGCTCGCCCCATCTTTAGCATCTTTCCGTTTACACGAAGGAGACGTAACGCTCTATTTGCGCAACCTCGTCCCCTTCGCCAGCCGCCCGGCATCGGTAACG
>NZ_JARBDC010000016.1:0-29302 GCF_036577625.1 Paenibacillus sp. GYB003 | reverse complement strand
TTCATCATAACGATTAAACTTTTGCCCCTTCTTGGGTGGCATAAAAAAATCCCCTCCGGTCAACAGTGCTGAATCCATGATATCATGAACTCTTTTTTCACTGTCTACCGTAAGGGGATAATATCACGGCCGATGCGCCGGAGAACCTTTATTTTCGAAAACGATGCCCGTTATTCGCGCGAACGGGGGGGATGGCCGCGCTCCGGTCGATGGTCGTGCTCGCGGGCGCCGTGCGAGGCGGGTTCGCGTTCATGCATACGGCCGCGATCGTGCGGTTCGTCGTCCACATACGTGACGGACAATTCGCAGTACAGAACGCCGCGGCGCACCTGAATTTGCTCCTGGAGCTCCTTCAGCCTGTTCAGCCGGCCGCGGACCGCGATAATTTCCAGGCATTGCTCGTGATTCAGATGAATGTGCATGTTCGATATGATTTCGTTATGGTATTGGTGCTGAAGCTCCATCAGCACGAGCGGCAGCTCGCTTACATGGTGGTCGTACACCATGACGATCGTGCCGGCGACCGATTGATCGGGGGCCAGCCGACCCGGTTTCAGCATCTCTTTGCGAACCAGGTCGCGGATCGCCTCCGACCGATTCGTATATCGCTGCTCGGCGATGTACAAGTCGAATTGTTGAATGAGCTCCGACGGCATCGATACGCCGAATCGAACCAGCTCGTCTTTACCGGACATAAGCGCCTCCGACCATACGTTTTCCCAACATTGTAGCATATCCATGCGCGCCGCACGAGTCGGACCGGAAGACGCAGGCTTGTTCAGTATTTGTTCAGACGCCCTCGCTATACTGAAAAGGGGTGAAAAATATGAACAAATACAAGCCGCTCGAAGAGTACCTTGATGTTCAGTTGAGCCCGAGGGTGACGCTCGCATTCGAGCAAATCGAAGCCATTTTGGGCTTTCCGCTTCCCGTTACGGCAAAGACGGAGCCCCAATGGTGGAGCAATACGATCAGTGACTGCAATTCGCAAGCGATCGCTTGGTTAAAAGCGTTTCGAAGAGTGTCCCATGTCAAGCCCGGCGAGCGCGTTACGTTCGTAAGGGCGATATGACGAGCAGACGGTAAATCCCGTATCGCGGCGACGATGCGGGATTTTTGCCGTTTCTGCGTTTTGCGCCGGTTTCCTTTTATTTAAACTTTTTGTATACTAAAGTATGGAAAGAAAACTATCGTTTCTCGAGGAGGTTCGGTTGATGTACGACATCGTCATCGTAGGCGCGGGTCCCGCGGGAGCCAGCGCGGCTATTTTCGCGGCGAAAGCCGGCAAGAGCGTGCTCGTGGTCGACAGCGATCAAAGCGTTACGAAACGGGCATGGGTCGAAAACCATTACGGAGTGGCGGAAATTAGCGGCCCCGACCTGCTGGAAACGGGCAAGAAGCAGGCGGCGAAGTTCGGCGCGAAATTCGAGTCCGGCAAAGTGACCGGCATCTCCCGCGGCGACGACGGCTTGCAGGTCCAAACGGAAGGGGCCTCCTATTCGGCGCGGCACGTCATTATCGCTTCCGGCTTTTTGACCGACCTGGCCGAATCGGCCGGGCTGGAGACGGCGCCGGGAACGGAACCGCGCGTCAAAACGATATTCAAGACGGACGCCCAAGGCAAAACGAACGTCCCCGGCGTTTGGGCCGCGGGAACGTGCGCGGGCGTCAGCGTCCATACGATCGTTACGGCCGGCGACGGAGCGAAAGTGGCGATCAATGTCATCAGCGAGCTGAACGGCGAGCGTTATGTCGATCACGACGTTCTGAAGGCGTAATTCGCGGCAAACGAAGCGGCAGGACAAGCGTCCTGCCGCTTTTGCTTGTTATGGCCGTATCGCGGCCGGGTTAGCCCAGGGCGGAGCGGACCGTTTCGGGCGAAAGCGGAACCGCGCCCCGTCCGCGGGCGGATACGGCGATCCGCAACGCAGCGACAGCGCGATCGCTTCCGTATCTTTCAGCAAGCTGCCGGCCAATATGCTGCTCCCGGGCTGGATCGCGGCTTTCAAGGGCGAGCTCCCGGATATCGACATCGCGATCACGACGCTCAATTCGCGGGAGGCGTTCGAACGGCTGCTCCGGTACGAAGCGGATATGGCCGTCGTCGGAGGCGGGCGGGAGCTGCCGGCGGGGTTGAGCTGCCGGCCTCTGATGCTGGACGAATTGCGGTTTATCGTGCCGGGACGCCACGAATTGGCCGGACGGAAGGCGACGCTTGCGCGGCTGCTGGCCGAGCCGTTCGTCGTGCGCGAGGAAGGAAGCTCCGGCAGGGAGCTGCTGCTGGCGCTGTGCCGGCTGCACGGCGCGCCCGCCACGCGTATCGGCCTCCAGGTCAGCGGCACGGCGGAGACGATCAAAGCGGTGGCGGCCGGGTACGGAGCGGCGATCGCCTCCGCCCTGGAAGTGCGCGACAGTGTCTCGCGCGGCGAAATCGGCGTCGTGACGGTGGACGGGATCCGAATCGACAATCCGATCGGCCTGTACGTCAGGGAGGGGGAGCGCCGCCCCCGCAAACGACGACAAGCCCCGCCATGGGCGCATACCGCGCCTTGCGGGGCTTGTGCTTGTCCGTTCGCGTCCTCGCGATGTTACTTCGCTTCGGCTTCGGCCGTCAGCTGATTGAACAGGTCGTCCTCGATGACACGGCGAGCGGTAACGTAACGATTTTTGTAATACTTCTCGCTCAGCTTGTTTTTCACGACTCCGTCGTCGGTCGCGGAGTGAATGAACTCGTCGTCGCCGAGATAAATGCCGACATGCGAAATGCCTTTGCCGTCGGTGTTGAAGAAGACGAGATCTCCGGGTCTCAAATCCTTTTTGTCCACCCAAGACCCTTTCGTGGCTTGCGACTTCGATTGGTGGGGCAGCTCGATGCCAATTTTGTTGAATATGTACATCGTGAAGCCGGAGCAGTCGAATCCGCTCGGTGTCGCGCCAGCGCTTTTGTACTTGACGCCGATTTGCTCGTTTACCGTCTTGTCGAGGACGGTTTCGGCGAAAGCGGTACCAATTTGCACGCAGAACAGCGCGACCATGGTGGTAAGAATGATTGCTGCCTTTTTCAAAGAAGCGGACTCCTTCCGGTGCCTACGAGGTTAGCTGAGGGTTCGGTCGAAGGTGCCCTATGATCACTTTCAAGCGAGATCAATTCACCCGGAATGGTTCCCCCGTTTCCCGCTTGCGCGAGAATTCGGCATGTTTCGATTTTTTGTTTCCGGGGTAATGTAATTCGCGCTTTCCTCCGATATTCCTGCTGGATTCCAACAATTTTTTTCATTTTAATCGCCATTTTTTTGAGGATAACGTCCGAACATGCCAAAAAGCCTCATTTCCGTTCGGAAAATGAGGCTCTTTGCCGCCGATTTGCGACCTCGAGACAGGCGTCAGCGTTGACCGTCGCCGGCATATACGTGGTACTGCGTGGCGATCGTCCACAGCTTGAACAGCATGCTCGCAATATGAAACAGCTGCTGCAAAATCAGCGCGGATATGCCGGCCCAAATCAAGGAGGCGGATACCGCCGCCGCCGTAACCGCTCCCGACAGCGCGATCAGCGCGAGCGCCGCCGCGGCGATGACGGGGAATTTGCGGACGAACAGCCAGAGCGACCTGCCGAGCCGTTCCTCGTTCGTTTTCCCGAGCTGAATATAGATGAAGCCGAGGCGAAGCAGGAAGCCGTAAACGAGGTAAGCGGCGGCCCAAGGCAGCAGGGCGAGGCCGAGCGACGCGTAATCGCCGTGCGCGAAAAAGGCGTTCTTCGCGATCGGATACAGCCAGTACAGCGGAGCGAGCGTCAACGCCGTTTGGATCGCGTAATAGCCGAGAAACGGCTTGCCGAGCTTGCGGACGCCCAGCAAAAACCGGTAGCCCGAGTTGAGCTGCGAGTTGTGAATGGAGTAGTAGACGCCCGCATTCAGCAGCGGGGTCAGCAGCATGCGCGCTCCCGTTATGGCGAGCAGCATCCAGAGCGACGCGTGGCTGATATCGGTTTTCATCAAGCGAAACTGGCCTTCGGCCAAAAACAGGTGGGAGGCGGCCGGCGACAAATGCTCGCCGGGAAACCGGTACAGCAGCGGATCGACGATCGATTTGACGAACATCAGCAGCAGGAATCCCCACGCGAAATGATACAGCCATAGGACGAGCAGCAAAAACGTTTGCGACGCGGTCGTCTTGAATCCGTCCTTCAAATAGCGGAACATATGCGGCATTCTCCTCACCAGGCGACCCCGCCGAGCAGGGTCTCGATCAATTTGACGACTCCGATATTCCAGCGCACTCTCCATTTGCTGTCGACCGAAACTTGCATGAAATTGTTGATCCGTCTCGTCTCCAAAATCATCGTCTGCTGCGGGTCGATCGCCGCCCATTCGATCGGCGCTTCGCTCGTGATCGTATACAGCACCTGCGGGTCGCGGCCGTCCCACGTCTTATCCACTTCCGACCCGTCCGTGAAATGGAAGCGGATCGGCACGTCCGTATAATGGCCGCCGTATTTTTTGATCAGCACCGCGTTTTCGTATACCGATTTGTCGTCCTGCTTCACTTTGCGGGTTTGAATGTGCTCGATCGCGTAGTCGGTCATGCCGCCGCCGTATACGAACTGGTCGAAGTATTCGGCCCAGCTCGTTTTCGTCACGCTTTCCAGCACCGCCTGAAAATCGCTCGTCGTCGGATGCTTGAACTTCCACCTGTCGAAATACGTTTTCATGACGCGAAGCATTTGCTTTTGCCCGATTTTGGCCTCGATGCCGGCCAGCACGAGCTTGCCGCGCGTATAGACGTTGTCGGCGTACCGTCCGTGTCCGCCGTACAGCCAGGACGATTGCTTGAGCGGCTCCGGGTTCGTCACGTAGCTCGATTCGAGCGGGTAGTTCGGCTTCACTCCGAATTCGCTGGCCATGATCAAATCCTCGGCATAGGACGTAAACCCTTCGTCCAGCCACGCTTCCTCGAACTCGTTGCTCGCGACCATGCCGTACCAATATTGGTGGCCGATTTCGTGGACGATGACCCGCTCGAGCTCGAAGCTGTCCGTTTTGTCCGAAGCTTCCCAACCGGTGACGAGCGTCGGGTATTCCATCCCTCCGGCGCCGTTCGCCCCTTTCGGCGGGATGACGATCGACAGCGTGGAATACGGATATTCGCCGAACCATTCGCCGTATTTGGTCAAAGCCCGCTTCGCCGCGTACAGGTAACGGTCTTTAAGCGATTTGTGCGCCGGGTCGAGGTACAGCTTGATTTTCGCGCCGGGCACGTTCGGGGCCGAAAACGGCTCTTCGTAGTAAAGGAAATTCGGCGAAGCCGCCCAGGCGAAGTCGTGCACGTCGTCCGCGTAAAACTGGTATGTCTTTTTCGTTCCGTCGTCGGAAGCGGGCTTGATCGGAAAGCCGGTCGCCGCAACCGTATAATTGGTAGGAACCTCGATGCGGACGTTGTACATCCCGAAGTCGGCGTAAAACTCCGAGTTGCCGTGATACTGGTGCAGGTTCCAGCCTTCCTCGGCGCGGCCGCGCGTGCCTTTCGGCTCGTACACGGCGATTTTCGGAAACCATTGGCCCGCCATGACGAAATCTCCGCTGTAGCCCATGCGCGCGAACACGACGGGGAGCTTGACCGAGAAGCGGAACTTCACGGTCGTCTCGCCGCCCGGGGGAACCGGCTGCGGCAGACGGATTTTCATGAGCGTCTGATCCTGCTTGTTGCCGTCGTCGGGCTGCACATACTGCATCGAATGGGCCAAGTCGATCCCGCTTTCCGTTGCGATCGATTCGATGCTCATATGGCCGAAGCTGCCTTCCTTCATTTCGTCCTGCCGCAGCTTGCCGCCGGACTCGCGGTTGAACGTCGACTTTTTCGATTGGAACGCATTCGGGTATAAATGAAAGTAAAGCTCGCTTACGGGCTCGGCGCCGGGATTTTTCCACGTCAACGATTCGGCGCCGGTTAACGTTTTTTGCTGCGCGTCCAGCTGGACGGAAATATGGTACTCGACGATGTGTTTGCTGAGCGGCTTCGGCGCATCCACGGTCGGCGCGGGAGGCTCCAGCGTTCCGGGCGCCGGCTCGTTCAAGGCGGACAGCGCTTTGCCGGACTCGGGGCGTTCCGCGAATTGGACGAAGGCAAAGCCGGCGGCCGCGAGTACGAGCAGTAGAAGCCATAGCGTGCCGCGTTTGGACAGGCGGTTGATCATAACGAATCTCACCCCGTTGACAAGCATCTACAGCATGTATATGTTTGCTTTTGACGGAATATTAGCTAAAATAAGAAAAACGACTATCGCAGCAATTCGAGGGTGAGCGACCGCGTTTTGGCGGAAGTTTATTCTTTAAACGAATCATGGCGGAACACTCCGTACGGAAGTGAAATCGCATCGGAAGATGGAAGGTGAGCGTGTGGAAACGAACGAAAAACCGAAGAAGCTGGCGCTGAACGTCGTCAGCAGCAAAGAGCATAAAGGCTTCGGCGCGGGCGCGCTCGATTTGTCCGGCTTGTCCAGCGTCATGATCGACGGGGACGAAGCGTACATCGACCTCGGAGCGATTCACGCGAAGAGCAAAATCGAGCGCGGCATCAAGTTTTCGACGAACAAGGACGACGTGCCGAACGGACGCAAATGCTGGATCGTCTGGGTCAACGTCGGCCGCGGCGAGGACGGCCCGTTTTATTCGGGCGTCGCCGCCTGCGAGATGCTCGTCGATTCGGAAGCGAGAAGAGGCTGGAAAATTCTCGCCGACCACGTCAACAAAATGGATTACGCGCTGAAAGGCCGCGTCATTTTGGACGGCTTGAGCGATACCGAGAAGGCGGCGCTGAAGCGCGTTTTGGTCGAGCATAACGCCGAGTGGTGGGAGCGTTCGGGAGACGCGTTAAAGCAAGGATTGGCTTGACGGCTTCGGAGTCCGCGGCTGTACAACGAAACCGGAAACCGCCGCGAAGGAGGCCCTTCGCAGGGCGTTTTCCGCGGCGGTGAAGGCGGTTTCGCTATTTGTGTCGATTGTGTGTCAGCCGTTGTTAGAATCCGGCTTCTCGGTTAAACTAATTGGAGTATATTTGCACAATATACTAGGACAGCAAAAAGGCAGACGACTTCGTCTGCCTTTTTGCGTTGCGCCAGGCCGTACACCAATGGATTTTGTTTCGAACTATTCCACACCATACTTCAGCGGAAAACGTGCGATTTTTACACGGTGATTTTCGTGGCCAAGGGACTCTTACCACATATGAGGTTTTAGAATCGATTCTTAAAGCAGATGGATCTTTAACAGGCAATGTTATAAAAATGAAAATTAAATCTGTAACCGCTTCTTATGTTTCTGGTGAAAGGATGGAAAATGTGCAGTTTTTTGATATTGAAGTGTATTGAACCCGGGAAGCCGAATTGGGCGCAAGCGATATCGCTGCGCCCATTTTTCCGCCTCAATCGTTCCACCAGCGCTTCAAATCCTCCCACCACGAGCCGCCTTTTTTCGGCGCCGGTTTGCCCGTATCCGGCGCGCTGCCGTGCTCGGAGCAATACTCGGTCGGCTCCGTGCCTTTGACGAACGCTTCGACGCGCGAGTTCGGGCATTTGTCCGTCGCGAGCTTGCCCGTGGCCGGGTCGATGTAGACGCTCGTCACGTTGTCCGGCATCGGGAACAGCTTCGGCGGCACCGCTTCGAGCGAAGTCTCGATAAAATCGGCGAATATCGGAGCCGCCTTGTACGACTCGACCGAGTCGATGACCCGGTCGCGGTCGTAGCCGACCCATACCGCCGCCGCAAGCTCGGGCGTAAAGCCGACCATCCAGGCGTCGGTGTTCGTCGTGCCCGTTTTGCCGGCGACCGGCCGTTTGATCTGGCTCGCCACCCGGCTTGCCGTGCCGCCGGGGTCGAACACGCTTTTCATCAAATTCGTCAGCGTGTACGCGTACTCCGGCTCGACGATTTTTTGCTTCGTCGGCTTGGCCTCGTACAGCAGCTTGCCGGTCGCGGTTTCGATCCGCGTAACGACGGTCGTATCGACGCGCACGCCCTGGTTGGCGATGACGCCGAAGGCGGAGGCCATCTCCAGCGGGCTGACCGGATACGTGCCGAGCGCCAGCGACGGCAGCGGCTCGAGCCGGCTCGTCACGCCGAGCTTGCGCGCCGTTTCGATCACTTTGTCCGCGCCGACCTGCATGATCGTTTGCACCGCGTATATATTGTCCGACTTCGCGATCGCTTCCCGCAAATCGATATAATCGTTCGGATATTTGCCGGCGAAGTTGCTCGGCGTGTACGTTTTGCGGCCGCCGTCGTACGTGAATACGGTCGGCTCGCTCTTGAACCGGGTGACCGCCGTAAAGCCCGGCTGCTGCAGCGCCGTCAAATAGACGAACGCCTTGAAGGCGGAGCCCGGCTGCCGGCTGTCGGAAATCGCCCGGTTGAACTGGTTGTCGCCGTAATCTTTGCCGCCGACCATCGCCTTTACGTAGCCGTTGCGCGGGTCGACCGCCGCGAGCGCCGCCTGCAGCTCGCCGGAGTTCGCGAGCTGCTTCGCGACGGCCTCTTCGGCCGCTTTTTGCATGGAAAGGTCCAGCGTCGTATAAATGCGGATGCCGCCTTCGTCGAACTCCCGCTCGTCGATGCCGAGCTGATTGATAGCGACCTGCCGGACGTAATCCCGGAAGTACGGGGCCGAGGCGGCGACGCTTTTTTTCTCCGGGGTCATAAAGTTCAGCTTCTCCCGCTTCGCCTCCTCCGCCGCCTGCTCCGTTATGTAGCCCTGATTCGCCATCTCCGTCAATATCAGATGCTGCCGCTCCAACGCATTGTCCATATTGAAATACGGCGAATAATAGCGCGGTCCTTTCGGCACCCCCGCGATCAGAGCGCTTTCCGCCAGCGTCAGGTCGCCGACGTCCTTGCCGAAAAACAGCTTCGCCGCTGCCTGGACGCCGTAAGCGGAATTGCCGTAATAGGTCGCGTCGTTCAAATACATCTCCATGATCTGATCTTTGCTCAGCTGCATTTCGAGCTGCAGCGCGTACAACGCTTCTTTCATTTTTCTCGACCATGTGCGGTCCTGCGTCAAATATAAATTTCGCGCGAGCTGCTGCGTCAGCGTGCTGGCGCCCTGCAGCATGTTCATATGCTGCACGTTCACCACGGCGGCGCGCGCGATGCCGCGCAAGTCCAGCCCGACATGGTCGTAAAACCGTTTGTCTTCGATGGCCAGCGTCGCCTCGATCAAATGCTGCGGTATGTTTTTCAGCGGCACGAACTCGCGATTTTGTCCGGATTGAAACGAAGCGATCAAATTGCCGTGTATGTCGTACATTTGCGACGGCTGGGAGAACGTCCCGACCGGGAGCGCCTGGGAACGCAAATAGAGCATCAGCACGACGATGCCGACGACGCCGAGCAGGCCGCAGCCCAATACGAACGTCGCCAATTTGCGCAGCCATCCTTTGCGGGGACGGCCGGACGCGGAGCGTCTCCCCCCGGTTTTGCGGCTCGGGCCGTTGCCGGTTTCGTCCATGGCGGCTCCTCCTCCTGGTGGTTAAGTTTGGAAACTACTACTAGTATGGGGCTGAAAGGAGCGAGCTATTCAGGCGAAGTGCGAGAAAATGCGCCGATTGCGGCGATCGGAGGGAGGCGGGGCGGCCGCGGCGTCGTAGGGCAGGCGCATTGCATTTTTGCGGCGTTCCACTATAATACAATTTGTGCCTTGTGTTACAATGAAAAAAAGAGCTTGTCCGGCGGACAAGCTTCTGGCGAAGAATGAGGAAAGAAGGGATGCCCCATGGAATTGTGGTATACGGAGAAGCAGACCGAGCAATTCGGCATAACGGCAAAAATCAAAGAATCGCTCGTGAGGGAGCAGACGGAATTTCAGGACTTGGCGATCATCGACACGCACGAATGGGGCCGCATGCTCGTGCTCGACGGCATGGTCATGACGACGGTGCGCGACGAGTTCGTTTACCATGAGATGGTGGCTCATCCCGCCCTGTTCACGCACCCGAATCCGAAGCACGTGCTGATCGTAGGCGGCGGCGACGGCGGCGTCGTGCGCGAAGTGCTGAAGCATCCGCAGGTCGAGAAAGCGGTTCTGGTCGATATCGACGGCAAAGTGATCGAATACTCGAAACGATATTTGCCCGAAATCGCCGGCGAATTGGACAACCCTCGCGTGCAGGTGATCGTCAACGACGGCTACATGCACATTCATGATCATAAAAACGCGTACGACGTCATCATGGTCGATTCGACGGAGCCGGTCGGGCCCGCGGTCGAGCTGTTCAGTCGCGGCTTCTACCAAGGCATCTACGAATCGCTGAAGGATGACGGCATATTCGTGGCGCAAACGGACAATCCTTGGTTTAAAGCGGATCTGATCCGGACGGTGAATCGCGACGTGCGCGAAATATTCCCGATCGTCCGCGTATACGGGGCCAATATTCCGACTTACCCGAGCGGGCTGTGGACCTTTACGCTCGGCAGCAAAACGTACGATCCGCTTCAGGTGGACGAGGCGAGCATTCCGGAGATCGAGACGAAATATTATACGCCGCGGCTGCACAAGGCGGCGTTCGTGCTGCCGAAGTTTGTGGAAGATCTGATCAAGTAAGCCGCTCGGGACGGAACGAAAGATGAAGGGCGCCCTTCATCTTTTTTTTCGGACGAACGGCGATACCGACTATGAACGAAAAAAACGGGAGCGACCGGCGGACATGAAGCGCAGCGTGCGAATACGCATCGAAAGCAAGCAGGCGGAACAAACGCATATTCGGCAGGCCGAAGGCGAGCTGTACGCGAAAAACGGCGCCTATTATTTGCGCTACGCCGAGCCGGATACGGATATGGGCAGAACGACCGCCACGGTAAAATGGGACGACGCGCAAGTAAAAGTGATTCGTCACGGCGACGTCCGGTCCGATCTGACGTTCCGCTCCGGAGAACGGACGGCCGGCAGCTTCGAGCTGCCGCAAGGACGGATGGAGATGGAGCTGTATACGCACGGGATCGACCGCAGGCTGCAAAACGGTCTCGGCTCGCTGTCCTGGAGCTACGATATGTACGCCGGGGGCACCCATGTCGGGCGAATCCGGTTGAGGCTTACGATAGAGGAGGAGGAAGGCGAATGAACGTTATCGAACGGATCGAAGCGCTGCTTCGGGACACGATCGCGGACGCCGTCATGAAGGCGGGAATCGCGGAACGGGAGCAGCTGCCGGCCGTCGTGCTGGAAGTGCCGAAGGAGAAGGCGCACGGCGACTTGTCGACGAACATCGCCATGCAGCTCAGCCGCGCGGCGAAGCAAAACCCGCGCCAGGTGGCCGAGCGGCTCATCGCGGAGCTGGACACGAAAAAAGCTTATATCGCCAAAGTCGAAGTGGCCGGTCCGGGCTTCATCAACTTTTTCATGGACAAAAGCTATTTGCACGACGTCGTTCGCGAGGTGCTGGCGGCGGACGCGGATTACGGCCGCGTGCAGGTCGGCGGGGGGCGCAAGGTGCAGGTCGAGTTCGTCAGCGCCAATCCGACGGGCAGTCTCCATCTCGGCCATGCCCGCGGCGCCGCGATCGGCGACGCGCTGTGCAACGTGCTCGATTTCGCCGGCTACGACGTTACGCGCGAATATTACATCAACGATGCGGGCAATCAGGTGGACAACCTCGCCAAGTCGATCGAGGCGCGCTATTTGCAGGCGCTCGGCCGCGAGGCGGACATGCCCGAGGACGGGTATTACGGCGAGGATATCAAGGGATTCGCGCAGGAGCTGAAGGAGCGGGAGGGCGATAAGCTGACCGCTTTGCCCGAGGACGAGCGCAGAGCCTTCTTCAAGGCGTACGGGCTCGAGAAGGAATTGGCCAAAATCAAGCGCGACTTGTCCCGTTTCGGCGTATCGTTCGACGTCTGGTACAGCGAGACGTCGCTGTACGAATCCGGCAAGATCGCTCCCGCCCTGGAGCAGCTGCGGGCGAACGGGCACGTTTACGAGCAGGACGGGGCGACCTGGCTGCGGACGACGCCGTACGGCGACGACAAAGACCGCGTGCTCGTCAAAAACGACGGAAGCTATACGTATTTGACGCCGGACATCGCCTATCACCGCACGAAATACGAGCGCGGCTTCGACGAAATGATCAACATTTGGGGAGCGGACCATCACGGCTACATCCCGCGGGTGAAAGCCGCCATGGCCGCGCTCGGCTACGATCCGGCGAAGCTCACCGTTTTGATCGCCCAGATGGTCAGTCTGTACCAAAACGGCGAGAAGGTGAAAATGTCCAAGCGGACCGGCAAGGCGGTCACGCTGGAAGATTTGATGGACGAGGTCGGCGTCGACGCCATCCGCTATTTTTTCACGATGCGCAGCAACGACTCGCATCTCGATTTCGACATGGATTTGGCGATTTCCAAATCGAACGAAAACCCGGTGTTTTACGTCCAATACGCCCACGCGCGCATTTGCAGCATTTTCCGCCAAGCGGCGGAGCAGGGCATCGCCGCGGCCCCCGGCCCGCAAACGGATTTGTCGCCGCTTGCCGGCGAGGCGGAATTCGACCTGCTGCGCAAAATGGGCGAATTGCCGGCGGAGCTCGCGGAAGCGGCCGCCCAGTACGCCCCGCACCGGCTGATCCGGTACGTGTACGAACTCGCGTCGCAGTTCCACAGCTACTACCGCGCCGAGCGGGTCATTACCGAAGACGCGGCGCTGACGCAAGCCCGTCTGGCGCTGCTGGCCGCGCTGCGCATCGTCATCCGCAACGTGCTGAAGCTGGTCGGCGTATCCGCTCCGGACAGCATGTGAGGGTAGCCGCGAAGCCCGTAGGGGTGAGAGGGTCCTTCCCGTTTACGGGCCGAGATGGCGCAGCGCGCGAGCCGCGTCGATCTCCCCGCCCTTCGAGGCGGAGCGCGATTTCAGCCCCGCGATCGGGTTGGACGTTTTTTGCAGCAGCGATTTGATTTCCGACGGCGATAAATCGGGCTTCACCGACAGCATGAGCGCGATGACGCCGGATACGTGCGAGGTGGCCATCGACGTGCCGCTCAGCTCCATATATTTGTGATGCAGCCAGGTCGATCGGATTTTGTCGCCGGGCGCATACAAGTCGATCGCTTTGCCCCTGTTGCTGAACGGGGCTATTTTTTTGTGCGAAGTCGTGGCGCCGACGGAAATGACCTGGGAAAAGCGCGCCGGATAATCGATCGAGGTCAGCTTGCCTTCGTTGCCGGAGGAGGCGACGACGACGATACCCATCCGGTTCGCGGTGCGAACCGCCTCGTGAAGCGACTTGCTGCGATTTTTCATGCCGAAGCTCATATTGATGATATGCATCCGGTTGCGGACGCACCAATCGATGCCGAGCACGATGTCGGAGACGTAGGCGGTTCCGTTGTGATCGAACGCCTTGACCGGATGGATGATGGCGTGCGGCGCGACGCCGACCATGCCCGACTCCGGATTGGAGGCGGCGATCGTGCCGGAAATGTGCGTGCCGTGTCCGTTGTCGTCCGCGGGAAGCAGGCCGCGATGCAGCAAATTGATGCCGCGCGAAATGCGTCCCCGCAAATCGGGATGCGAATAGTCGATGCCGGTATCGATGACGCCGATCCGGATGCGGCCGCCCCGCGTTTCCTTCCATGCTTCGGGCGAACGGATTTGCCGGACTCCCCACGGGATCGAGGCGTCGGATTGGCGCGGCGTCGCCGGCTGCTGCATATATCTCGCGTGGGAGCCGTGGACGCGGATCGCGATATCCTCCTCGACGAAACGGATGCTCGGATGGCGCAGCGTGGTGCCGCCGCCTTTCAGGGCGCACGAAATCGCATGAATGATTTTAATCGGCTGGACGATCGATTTGACGGGAAACAGCTCGTTTGCTTTCTCGAACGCGGCCAGAAACCGGCCGTAAGCCGCCTTGTTTTTGAAATGGATGATATGGCGCTTCGCGCTCGTACCGGTCGCTACGGTCGCTTCGTGCAGCATTCGCAGCAGCGCCGATTCGCTCAAATGAATTCCCTCCCCCACTCCTCGAGTCGCTTACGTGATATGATATGAACCTGTACCACCGCCCGCATGTGGTGAGCGCCTTTTTTCGCAAAAGTTAGGCCTTGCGGCAGTAGCATCGGTACGCCGTCCTCATAGTATGAATCAGAGGGCTCCTGCGGGCGCTCTTCACGTACGCAAGGTGGTGAACGGTCGTTCATCGGCCAAGCGGATACAGTCCCTTGGAAGCCGGTCAGCTCGGCTTCTTTTTTGTGCGCGCCGTTTCGGCCGGTCCGACTGCGGGCCCTGTTGCATTTTTGTATAAAATAGGTTTTACTTAATGGAGATAATGGGCATTTTAGAAGAAGGACCGTCTCCGGGCGCCCGGAACGAAGGCGCTGCGGAGCTGCAGGAACGTTATCGTTGTAGAACATGTCGGAAAGGAAGTGTCAGGCCATGAGCACCCCTTACACGCTGAAAATCGATGCGGAGCAGGCAAAAGAAATGCCGATGGTCGATCTTGCGTTCGAAGTGCTGAAAGCGTCCAAAAATCCGTTTTATTACCGGGACCT
Source organism: Paenibacillus sp. GYB003 (assembly GCF_036577625.1). Lineage (NCBI taxonomy): Bacteria > Bacillati > Bacillota > Bacilli > Caryophanales > Paenibacillaceae > Paenibacillus > Paenibacillus sp. GYB003. The sequence continues at coordinate 14,771 of NZ_JARBDC010000016.1, read as the reverse complement.
GATGCAGGAGATCGCCAAGATCAAAGGGTTGTCGGACGACGAAGTGATGCAGGTTATCGCTCAGCTGTATACGGAAATTAATATAGACGGCAGATTCGCGTGCGTCGGCACGAACTTGTGGGGATTGAAACGGTGGTATCCGGTCGAAAAATCGGAGGACGCCGCGGTCGGCAGTTCCAAGCATCCCCGCATTTTGAACGACGACGACGACGACGATTACTACACGGAGGAAGAAGAAGTCGACGAAGAGTACGAGGCTTACGAAGGGGAAGAAGAATTCAGCGGCGACGAGGAAGACTTCTACCAGGACGAAGAAGCGCTCGACGACGCCGAGATCGAGGAGGTCGACGGCGAAATCGCCGAAATCGACGAAGAGGCCGAGGAGGACGAAGAATTCGGCGACGCCGACGAGGAGGAAGAAGCGGAAGACGAATTCGACGACCAGGAAGACGAGGACGCGAAGTAATCGCCGCGGACGTTCGGCGGAAGCCCCGGGCGGCGCTTCGCGAGGCCGGAACGGGGGCGCGCCTGGGAAGTTTCGGGGCGCCGCCGTCTCCCTTGACAGGCTCCCGGCGACCGGGTAAACTATGTTTTGGGCTACACATTTACAATTCGTTAGCGAATCCACTAAAGTGCCCCGTCTCGGCGGGAGTCACTTTTATTTTTTTTGCCCGGGCTGCCCAGGCGGACTTGCTTTTCAGACTTTAACGGAGGTTTACAAACGTGACCAAGTATATTTTCGTAACAGGCGGCGTCGTTTCTTCGCTCGGCAAAGGGATTACCGCGGCGTCTTTGGGTCGGCTGCTCAAAAACAGGGGGCTCAAAGTAACGATTCAAAAATTCGACCCGTACATCAATGTGGATCCCGGTACGATGAGCCCTTACCAGCACGGCGAAGTGTTCGTCACCGACGACGGTGCGGAAACCGACCTGGACCTCGGGCATTACGAGCGGTTCATCGACATCAACCTGTCCAAGACGAGCAACGTCACGACCGGCAAAATTTACTCGTCCGTCATTACGAAGGAGCGCCGCGGCGAATATTTGGGCGGTACCGTTCAGGTGATTCCTCATATTACGAACGAAATCAAGGATCGCGTATTCCGCGCCGGCCGGGAGACGCAATCCGACGTCGTCATCACGGAAATCGGCGGCACCGTCGGCGACATCGAAAGCTTGCCGTTCCTCGAAGCGATCCGTCAAATCAAGAGCGACATCGGCCGCGATAACGTCATGTACATACACGTGACGCTTATTCCGTATTTGAAGGCGGCCGGGGAAGTAAAGACGAAGCCGACCCAGCACAGCGTGAAGGAGCTGCGCAGCATCGGCATTCAGCCGCAGGTCGTCGTATGCCGGACCGAGCATCCGCTGTCCGAAGACATGAAGCGGAAGCTGGCGCTGTTCTGCGACATCGACCCCGAAGCGGTCATCGAATGCCAGGATGCGAGCACGCTGTACGAGGTGCCGATGATGCTGCGCGAGCAAGGTCTCGACGACATCGTCGTCAAGCATCTGAAGCTCGACGCGTTCCGCAATCCGCCGGATATGACGGAATGGGAACGTCTCGTCAACAAAGTGAAAACGTTGGAAAACAAGACGGAAATCGCCATCGTCGGCAAATACGTGGCGCTGCACGACGCTTATTTGAGCATCGTGGAGGCGCTCGGCCACGCCGGCATCGATTGCAATACGGAAGTGGATATCCGCTGGGTCAACGCGGAAGAGCTGTACGATCATAACGTAGCGGAGCAGCTTGCCGGCGTACAGGGTATTCTCGTTCCGGGCGGCTTCGGAGACCGGGGAATCGAAGGGAAAATTTCGGCGATCCGCTATGCGCGGGAAAACCGCATTCCGTTTTTCGGCATTTGCCTCGGCATGCAGGTGGCCGTGGTCGAGTACGCCCGCTCCGTGGCCGGTCTGGACGGCGCGAACAGCTCCGAAATCAATCCGACGACCCCGTATCCGGTCATCGACCTGCTGCCGGAGCAGAAGGACATCGAGGATTTGGGCGGAACGATGCGGCTCGGCCTGTATCCGTGCAAAATCGCCGAGGGCTCGCTCGCGATGCGCTGCTACGAGGACGAGCTCGTTTACGAGCGCCATCGCCACCGGTACGAGTTCAACAACGAATACCGCGAAGCGCTCGAGTCGGCCGGCTTGAAAATTTCCGGAACGTCTCCGGACGGCCGCCTCGTCGAAGTGATCGAGCTGCCGGACCATCCGTGGTTTTTGGCCGTACAGTTCCATCCGGAGTTTACGTCCAGACCGAACCGGCCGCAGCCGCTGTTCAAACATTTCGTGCGGGCTTCGATGGACTGCGCGAAGCCGGCGGAGGAAGCGCGGGCGCTGTAACGCGCCCGGCCCCCGTCCGAAAGGCCCGGAAATGCTTGCTGGACCGCCTCCGTCGCCGAACCTTGTTAAAAACTTACAACTTTATTTGGAAACGAGCAGGAATCTCGGCTCGCATATCGAATTTTTCTAATTACGAAGCGAAAGTCAAAGTCGATGTGCGTTCGAGGTATCGCATCTTGCGCTGGCTTGCCTTTCTTCCCCTCGAATCCGGAACTTTCGGGCTTGCGCCGGCCAGCCGCCGCAAGAAGCGAACGCGAGCGGTTCAAAAGGCTTTGCATCCAAGCAAAGTTGTGAGGAGGTTTGATGATTGGATAAGAAAAAGGTGTTGATTGTCGACGACCAAAACGGCATCCGCGTCTTGCTGGTCGAAGTGTTCAGCAACGAAGGCTACGATACGTTTCAAGCTTCGAACGGCAAATTGGCGCTCGAAATCGTCCGCAAGGAATCCCCGGATCTCGTATTGCTCGACATGAAAATTCCCGGCATGGACGGTTTGGACATTTTGAAGCATATCAAACAGATCGATACGAGCATCAAAGTCATTATGATGACCGCGTACGGCGAGCTGGATATGATTAAGGAAGCGACCGATCTCGGAGCTTTGACGCATTTTACGAAGCCGTTCGATATCGACGACTTGAGGCAGGCGGTCAACGCGCAGCTGCGTCCGAATTCGCCTCGGCTGGCGATAGGATCCTGATCAGGGTCCTTTTTTGTTTTTCCGGATTCCGCTGCGGGAGCGAGAGCCCTTGCCCCTTGCCGGAAGCGAGCCGATCCGGTTACCATTTCGCGGACGAGTATGCTATAATGGATCAGTATTGCATTCGGATCTCAATTCTCGCATAACGTTTAGGAGGAACGACAATGCCACTTGTTTCGATGAACGAGTTTTTGCCGAAGGCGAAAGCTCATAAATTTGCGGTCGGACAGTTCAACATGAACAACCTGGAATTCGCCCAAGCGATTACGGAAGCGGCCATCGAAGAAAAATCGCCGTTCATTTTCGGCGTAAGCGAAGGCGCCCTGAAATATATGGGCATGGAATATACCGTAGCGATCGCCGAGGCGGCGGCGAAAAAATCGGGTCTTCCGATCGCCCTTCACCTGGACCACGGCAGCAGCTTCGAAGTCGCGATGAAATGTATCCGCGCAGGCTTCAGCTCGGTTATGTTCGACGGCTCGCACTATACGCTCGAAGAGAACATTCGCCTGACCAAGGAAGTGGTCAAAGCGGCTCACGCGATGGGCGTATCCGTCGAAGGCGAGCTCGGCACGATCGGCGGCGTCGAGGACGACATCAGCGTCGACGAAGAGCATGCGAACCTGGCCAAGCCGGAGGAAGCGATCCGCTTCTACGAGGAAACCGGCGTCGATTGCCTGGCGATCGCGGTCGGTACGGCGCACGGCATGTACAAGGGCGAGCCGAAAATCCATTACGACATCATCGAGCAAGTGGCCAAAGCGGTTCCGGTTCCGATCGTGCTGCACGGCGGCTCCGGCGTGCCGGACGAAGCGATTCGCCTGTCGATCGCGGCCGGCGTAGGCAAAATCAACGTCAATACGGAAAATCAGGTCGCTTGCACCGACGCGATCCGCGAAGTATTGGCGAAAGACGCGAAAGTATACGATCCCCGCAAATATTTGACGCCTGCGCGCAACGCGATGATCGAAGTCGTCAAATCGAAAATTCGTTTGTTCGGCTCAAGCAATCAGGCGTAAAGGAAGCGGATGCGGGAGCCGTCGCGGCGGGAGCGGTCCCGCCGGGTTCCCTCGTTCTCTTGTTTCGCGTCAGGTTAGGGGGAATTTGCAGCAATGACGGGAAAACTGATGGTCGCGGGAGGCCGGCCGCTGCGGGGAACGGTTACGATCAGCGGTGCGAAGAACAGCGCGGTCGCGTTGATTCCTGCGGCGATTCTGGCGGAAACGAAAGTAGTGCTCGACAATCTCCCCGTTATAAGCGACGTCGACATTTATACCGAGCTGCTGACGGAACTTGGAGCCACGGTGGAGAGAAGCGGCGACCAGATGGTCATCGATCCGACGATGCTGAAGTCGGTGCCGATGCCGAACGGAAACATCAAGAAGCTTCGCGCTTCCTATTACTTGATGGGCGCGCTTCTCGGAAGGTTCGGAGAAGCGACGATCGGTCTGCCGGGCGGCTGCAATTTCGAGCCGAGGCCGATCGATCAGCATATGAAAGGCTTCGAGGCGCTCGGCGCCGAAGTAAGCAACGAATTCGGCAGCTTGCGCATCCGCGCGAAGCAGCTGCGCGGCGCGAAAATTTATTTGGATGTCGTCAGCGTAGGGGCGACGATTAACATCATGCTGGCGGCTTCACGGGCCAAAGGCATCACTTTGATCGAAAATGCGGCCAAAGAGCCAGAAATTATAGATGTAGCGACACTGCTCAACGCGATGGGCGCCAAAATCAAAGGGGCGGGTACCGAGACGATCCGCATCGAAGGCGTCGACTCGCTGCACGGGTGCAGACACTCGATCATTCCCGACCGGATTCAGGCCGGATCGTACATGATCGCGGCGGCGGCGACCCGCGGAGACGTGCTGATCGACAACGTCATTCCGAAGCATATGGAGGCTTTGACCGCCAAGCTCCAAGAAATGGGCGTTCATATTTACGAGATGGACGAAGCGATACGCGTCGTAGGTCAACCGGAATACGAAAGCGTAGACGTGAAAGCGCTCGTTTACCCCGGCTTTGCCACCGATCTTCAGTCCCCGATGACCAGTCTCCTCACGCAAGCGAAAGGCGTCAGCATTTTAACCGACTACGTGTACAACAACCGGTTCAAGCACGTTCCCGAATTGATCCGCATGGGCGCGAAAATCAAAGTCGAGGGACGCTCGGCGATTATCGAGGGCGGCGGGCTCACGGCGGCGAAAGTGCGGGCTACCGATTTGCGCGCCGGCGCGGCCTTGTTTATCGCGGCTCTGACGGTGCCGTCGGGAGTGACCGAAATCGGCGGCGTGGAGTACATACATCGGGGGTACGAAAATTTGGTCGCCAATCTTCGCAGCCTCGGTGCGGAGGTGTGGGAGGAAGCAGAAAGCCTGGAGCTTGCCCGCGCCAAAGAAGAATAGATTGGAAGAAAAACGGAAATGCTAGATTCGAATGTCTTCCGAATTAAAGAATAGTGTGGTGGATGAATACTATGGATATGCATCTGGCGCAGCTGGAGCAGATGAAATTGACCGACTTGTACAAGTTGGCCAAAGAACATCAAATTCCGTCTTACGGCCAAATGAAGAAAAAAGAATTGATTTTTGCGATTTTACGTGCCCAGGCCGAAAAGGGCGGCTTGATGTTCATGGAAGGCGTTCTCGACGTATTGTCGGAAGGGTACGGCTTTTTGAGGCCGATCAACTATTTGCCGAGCTCCGAGGATATTTATATTTCCCAATCGCAAATTCGCAAATTCGATTTGCGTTCCGGCGATATGGTGTCGGGCAAATGCCGGCCGCCCAAAGAAAACGAGCGTTATTTCGGTTTGCTTCAGGTCGAGGCGGTTAACGGCGAGAAGCCGGAGACGGCTGCGGAACGGCTTCATTTTCCGGCCCTCACTCCCCTTTATCCTCAAACCAAGTTCATTCTCGAAACGACGCCTTCGAATCTTTCCACCCGCATTATGGATTTGCTCAGCCCGGTCGGCATGGGGCAACGCGGTTTGATCGTCGCTCCGCCGAAGGCGGGGAAAACGCTGCTTCTCAAAGAAATCGCCAACAGCATCTCGCTCAATTATCCCGACGTGGAGCTGTTCGTGCTGCTGATCGACGAACGTCCCGAGGAAGTGACCGACATGCAGCGTTCGGTCAAAGCCGAAGTCGTCGCCTCCACGTTCGACGAGCTGCCGGAGAACCATATCAAGGTGGCGGAGCTCGTGTTGGAGCGGGCGCAGCGGCTCGTCGAATCGAAGAAAGACGTCGTCATTTTGCTCGACAGCATTACCCGGCTGGCGCGGGCGTACAACCTCGTCATCCCGCCGTCGGGCCGCACGCTGTCCGGCGGTATCGATCCGAGCGCGTTTCACCGGCCGAAACGGTTCTTCGGCGCGGCGCGCAACATCGAGGAAGGCGGAAGCTTGACCATTCTCGCCACGGCGCTGATCGAGACCGGCTCGCGGATGGACGACGTCATTTACGAGGAGTTCAAAGGAACCGGCAATCTCGAGCTGCATTTGGACCGCAAGCTGGCGGAGCGCCGCATTTTCCCGGCGATCGACATTCGCCGCTCCGGTACGCGTCGCGAGGAAATGCTACTGACGAAGGAAGAGCTCGACAAAATTTGGGCGATCCGCAAAAATATGAACGATTCGCACGATTTCGTCGACGCGTTCCTGAAAAAGCTCGCCGATACGAAAACGAACCGCGAATTTCTCGATACGCTGGAAGCGAAGCCGGAAGGTAAACGCGGCATGAAAAACTCCGCTTCCTGACCATCTTGTTTTGAAAAGAAGGGACCTCTCATGCATCTCGTATACGCGGACGAAGCGGGCAACGTGTTCGATCACCCGGAATGGACCGCGCTCGGCCGCAGCGGCGATATGATAACGGAAATATGGGACGACGAGCTGATTCCGCTGCCGGAAGGCGCCACACTGGTCAGTCTGCCGGGGACGCGGGCGATCGGCTGGAACGGGGAAGCCGAATCGATGCAGCCGCTCGACGGTCCGTATAACGCGGTCGGCGCGCTTCTTCCGCAAGGATTTACGCGGCTGCTGCTTCCGGGATACGTCAAGAAGGACAAGTCGCAAATGCTTCCCTTGTTCGGCTATACGGCCGTCGTCTGGAAAGACGGGCAGTTTTACGTGGCGGCCAAACGAAGCGACGACCCGGAGCCGTGGAATCCGCGCAATTGCGATCCGCGCGAGCTTGGCATCGGAGTCGAGCGGCTGCTGCAAACGTATCCGGACAACCGGCTGTATCGGCATTTGTCGAAGTGCGCGCTGGAATACGAATGCTTGACCGCCTCCAACACGTTTTTGTCCCGGCTCGAAGGGGCGGTGCCGGTCTCGTTCTCGTGCAATGCGGGCTGCTACGGGTGCATTTCCGAGCAGCCGGACGACAGCGGCTTTCCGGCGCCGCAGACGCGGATGAATTTCAAGCCGAACGTCGACGAGATCGTGCAGGTGATGCTGGAGCATTTGAAAACGCCGGAGAGCATCATCAGCTTCGGCCAAGGCTGCGAAGGCGAGCCGTCGACGCAGGCGAAGCTCATTATCGACTCGATTCGTCGCGTCCGGGAGCGGACGAGCATCGGCTATATCAACATCAATACGAACGCCGGGCTTACCGACCATATCCGGGGAATCGTCGACGCCGGACTCGACCTGATGCGCGTCAGCACGATCAGCGCCCTGGACGAGCATTACAACGCTTACTACAAGCCGCGGGGCTACAGCCTGGCGAACGTGGAGAAATCGCTGACGTATGCGAGCGGCAAAGGCGTCTATACGTCCATCAACTATTTGGTGTTTCCCGGCGTCACGGACCGCGAGGAAGAAATCGAAGCGATGCTCGGCTTCGCCAAACGGACGGGGCTGAAGCTGATCCAGCTGCGCAACTTGAACATCGATCCGGAAGGCTATTTGCAGCTTGTTCCGAAGCCGCAAGGCGACGTTTACGGCATGAAGCGGATGATCGAAATATTCGAAGCGGAGCTGCCGGACGTCGTTATCGGCTCGTATACGCATGTTCCGCCGCTGCGCGCATCCAAATAACGGCTTTGTCCACAATCCAGTTGCGTTAAGCGGACGCATCGTGCTATAATGCGATCATGTGTCGATATAACTCTGGGTTCGCGGAAAGAGACTCAGGGCGGAAAGAGGTGAAAGGATCATGAAAACAGATATCCAACCGAAATATTACGTAACGACCGTCACTTGCGCTTGCGGCAATACGTTCGAAACGGGCTCCATCAAGCAAAATCTTCGCGTCGAAATTTGTTCGAATTGCCACCCGCATTTCACCGGCAAACAGAAGTTTGTCGATGCCGGCGGTCGCGTCGATAAATTCAAGAAAAAATACGGCATTTAAGCTCGAAGCTTGGCGTCCAAGCTACATGCATACAACAACCTCTCTTGGTCATCCTAAACCCAAGGGAGGTTATTTTTTTATGATCAACAAACCGCTTCGTTTCTTCGCCGCCGCGCTGCTGCCGGTCATGCTCGCCGCCGCCTGCGCCGGCAACCCGGGCAATACCGGACCGAAGACGCAATCGTACCAAAATGACGGTTATTTGGGCATAACGAATACGAACCCGAACCTGCAAACGGGTCCTTCTTACCATACGTACGAAATGGATACGAACATGATGCGCGATGCGGTCACGCCGATCGCCGGCGTCCGCAAAGTTCGCATCGCCACGAACGGGCCGAACGCGACCGTGAGACTTTCCGTGACGAAGGAATCGACGGACGCCGACATGGAGCGGATTCGCGGCCAAGCGCTCGATGCGCTGAAGCGCGCCGTTCCGCGGTACAATTTCAAGGTGCTCGTACGAAGCGAGTGACGCGCCGATTCCTCGCATGCCAAATGATGAAGGTTGCGGTTTGCGGGACAATCGGCTATACTATGTATTACCGTGCTAGACGGGGAGGTAGCGGTGCCCTGTTACCCGCAATCCGCTGTAGCGGGGTTGAATTCCTGTTTTCGGTCTTGTCGATGTGGGGTCTGACTTCTATACGAAGTGTTGACGGTCGGGTCCTCCGCAATGGGCGCTTGTGAACCCGGTCAGGTCCGGAAGGAAGCAGCCGTAAGCAAGATGGCTCATGTGCCGGAGGAGTGCCTGACTCGAGCTAACCGGTAGAGGTTCCGCTCGGATCGCAAGGTCAACGACAGGTGCACGGTTATTACACAATCATAAAGGAACATACGCGCACCGGATAAACGCATCGACGTTTATCCGGTGTTTTGGTATTGGAAGGAAAAAACAATTGCGAGTAGAATTGTATAAAGGAAGAAGGGGGACCGGAACTGCAAGTTGACCATGGCTTACGCAAGACGTACGTGGCGACCGTTGCTCTGGTATAAAAAAATAAAGGTGGTATTGCATGGACAAGTTCCGGATCACGATGCCGTCTCCGCACAACTTTATACGCGGCCTGATCGGATTGGGCGCCGCGATTTTCGATGAAAGCGGTCTTTTGGTCGACTGCAACCGGTATTTTTCCGCGATGTTTCCCGGGCTGTGCGAACCGGGCAAAACGTCGCTCGCCGATCTGCTGCCCGGAGAAACCGATTTGGAAGCGCTGCTTCTTCGGTGCCGGAACGGCTCGGACCAAGACGAATGGACGGAAGTCCGGGTCCGCTGCGGACCGGACGACGCAACGGCGGCCCGCTGCCGGGTATATCCGGTCGAATCGGAATCGGCCAACCTGTATATGATCTTTTTGGACGAAAGGGGAAGGGCGGGAGAGCTTAGCCTGCTGCAGCAGTTTTCGGGCACGTTCGTGCGCGACGTCAACCTCGGCGTGCTTTTGGTCGACACCGATTTCCGCCTTGTCGATATTAGCGAGCTCGCCTGCTCCATTCTGGGCATCGATCGAAAAAGCTCGATCAATCGCCAGGTCGAAGATATTTTCCGCACGGTGCCGAAAGAGCATCAGCTCGTGCAGCGTACGCTGCTGGACGGGGTGCTCGTCCGCAATCATGCCGTCTCGTGGACGAACGACCGGGAACGGTACGAGCTGCTCATGGACTCCAACCTGATACGCGACGAATCGGGGCAAGTCGTTGGCGCGTATGTCATTTTCAAGGACGTCACCAACCTCCGCTCGCTCGAGCAGCAGGTGCAGCGCAGCGACCGGCTCGCGATGATCGGGCAAATCGCCGCCGGCACCGCTCACGAAATCCGCAATCCGCTTACGTCGATCAAAGGATTTTTGCAAGTGCTGAACCGGACGTTTCAGCAGAACGGCATGGAGCGGGAACAAGGCTACACCGACCTGATGCTGGCGGAGATCGATCGGATCAACGAATTGGTCGGCGAATTTTTGCTGCTGAGCAAGCCGAAAAACGTCACTTACGACAAAATCGACGTATCGTCGGTGCTGCGCGACATTTTGCCGATCATCAACAACCAGGCGGTGCTGCATAATGTGACGATCCATTACGAGTCGGTATACCAAATTCCGAAAATCGTAGCCGACCGCGAGCTGCTGAAGCAAGTCTTCATCAATTTGTGCAAAAACGGAATCGAAGCGATGGTGCAAGGAGGGACTTTGACGATTATAGAGCGGATCGAATACCGCGAAAGGAAAGTGCACGTCGATATTCAGGATGCCGGGCCCGGCATTCCCGCGTTTCTGATCGATAAAATATTCGATCCGTTTTTCACGACGAAGGAGCACGGAACCGGCCTCGGGCTGTCCGTTTGCCAGCGCATCATCCACGATATCGGAGGGCATATTCGGGTTTCGTCGAAAGGGTACGGCACGACGTTCACGGTCAGCCTGCCGTTCTCGCCCGACTGACCGGCCCGCCGGTTGGTCAAACGCAAGGCGTATGGTGTATAATAGAGGATAGCTTAAACGATCAACGAAATCGGTTTTTTTGGCGTATATCGGCACGTAAGGCGAAAAAACGAAAGCGATCACGCAAACGGTGGGAGAGTCGAAAGTGTCGCACATCGCATTGTATCGGAAGTGGAGGCCTCAGGCTTTCCGGGATATCGTCGGACAACAGCATATTACGCAGACGCTGCAAAATTCGCTGCGCGAAGGGCGGCTCACTCACGCTTATTTGTTCAACGGTCCGCGCGGAACGGGGAAAACGACCGCGGCCAAAATTTTGGCCAAAGCCGTCAACTGCGAGAACGGTCCGGCGGAGGAGCCGTGCAACGAATGCTCGGCGTGCCGGCGCATTACCGAAGGGGCCGTCATGGACGTCGTCGAAATCGACGCCGCCTCCAATCGCGGGGTCGAGGAAATTCGCGATATTCGCGAGAAGGTCAAGTACGCCCCGACCGAAGTGCGGCAGAAGGTGTACATTATCGACGAAGTGCACATGCTGACGACGGAGGCGTTCAATGCGCTGCTGAAGACGCTCGAGGAGCCGCCGGGACACGTCATGTTCATTTTGGCGACGACGGAGCCTCATCGGCTGCCGGCGACGATCGTTTCGCGCTGCCAGCGTTTCGACTTCCGCCGGGTTCCTCTGGAGGAGCAAGTATCCCGCCTTTCGCACATTTGCGGCGAGGAGCGGGTGACCGCGGAGCCGGAGGCGCTGCAGTACATTGCAAGGCTGTCCGACGGCGGCATGCGCGACGCCCTTAGCTTGCTCGATCAAATTATCGCGTATACCGGCAATCACGTCACGCTGCAGGAAGTGCTCGGCATTACCGGCGGGATCGGGCTGGAGCAGTTCGGACGTTTGGCCGAAGCGATCATGGCCCGCGATGCGGGGGCCGCGCTTACCTGCATCGAGCAGCTTATGCAGGACGGGAAAAGCGCCGAGAAAAGCATGGAAAATTTGCTTTATTATTTCCGCGACGCGCTTATGCTGAAGCTGGTGCCGAATGCGGAGGAATGGACCGACCGGATTACCGACGCGGCCGCGTTCCGGAGCATGACCGCCGCTTTTTCCGCCGAGCGTTTGTTTCATAGCATCGACGTGCTGAACCATTACCAAGCCGAGATGAAATATTCCGCCCAGCCGCAAACGATGTTCGAGGTGGCGATTTTGAAGCTGTGCAGTTCTCCGTCGTCGGCGGAGACCCCGGCGCAGGCCGGCTCGGCGGATCCGGACGCGAACGCGCAGATCGCCTCCTTGACCCGTAAAGTCGCGCAGCTCGAGCAGAAGCTGGACCAGCTGCTGAAAAACGGCGTACCGGCTTCTCCGGGGAAAGAACCGGCATCGAAGCCCGCGGGATTTTCGAGCCCGCGTCCGTCCGTGTCCGCCGCTTCCGCGAAGCTCGGGATCAAGCTTGATCCGTATGTCGCGCATGCGGATTCGGCGTTGCTCCGGCAGGCGTTAAGCAAGTGGGGGCAAGTGCTGCAGCAGGTGAAGGAACGCAAAATTACGGTGCACGCCTGGCTTGTCGACGGCGAGCCGGTCGCGGTAACGGAGGAAGCCGTGCTGCTGGCGTTCAAAAGCGCGATGCACCGGGAAACGACCGAGAAGCCGGCCCATAAAGAGCTGATCGAGCAGGTGATGCGGGACGTGCTCGGCGAACCGTTCAAGCTCGTCACCGCGATGATGAAGGATTGGAAAGAGGCGGTGGCCGGTTCGGCCGAACAGCCGGAAGCGATGCGTATGGAAGAGCCCGCTGATGACAAGCCCGGGGACGATATCGTGGAAGAGGCCATCAAATTGTTCGGCGAAGATTTGGTCGTCGTGAAAGAATAAACCGAAAGGATGATGAGCATGAACAACATGCAGCAAATGATGAAGCAAGTGAAAAAAATGCAGGAGCAAATGATGAAGGCGCAGGAGGAGCTTTCGACGAAAACGGTCGAAGGCAGCGCCGGAGGCGGCGTCGTGACGGTCACCGCTACGGGCCAGCGCAAAATTACGAATATCGTCATCAAGCCGGAGGCGGTCGATCCCGACGACGTCGATATGCTGCAGGACCTCGTCCTGACGGCCGTGAACGACGCCTTGACGAAAGCCGAGCAAATGGCCGAGCAGGATTTGGGCCGCTTGACCGGCGGATTGAAGCTGCCGGGCATGTTTTAACCAAGAAGCAAAGGAGCCATTCGCTTGTTTTACCCGGAACCTATCGCAAAATTAATCGACGCCTTTTCGCGGTTGCCGGGAGTGGGGCCCAAAACGGCAGGGCGATTGGCTTTTCACGTATTGCGGATGAAAGAGGACGACGTTCTCGATTTCGCCAAATCGCTGGTCAGCGTCAAACGCAATTTGCACTACTGCTCGGTTTGCTGCAACATTACGGATGTGGACCCTTGCCGTATTTGCCAGGACAAAACGCGGGACGGCGCCGTCATCTGCGTGGTGCAGGAGCCGAAGGATCTTGTCGCTCTCGAGCGGATGAAGGAGTTTCACGGAACGTATCATGTGCTGCACGGGGCGATTTCCCCGATGGAAGGCATCGGGCCGGACGAAATCCGCGTCGCCGAGCTGCTCCGCCGGCTGAGCGACGAGAAGGTGCAGGAGCTCATTTTGGCTACGAATCCGAATGTCGAAGGGGAAGCGACGGCGATTTACTTAAGCCGGCTCGTCAAGCCTTTCGGTTTGAAGGTGACGCGGATCGCACACGGCCTCCCGGTAGGGGGAGACCTCGAATACGCCGATGAAGTGACGCTTTCGAAGGCGCTGGAAGGCCGGAGAGAGCTGTCGTGACGAATAAGCCGGACGGAAAGCGGTTGGCGCTCCGTGCGGCTTTTTGTTATCTTTGGACCGCTCCATCGTCGGCGCTCCCGGGTTCGTCGATTCGCGCCGCGCTTGTTCTACTTTGCGCTCCATGTCCATATGTATGAATAAACGGAAGACGATCGATATGGACGAATGGAGCGTGATACAACGTGCAGTGGGAGAAGCTGTTTCGATGGAGTAGCAAAGAAACCGATCCTTTGCTGAAGGACAAGCAAACGCTGGTGGAGGAAATTCGCGCCGCCCAGACCGATTGGCAGCATGCGCTGTCCCGACTCGATTACGTATCGGACAAGGATCAGATCGATTACGCCATATTCGCTCTGGAAGCGGCGGAGAAACGGTATGAAATGCTGCTGAAAAGCGCGAAGCGGTTGAATGTGCACGCGCTCGACATCGGCATGGGCAGAGCGGCGGAGGGATGACATGCATTACGTTTGGCTCGGCTTGCTGGTCGGCTCGTCGGTTTTCCTGCTCATCACGCTGTTCCGGCACAAATGGTCGTGGCGATGGCTCGGGTATGCGGCTTTGCATATTGTTATCGCGGCATTTTTATTGTATTTCGTCAATTTGGTCGGCTCGCATTACGACTTCCGCATCCCGATCAATATTCCGACCGTCGCCACCACGTTTCTTCTCGGCGCGCCGGGATTGCTGCTTTTGATTGCGCTAAAGCTCGTGCTGTTTTAACGGAGGCGGTCGAATCGGGTGTGGAATATTTCCACTTGATTCGCACCGCCCGTTCGTGCTATATTGTAATTCCGCCCGCTGAAGGGGAAGCTCTTCGAGCAAGCGCGGCAAGACGAAAAGCAAAAATTGCTATTGAACAGTCATGGGCGGATGTGTTATATTAAAGAGGTCGCCGCAAAACGGCGAAAGTTGACGAAGGTCATCGAATTTGCTCCTTGAAAACTGAACAACGAGCGTGCAAGTGCGGTCTCTCGCGAGACCACAACAAGCTAGTCAAGTAATGAGCAAATCGGCTCATCTAATAAGCAACACCTTATTGGAGAGTTTGATCCTGGCTCAGGACGAACGCTGGCGGCGTGCCTAATACATGCAAGTCGAGC
>NZ_JARBDC010000015.1:0-56278 GCF_036577625.1 Paenibacillus sp. GYB003 | reverse complement strand
GCCCTGCGCCGCCTTCGCGGCCTGCTCGGCGTACGGCTCGAGCCGCGCCGCCCGCTCGGCCTGCTCGAGCCGCCGCTCGAGCTCGGCGACGGCGCCCCGCCGCCGCTCCAGCTCGTCCCGCTTCGCCCGCTGCTGCGCCAGCTCCGCGAAGCGGCCGTTCAGCAGCAGGCCGGCTCGCAGCTCCGCCTCCTGCCGCCCGAGCCGCTCCTCAAGCTCGGCTTTTCGCGCCTCGCCCGTCCGGGCGAGCTCGCCGTAATGCGCGCCCTCCCGCGCCAGCGCGTCCTTCACCTGCGCGGCGTTGTACGCCGGCTGGGCGTACGTTTCGGCAAGCGGGCTTCCTTCCCGCTCCGGCATCGTCTCCCGCACCTGGCTCATATGCAGCTCCGTCCTGGCGGCGGCTTCCTTGTGCGCGTCCTTCAGCTCGCGGTGCCGCTGCTGGAACGCCTCCTCCAGCTTGCGGTACAGATCGGTACGGAAAATGCGGCGCAAAATTTCTTCCTTGTTGTCCGTATCCGACGTCAGCAGCTTGCGAAATTCGCCCTGCGGCAGCATGACGATTTGGCTGAACTGCTCCCGCGTCAGGCCGAGAATCGATTCGATTTTGGCGTCCACGTCCTTGACGTGAAAACGGTCCACGCACGGCGTTTCCTGCCCGGAGGTCGTCTCGTACAGCTCCGCCTTGCCGCCCGTCTCGTTTTTGTTCGCGCCTTTGCGGTGCGGCATTTGCCGAAACACGCGATACGTGCGCGAAGCGACGGCAAACTCGAAATCGACGGCCGTATGCGTGTCGTCGTCCGCGAAATGGCTGCGCAGCATGCGCGTTTCCGAGCGATCCTCGCCGCTCGCCGAGCCGTACAGCGCGAAGCAGATCGCATCGAAGATCGTCGTTTTGCCGGCGCCCGTATTGCCGGATATGACGAACAGCCGGCAGTCCCCCAAGGCGCGGAAATCGACCGTTTCCGTGTCGCGGTATGGGCCGAACGCCCGCATCGTCAGCTTGAGCGGTCTCATACGGCATCCTCCTCCCGCTTCAGCAGTTCCTCGTACGTGCGGACGAACAGCCCTTTCTTCTCCTCGCCGAGCGGCACGCCTTTCACTTCCGCGTAAAAGGCGGCGAACAGCTCGACCGGATCGGCCTCGCGCCTTCCGACGCGGGCCGCGCTTTCGTCCGCTTCGGTCCCGGCCGCGGCCGGCGCCTCCGGACGCCGCTCGACGTACAGCGCGTTCGGGTAAATCGCCCGCACTTTTTCCATCGGGAACAAAACCGGATTGTCGTTCGTCAGCGTGACGAACACGT
The DNA here is from genome assembly GCF_036577625.1 of Paenibacillus sp. GYB003. Lineage (NCBI taxonomy): Bacteria > Bacillati > Bacillota > Bacilli > Caryophanales > Paenibacillaceae > Paenibacillus > Paenibacillus sp. GYB003. The sequence goes on along the minus strand of NZ_JARBDC010000015.1, from coordinate 54,981 downwards.
AATCGTCGCTTTTGGCGTGCGTTTCGATCTCCTCGATCGTTCCTTTCACCCGGCGCATGTCGCGCAGCGGGGTCAGCTCTCTTCTATGTATCGCGGTCGTCCCTTGCCCGTCCAGCTCTACGACGTAGAAGCATTTCCGGTGCGTTTCCTCGGATATCGAATATTTGAGCGGCGATCCGGCGTAGCGAATCGTTTCCTCCTGCACGTAGTGCGCCTGGTGCAGATGGCCGAGCGCCGTATAATGAAACGGCTTGAAGTAGTCGGCCTTCACATGCTCCGCGCCGCCGATCGAGAGCGGCCGCTCGGAGTCGCTCGTGTTGCTTTGCGGCTCACCGCCCGGCGTCACGAACGCGTGTCCGACGAACACGTGCCGCGCCGCCGGGTCCATCGTTCGCTCGATGCGCGCGACGATCGCCCGCATCGCATCGTCGTGGGTGCGGATCGTCTCGTCTCCGAACAGGATGCGGACCGCGGCCGGATCGGCGTACGGCACCAGATGGACGTGCACCTCGCCGTATTCGTCGTTCAGCACGACCGGCTTGTGCTCCGCGCGCAGCTGCCCGACCAGGTGCAGCCCCCGCCCTTCCATAATGCGCGTGGCGAAATCGAGCCGGTCCGGGCTGTCGTGGTTGCCGGAAATGGCCAGCACCGGCGTGTTCAAGTCGACTACGATCCGCTCCAGCAGCTCGTCCAGCAAATCGACCGCCTCGGTCGGCGGAACGGCCCGGTCGTACAAGTCGCCGGCGACGATGACCGCATCGGGCTTCTCCCGCCCGATCGCCTCCACGAGCTGTCCGAGCACGTGCCGCTGGTCTTCCGTCATATAGACGCCCTGCACCAGCTTGCCCAGGTGCCAGTCGGCGGTATGTATGAATTTCATCCGGCTATGACTTCCTTTCGTTAACAAAATTCCGATCGTCGGCGCTACGGTCGGGCAAGCCCGGAAACGCAGGCCGATTGGGCGGTTGGGCAAAATCATGACTTCGTCCATCGACGGTGCCGTCCGGGCGGACGGCTTGCCGAACGCGCGGCCGCAAATCGATTGTTCCGTTATGTACAGTCAACCGCCCCAATCGCCACTAATAGCTTCAAAATATCGTTTATCATCAAATTCGCTCCGGCTTGCCGAAAATCCTGTTTTTTCGCCGAAATCCGCGCGTGCCAAATGTTGCATGACAGGAGATCGGCATCCGCGGGGAGAAAGGTATAGTGCGGCATAGCAAGCATAGCGGACATTTTCCGTGGAAGGACCAAGAATTGGGCGGAAACGCCGAAACGCGCTGCTGCTGTGTCTGCGGTTTGGCTGCGGTTACGGTTATGATTGCGGTTGCGGTTGCGGCCGTACCGTTGGATCGGGAAAATCGATATGAAAGGGGCGAAAAGGCGCGCATGAACATACTCGTACTCGGCGGAAGCCGGTTTTTCGGCAAAAGATTGGTGCGCCAGCTCGTCCGCGACGGCCATGAAGTCACCGTTGCGACGCGGGGGCGGCAGAAGCTGGAGGAGCTCGGCTTCGGGGCCGCCCACGCGGTCGTCGATCGAAGCGACCGGAGCTCGATGCTGGACGTTTTCGGAGGGCGGGAATTCGATCTCGTGTACGATCAGATCGGCTATACGCCGCGCGACGCCAAAATCGTCGTCGATCTGTTCGCGGGGCGGATCGGGCGGTATGTGTTTACGTCGACGATGGCGGTGTACGACGGGTCGGAGGAGCCGATCGAAGAATCGGCGTTCGATCCGTATGCGTATCCGGTCGATTTGGCGCAGGAAGGGTATACGTACAAGGAAGGAAAACGCCAGGCGGAGTCTTATTTGTTTCGGCACGCCGACTTCCCTGTCGTAGCCGTTCGTCCGCCGTTCGTCATAAGCGTCGACGACGATTATACGGGCCGCTTTCTGTTCCATGTCGACAAGCTCGTCGGCGGGCAGCCGATCCATGTGGCCGATTCGACGGAGGTCAGCTTCGTCGATGCCGGAGAGCTCGCCTCCTTTTTGAATTTCGTCGGCACGAAGTCCGACTTCGCCGGCCCGGTCAATGCGAGCAATACCGGGTATCTCGATACGGAGCGGCTTTGCCGCCTGATCGCCGATCTGCTGGGGACAAGCCCGATATTCGAATACGAGGGGGCGGACCGTTCGCCTTACTGCGTGGGCGAAACGTGGAAATGCTCGAATCGGCTGGCCGAGTCGCTCGGATTCGGGTTCGAGCCGCTGGAAACGGCGATCGCGCGGCTCGTCGGCGAGTGGAAGTCGAAGAAGGCACAATAAACATGTATCCGGCGCTCGTCGCGAGGAAAGGAATCGCCGAAGCGACCGCGGCATGCCTTTTGCAACCGACAAAAGGCGGACTTGTTTGGTTCGCGTTTTATCTTTTGACCGGGGCTGACGCGACCCGCCGTAACGGTTTCCGATCGCGCGAAGGACCGGAGGGCGGAACGCTGGAAGCGGAGCGCAGATAGCGGAGCGCAACTAGCGGAACGCAACTAGCGGAGCGCAAATGCGGAGCGCAGGGGGCGGATCGCTGAAAGCGAGGCGCTGAAAGCGGGGCGCTGAGAGCGAGGCGCTGAAGGCGGAGACGGAATGAGCGAAGCGCGGAACGAAAACGACCGTGCGAAATGAGCACAACCGAAGTGCAACGGAAACAGCGGGTCCGAGGTGTAACGGACACAGCGGAGCTTATTTCGCGAAAAAAGGCCGTTTTCGAAACGTAACGGACATGACGGCGCTTAATCGCGCCATATCAGGTCCAACAGGGGGTATTTTCACCAAATACCTGCATCTGTGTCCGTTAGAAATCAAAAAGGTCGAAATTACCCAAAATAGCGGCAGCCATGTCCGTTAGCCTTCGCGCCCTCTCCGTCCTCGCTCAATGGACCGCATTAGCGGCAGCCATGTCCGCTAGCCTTCGCGTCCTCCAGGTCCTACGCCCATTAGACCGCATTAGCGGCAGCCCTGTCCCCTTCGCGTTCCCTCCGTCCCACACTCCGCTATCGCCGCCATTCTACCCGCCAGAGCTCGCCCATCCACGCTTACGCTCATCCGTATGGCCGCAGCGATGCTTCGCCGCCTCGCCGTCCCGCTCACGCCGCTTCTTGCCCGCCGGCGGCCGCGGCCCTACACTACAATTTGTATTTTTCCAGCAAAGGCACGCCGACGCCGTTCAGCAGCTTCTCCAGCGCGATCCAGCTTATTCGCCGATCGAACGGCAGATGGCGGTCGTATACCGCGCTGTATTCGAGCTCGCCTACCGCTCCGCGGTTCCGTTTGAACTGCGCCGCGCCCGAGCTTTCGTGCAGCAAATGGCCGTTCGTTCGCGCGATGCCGAGCAGCACCGCGGACAGCATCCGGTACAAGCCGGTCTCCTGCGGCAGCGACGTATCGTAGCCGAATATCGGCGTCGTCATGACCCCGCTGCGGCAGTAGTAGCCGAGCACGGCGTCGAGCCGGCCGCTTTCCTTATGGCGGAGCGCGTGAAGCTCCAGCAGCCTCCGGCTGCGCGCCAGCTCCAGAAAATCCGCGCCGAATTGCGGATTGTAGTACGAATATTTATCCAAATAAAGCGCCCGGTACAGCTCGGCGAGCCTCGGCATATCGGCGGCCGACAGCGCCTCCGGACCGACCGTTTCGTACCCGCGCTTGTCCAGGAGCGCATAGTCCCGTTTCAGCAGCCAGCGGGCTTTGGCGCCCGGCGCGAGCGGTCCCTCGTGCCGCCATAAATAAATTTGCCGGCTCGGCACGAGCCGGAACCCCCGGCGCCGCAGCGAGTCCATCAATTCGCCGTTGATCGACCGGCACAAGGAGCGAAAAATAAGCGCATGCCGCGGAAAACGGTCGAGCAGAAGCCGGATCGTCCCGTCGATCTCCCGCTCGGTCAGCTCGGGATACAGGTTCGTCGACAGCAGCCAATTGTTCACATGAACCGCCCGGTTGAACCGGCTCGCCTTCAGCAGCAATCCGAGGACGCGAAGCACGCCGCGCAAAGCGAAGCGCGCCGCGCCGGAATCGAGCAAGTACAGCTCCTCGCGGGCGTAGCTTGCATAGTGCGTATACGGCGAGCAGACGTAACAGTTGTCGTACTCGGCCTCGTTGACCGTAACCGGCAAAACGGTCCGGTTCAATCGGAGCGCATACATCGCCGTGCTTATATTGGGAACGAACGATTCGACCGGCTGCCGGAACAGCGGGAGCAGAAACCGTTTCGCATAATCGCCTTCCGCCGTCGGCGGCCAGTCGATCCGCTCGAACGACCGATTATCGTATAGAGCCGGGATCCGGTTCAAAAGCGAACCTCCTTTCCACCCGCCGCAGCTTCCCGCCTCCCGGCGCGAACCAATAATCCGCGAACTCGATCTCCGGCGCCCGGCAGCCGAGCCGCGCGCATAGCCCGGCGATCGATTCCGCCACGCGCCCGCGCGCCTCCGCCGCTGCTTCCGATGGGACGCGCAGCTGAACCTGCATCCGATCCGGCGCAAGGAGGACGACCCGGTATTCCATGATGTCGGCGGAAGCGGCCAGCACCGCCCGCGAGATAAAGTCGGGAAAGACGCGTACCCAGCCGCCGCCGTCCGACGCCGGAAAATAAAACAGATCGTCGCAGCGCCCTTCGACCGACTCGATCGCCATGAACGGGGAGCCGCACGGACAAGGCCCTTCGCGTTCGGTCAGCACATCGTTCAGCCGGTACCGGACGATCGGCTGGGTTCGTCTGGAAAAATCGGTGACGATCGGGACGAACTTCCGCAGCTTCCGATCGATGTACTCCTTCTGGATGCAGACGATGTCCTCGTTGATATGAATCGTCCCGTGCCCGCATGTCACGCCGAGAAACCCTTCGGTGCATTGATACACCTGATGCAGCTTTTGATCGAACGCCTCCTCGATGCGGGCGCGGTCGGACGGGTCCAGCGCCTCGGCGATCGAGACGATTTTGTCCGGGCGGATGCGCAGCTTCCCTTCCGCCTGCTTGTCGGCGAGCAGCCGCAGCATCGACGGCGGAGCGACGAGCAGCGTCGGCCGCCGCTTCGCGAGCCGGGCCAGATGCAGCGCCAGCGGATCGAGCAGGTCGTAGAAATCGAACCGAATCCTTCCTCCGTCGACCGATCCGTACAAATCGCTGCCCGCCCTTAAAAAGAACGCGATGCGATGCGGGTCCGCGATCGATCCGGGCAGCACCTTCGCCAGCACCGTCCCCGCCCATGCCAGACGTTCGCCCTTGCCGACGAGAAACAGTCCGCGATTGCCCGACGTTCCGGAGGAAAGGCCGACCGTTACGCCGCCGATCGCCTTCGTAAAATCGCGCGTTCGTTCCGCCCGCAGCGCAAGCTCGAACGCTTCCTCCTTGCGGATGCCGGCCGTATTCAGCCGGTCGAAATGGTCCATCATCGCCGTTTTGTCGATGACGGGAAGCTCCCGCCACCGCGAAAGGTCGACGTCGCCCCACAGCTCGCGGTAAAACGGCGATTCGCGCCGCACCCATTTCAGATGCGCCCGGACGCACTTCTCCTGCCACCGTTCGAGCGAAGCGCGGTCGGTCAGACGGCCCATGCCGCGCCGCGTCAGCCAATACCGGTACAGGACGGCCGCCCGTTCCAGATGCTTCGTCATCATAGCGGCTCACCGCCCCGGATCCAATGCCGCCAAGCTTCCGGGCAATGCGAAGCGACGATGCGAAGCCGCGGGAAGCGCCGCCGAAGCTCGACCAGCTTGCCGAAGCTGTCCGCGTACTGTTTCCGGCTCGGCATGACGAGCCCCGCGACCGGATGCGGAGGGCGGTTTTCGCGAACCGCCTTGCCCGACCACGCCGCGTCGGCGCACAGCAAATAGTCGTACCGTTCGGTCGCCAGCAGCAAACCGATTTGTCCGTCGGCATGGCCGGGCAGCTCGACGGCGAGCACGCTGCCGTCCCCGAGCGCATCGAACGCGTATGGAAACGGAAATCCCGGGGGCAGCGCCACGCGCCGGTCCGTCCGGATCGGGACCGACCGCTCCTCGAACCGTTCCGGCAAAAGTCCCGGCAAAAACGCCCTGCGCAGCGCGGCCAGGCCGCGAAGCCGTTTAACGGCGTCGTACGCCTGCGGCAAATAAACGAACCGCGCGTTCGGGAAGTCGTTCAAGCCGGCGATATGATCGGCATGGAAGTGCGTCACGATGACGACGCGCACCCGCTCCGCCGCGATTCCGCAAGCTTCGAGCTGGCGCAGGGCGCTCTCTTCCTCGCGAAACGAAACCGGCGTAACGGCGCGGTACAGCCGGCCGGGCAGCCGGTCCGTCTCCCGCAGAAACGCCCCGGAATAACCGGTATCGACCAGCACCGCTCCGAAATCCGGGTGCTCGATGCAGGCGAACAGCGCCGGAATTCGGCACGGGCGCAAAGAGCCTCCGCGAATCGTCACCCATTCGGGATGCGTGCAGTAGCCTGCCGCGAACAACCGCAGCCCGACCTTCGGAATGTGCGGCAGAAGAGAGCTTCGTTTGTCGTCTTGCTGTATGTCATGCTGTCTCATTTCCATGTATCGTGTGGCAACTCCTTCGCGTCAATAGCATGGCGGGATGCGGACAGGACGGTCGCATCGGATTTTATGGGAATATAAATCCCGGAGCAAGCGGCAAGAATACCGGGAAAATAGGGCGTTAATCGGATCTTACTTATTGGTTTGGGGAGGTTTAACAGGAAATTCTCCTTATATTTTTATTCGGATCGCGCTTTTCGCTTATGAACGTCTGATTTAGCAGGAGCTTTTCCCGTTATTTCCAGGCTGACGCCTAACAGAAATGGGAATAACGGGAGGAATTCCATGTAAAGTTCGAGCCATGCCGCAAATCCGAGAATAACGCAGGCTTGAATAGGCTTGAAACGAAAAAACGTTTACGGTGTACCGATTCTAATGCGATCACCCTGGGGATGCGGGCGTCCGGCCCAAACCGGTCCGCCGCCCCGTCCGTTCTTCCGCCCCGTCCGTTCTTCCGCCCTTTCGTTCTTCCGCCCGTCCGTTCTTCCGGCCCGTCCGTTCTTCCGCCCGTTCGTTCTTCCGCCCGTCCGTTCTTCCGCCCGTCCGTTCTTCCGCCCGTCCGTTCTTCCGCCCTTTCGTTCTTCCGCCCCGTCCGTTCATCCGCCGCGGCTGTTCAGCCATTCGGCGTAAGCCCGCATCCCGTCCTCGACGCTCACGCCCGGCGAATAGCCGAGATCGCGGCGGGCCGCGCCGATGTCGAGCGTCTGGCTGCGGCCGAGCATGCCCGACATGGCGCGGGTGAGCAGCGGCTCCCGGCCGCCCGGAAGCAGCCGCGCCGACAGCTCCATCAGGCCCGCGGCCGCGTAGGCCGCCGCAAACGGCAGCGGCTTGTACCGCGGCCGAAGCCCGAGCAGGCCGAACAGCTTGCCGACCGCCTCGGCGAAAGGAAGCGGCTCGCCGTTCGATATGTTGTACGCCCGGCCCGACGACGTTTCCGGGGCCGCTTGGCAGAGCAGCAGCGCCTGCACCGCGTTGTCGACGTAGGTGAGGTCGACGAGCGCCCTGCCGCCGTCGATCAGCGGTATGCCGCGCGTTCGGTTCGCTTCGATCAGCCGCGGCAAAATCGAGCCGTCCTCCGGCCCGAACAGCGCGCGCGGACGGACGATGACCGCGGACAACCCTTGCGCGCACCCGTTCAGCACCGCCAGCTCGGCGAGCCGCTTCGTTTCCGCGTAATGGCTCGCCTGGCGCTTGGGCAGGGGGTCCGTTTCGCGAACGTTCAGCCGGTGCGAGGAGCCGAAATAGACGCTCGGCGTCGACACGTGGACGAGTCTCGCCACTCCGTGCCGCCGGCAGCCTGCGACGACATGCTCCGTCCCCTTCACGTTGCTCTCGTAAAACGCGGAATAGGCGCCCCACGAGGCGGACAGCGCGCCGCAATGAAAGACCGCGTCCTGGCCGGCGCATGCGGCTTCCACCGCTTCCCGGTCGCGCAAGTCCGCGGGCACGAAGCGGACGCCCAGCCGCTGCAGCTCCGCCCCCTTGTCCGCCTGCCGGCCGAGAGCGGAAACATCCCATCCTTTGTCGCGCAGCGCCAAAGCGAGCCGTTTCCCGAGAAAACCGGTCCCGCCGGTGACGAGCGCCTTCATCGCAACCCCCCGCTTCCGTTCCATTCGATGTCGGCGGTCGACGCCTCCAGCATCGTCAATCCGCGCGCGCGGGCGATCCGGCGCAGCTCGTTCAGCATGAGCCACTGCTCCCGGAACGGTCGCGGATCGTCCCGGCTGTAGACGACGTCGCGCGCCGAGGCGAGCTTTCGCAGCCATTCGCGCAGGCCGCGCCGCGAGCCGCGGCCCCTCCAGCCGAGGGCGAGCATCGGCAGCGCCAGCATTTTTCGCGTCCCCGGCCGCGGCTGCGCTATCGTATCGCCGAGCGATTCCGGATCGAGCAGCGCATCGGCCAGCCGATCATCCGGACCGAACAAATGGATGCCGCTGGTCGTCCGCGGATTGCATTCGATCGGGTACAAAGCGCCGTCCGCCGTTTCGATAAAATCGAAGGCGATTTGCCCGGTAAACCGCTCCAGCCGGACGAAATCGCTCACCCACTTCGTCAGCGCCGCATGACGGAGCGGCTCGAAATAAAAGCACGCCCCGCCGCGGACCGAATAGTCGACGGCATAGGCGGCGTGGGCCGCCAGCTTCCCGTCGTGCGCGACGCTGTACGTGCACAAGCCGCGTCCGCGAACGTAGTGCTGCGCGACCCAAGGGAAGCTGCGTTCCTCCGGAACCGGCGGCCAGCGATCGTCCGCCCGGATAAAGCGCACTTTGGCGCCGGAGCGGGAAAATTCCGGCTTCAGGACGCAGCCGTCCGCCCGAGCCGCCGGTTCCCCGTCCGCCGCGGAAGCGGACGCGGCCCGCCTGTCGCTCCATGCCGACGGGTCCGGGAGCAGGCGCGTCGCCGGCACGGCGAAGCCGAGCTCCTCCACCCGCCGAATGAACGCCCATTTGCTGTGCAGCCGCCGCAGCCGGTCGAGGGGCGCCGCGAATACGCGGCACCATCGTTCGAGCCGTTCCAGTCCGGAAGCCACGTAAAACAGCTCCTCGCATGTCGGGACGATCCGGTCGATTCGTTCCCTCCGGACGATCCGCTCGAGACCGTTCACGAATCCTTCCGGGTCGTACGCCGGGCCCGGCACTTCGTGGCAGCCCGCGACGGCGTTCGAGACGCGGCACAAATAGCGTCTCATGCTTTCGGCGACGTGCACCTCGCACCCGGCGGCCGCCAGCAGGCGGGCCATCTCCAGGGCGACGGGCGCCCGTCCGCCGGTGAGGAGCACCTTCGGCCGCTTGCCCGGGCCGCCGCGTCCGTCGCCCCCGTTCGTTACGCCCGTCTTAGTAGTCAAGCACGACGCCTCCCAACGACAGGCCGGCGGACGTGCCGAGCAGCAGCACCCGGTCCCCGCGTTCGATCAAGCCGCCGCGAATCGCTTCGTGTAGGCCCATCGGAATCGAAGCCGCGATCGTGTTGCCGTGGTTCGGCGTAATGCAGAGCAGCCGTTCGCCGGGGATGCCCAGCCTGCGGGCGAGCAGCCTCATCGCCATGGCGCTCCCTTGATGCGGGATGACGAGCTTGATGCCGTCCAGACCGCAGCCGGCGCCGGCCAGCAGCCGGTTCAGGAACTGCGGCAGCTTCTGCGACGCCATGCGGAACAGCTCGTCTCCCCGCATGTCGAACAAATAATCGTCGGCGGTATGTTCCGCGTACGCCGCGGCGTGCATGCCGCTCCCGCCTCCTCGTATTTCCGACAAATGGGCCCCCGCGCTGTACGTCTCCATGGCCGCAAATACGATTTGCGACGGCTGGCCCGCTCCGGCCGGCCCGATAACGGCCGCGGCCGCTCCGTCGCCGAACAGCGCGGCGCTCTCCTTATGCCGCCAGTTCAACCCTTTCGACGCCACCTCGGTCGCGACCAGCAGCACGTGCCGGTACCTTCCGGCGGCGACCATATAGGACATCAGGTCCAGACCGGCCACGAAGCTGAGGCAGGTCGAGTTGATGTCGAAGGCGGGGACGCCGGAATGCCGCTGTCCCATCGCTTCCTGAATCAGAGCGGCCGTGCAAGGAATCGGCTGCTCCGCCGTACCGCTCGTGCAGACGAGGCAGTCGACGTCCGCGAACGTCAGTCCCGCCGCTTCCAGCGCGGCGTATGCCGCCTTCGCCCCCATCTGCGAGGCGGTTTCGTCCTCTATGAAATATCGTTCGAGCACATTCGTTTTTTTGCGCACCCAGCCTTCCGGAACGCCGAGGACGGCGTCCATCTCCATGTCGGAAACCCGGCGCTTCGGCATATATTTGCCGGTTCCGGCGATTCGCACTTTCCGGTTTTGCATGCTCAACCACTGCTTTCTGTCGTCAAATCTGTAAGATGTCGGCTACTTTGTATTGTAAATGAAAACGGGCGCCCGGGAAGTACTAACTTTTTCTAAGCCCTTGGAACCGGACCCGGGGAAAAAAAAGAACCCCGGCCTCTCGGGCGGCGTCCAATCCGCCGAACGCCGAGAAGGGAGTTCCCCCAAATGCGCTGCATTTCAATCGACTTTCTGTTCCGCGCCGCCGTATGCGACGTTCCGCTGCCGAAACTGCTCCATGACGATTTGAAACGCGCTCAGCGCTTTCGGAAAGCCGGCGTAGGCGGTGCACTGCAAAACGACCTCGACGATCTCCTCCGGCGTAAGCCCGACGTTCAATGCCGCATGGACGTGCATCGGCAATTGCTCGGTCGCCCCTTGCGTAATAAGCGACGACAGCGTGACGAGCTCCCGCTGTCTCAAATCCAGGCCCGGCCGGGTATAAATGTCGCCGAACCCGTTGCTGACCATCAGCTCGGCCATGTCCGGGCACAGTTTGCGAACGCCGTCCACGGCCCGAAGGCCGTCCGGCCCGGCCATCTCCTCGAATATTTTCAATCCTTTGGCATAACGTTCGTCGTTCAACGGCCGCATCTCCTTTACCGTTATTGATCCAATTCGAGCAATCTCGACAAAATCGGGGGAATTTCGCAAGGATCGACGATCACTTCGACGACGGTCGGCGTCCGCGCCTGCAGCGCCGTACGCACCGCGTCTCCGATTTCCTCCTCCGTATGGCAGCAAAAGGAGTCGGCCCCGAGCGCGGCGGCATACCGGGCCGCCTGCAGCGGGACGGAATAGATCGCCCCGACGGAGCGTCCCGTATTGTACGACATCCCTTTATCGACCATGTCCAGACGGCCGTTGTTGAACACGACGAACAGAACCGGCACGCCTTCGCCCACCGCCGTCGATATTTCGTTCCCGTGCATCAAAGCGCAGCCGTCCCCGGTCAGGCAGACGATCGTTTTGTCCGGACGCGCCAGCTTCGCGCCGATCGCGTAACCGATCGCGTGCCCCATCGCGCCGAATACGTCGTCGAAATAAAACGTTCCGGGCTCGCGCACTTCATAGTGCTGAATGGCGTAAAACGTATGGCTTCCGTCGTCGCCGAACAGAACGGCGTCGTCCGGCAGCGCCTTGCGAAGCGCCCGAATCGCCGTCACGGCGGACAAAGGCTTTTCCGCCCGCTTCGCATACCCGGACGGCCCGGCTTCGCGCATAAACGTCGGCGACGCCCCGGCCCGTTCGATGAGCGTCCGCAAATTCAGCCTGGCGTCGCCCAATACGGCGACCGTGGGAACGGGGATCGATTTGCCGACATATTTGAGATGGTAATCGAAATGGACGACCCGCTCCGGATACATTTCCTCGTTGAAGCCGGCGAGCGTCATGTCGCTCAGCGTCGTGCCGATGACGACCATCAGGTCGACGCCCGACTTGAAATAGGACGTCGCCCGTTCCGTGCCGCCCAGTCCGAAATTGCCCAGACAGAGCGGATGATTCGTCGGAAACGCCCCTTTGCCGCCCGGCGTGCAAACGACCGGTATGCGCCAATGCTCCGCGATCGTCCGCACTTCCTCGTACGCGTCCGCGCATAATACGCCCTTGCCCAGAAAAAGGACGGGGCGCCGCGCCCGGTCCAGCAGCTGCACGACTTTATCGATATCCGGCGACATCGTGTGCGGATGGTAGGCCGGCCAAGGAACGTCGAACGGTTCGACATCGCTCATCAATATGTCGAACGGTATGCATAAATGAACCGGCCCTTTGGCGCCGCTCGTCGCCCTTTCGATCGCATGGCGCAAATAGCTGCGCAGCAGGTCCGCCCGTTCGACCCGGGCGCTGAACAGCGTGACCGGCTCGAACATTTTGGCCAAATCCGTCGCGAAAGGGCTGGAATCCTGCCCCATCGATTTGCCCATATCGGAAGCGGAAGGCTGTCCCGTTATAAACAGAACGGGCGCGTGATACGCTTTCGCCTGACCGGCCGCCGTCAGCAGGTTCGTCCCGCCCGGCCCCGACGTTCCGATCGCGATCCCCAGCGTGCGGTTAAACATCGCGTATCCGCCTGCGGCGAAACCGGCTCCCGCTTCGTGGCGGGCGAGCACGAACCGGACCCCCTTCGCCTCGCATTCGAGCATGACGGGAGAGATCGACTTTCCCGGAATGCCGAATACGTGCGAAACCCCCCATCTCCGAAAATGTTCGACCAGCAACGAGTATACCTTCATGTCCCGCTCCCCTTCACGTTCTCGTTATCTTTCTATCTTTCTATAGAAACAAATATTCCGTATCCCTCATGCGGCCGGCGAAAGCCTCCGCCGGCAGCGGGATGCTGATCAGAAACCCCTGCGCCTCGTCGCAATGGTGCTCGGACAAGAAGACCAGCTGCTCCACGCTTTCCACGCCTTCCGCGACGACCTCCAGTCCGAGCTGGTGCGCCATGGAGATGATCGTCCCGACAATTTGCCGGTTATGCTCGTCCGTCAGCAGGTCTTTGATGAAAGACCGGTCGATTTTCAGCCGGTGGACGGAAAACTTTTTCAAATAATTGAGCGAGCTGTACCCGATGCCGAAATCGTCGATGCTGATCTGGACGCCCAGCTCGTACAATTTCCGCAAAATCGAGGTCGTGTTCTCCACGTCCATCGTCACGCTCTCGGTTATTTCGATGCCCAAATATTTCGGATCGAGCCCGGTATTCCGCAATACCCGTTCGACCGTTTCCACGCAGTTGCCCCTGTGAAACTGCTGGGAGGACAAGTTGACCGCCACCCGGATCGCCGGCAGCCCGCCGTTCTGCCACTCTTTGTTATGGCGGCAGGCCTCCTCCAGCACCCATTCCCCGAGCGAAGCGATCAGCCCCGTCTCTTCCGCCAAAGGCACGATTTCGGCCGGGGAGACGAGCCCCTTCTTCGGATGCTTCCAGCGCAGCAGCGCTTCCGCTCCGGTTATTTTGCCGGTGCGTATGTTGATCAGCGGCTGGTAAAACAGCTGAAGCTCGTTTTGCTTGAGCGCCAGGCGCAAATCGTTTTCCAGCTCGAGCTGCTCCAGGGAGCGGCGGTTCATCGAGGGCGTGTACAGCTTGTACTGGTTTTTGCCGATCGCCTTCGCCTGGTACATCGCCATGTCGGCGTGAATCATCAGCGTTTCGGCGTCGAGCCCGTCGTGAGGGTAAAACGATATGCCGATGCTTGTGGAGATGCGGAACTTATGATTGTCGATAATAAAGTCCTGTTCCAATATATCCATTACCTTTTTCGCCACCTGAACGGCATCGTCCGCTTCCTTCACGCCGGGCAGCAAAATCGAAAACTCGTCTCCTCCCATGCGGACGACGTGGGCTTCGGGCACCCCCTTTTGCAGCCGTTCCGCAAACACCTGCAGCAAATAGTCGCCTTTGCTGTGCCCGAGCGTGTCGTTCACCAGCTTGAAGCGGTCCAAATCCAAATAAAAAACAGCCAGCATATGCTTATGCTGCCCGGCTTCCTCAATCAACCGATCCAGCTGCTCGTTGAAATGTCTCCGATTCGGCAAGCCGGTCAAGTCGTCGTGATACGCCAAATAGTTATAACGTTCCTCCGCCTCGTAGCGGTCGGTTATATCCCGAAATTGCCCGAAGGCGCCGATCTGCTCGCTGTACTCGTCGAAAATGGGAAACGCGTCGAATAAACAAATATGCTTTTTGTTCTCGCGCTCGTTGTAAATTTCGATTTTCAAATCCTCGTATTTCGTTCCGTGGCGGATGACTTCGTCGATGTACGACCCGATCGGCTGCAATTGGACGACCGGCTTCTCCAGCAGGTCGTCTCTGTTCAAGCCGGTCAGCTGGTCGGCGGAGGCGTTGAACTCGGTGATGTTCCCGTCCCGGTCCGTAATGACGATCCCGTTTCGGGTCGTATTCATCATAATGTGGTTCAAAACGGCCAGCTTGCGGTTTTGCTTCCGGAGAAGAAGCTCCCGTTCGATCGAATCCGCGGCCGTGCTGAGCATGGCCAGAAAGAAAGGGTGCGCATGCTCGACCATCGTCATAATCGAAATGCTGCCGAGCAAGTCGACGTTGTCGGAATAATGGAACGGGATCGAGTAGCACGCCGTTTGCTGCAGAAAATGGTGGTAGTGCTGGTCGCCGACCAGCTGTATGGGCATTTTTTCCCGCAAAGCGATGCTGACGCTGTTCGTTCCGCACTCCTCCTCCGTCAGCTGGACTCCCGCTTTGATTCCCAGCTGATCGATCGTCTGCTTGATCGCCTCGTCGCCGGCCATTTCCAATATATATCCGTGCTCGTCCGTGACGACGATGACGATCGGACGCCCCTCGAGCTGATGGAGCAGCTTGTTCATAAAATAATAAACGACGGACAGGATGTCCTGGTATTCGATCTTTTTGCACATCAGCTCGGACTGCGACATGACATTCCGAAACTGCGGCAGCACGCCCGGATCCAGACCGATTTCCATCGACTTGACTTTGGATCGCTCTATCAATTGTTCGATGCTCCTCATGTATTTCACAATCCCTTCGAATCGAGAACTTGCCTACGTACACCATTAAACGGCATGAAGCTGGACAAATTCTGAACAAAATGGCGAAAAATTTCGAATCCGCTGATATACTAGAATCCGGTACACCTATATCGTTGACGCGCAAAGGATGTTGAACGATGCGAATATTCAAACTATTGGGCGCGGCGCCGCTCCTTCTCGGACTGCTTTCGCCGTCCGCAGCCGCCGCCGTACCCGAGTCCACCCAGCTGCTGCAGTTTCGTTCCGCCTCGGGCGAATCCGGGCAGGCGACGCTTCGAGGCGCGGACCGGTTCAGCGTCGCATGGCGATTGTCGGAAGCGTCCCCGGATTTAGGGAGCGTATCGGACGACGGCACGTTTTACTATCGGGGCGGCGGACGGCTGTATGCGGTGCTTCCCTCCGGAGCGCGAACGCCGGCCGCAAAGCCGCAGGAGCCCGATCAAAACCGCCCCGGCGCTCCGTCCGGCTTCGTTCTGGACGGAAGTACCGTCGCATACGGGGAAGCCGGCGGAAGCGGCTGGACGTATACGCTTGCCGAAGGCAGACGGGCGGTGCCGGCCACCCTGCAAACGGATGCGCAGTCGAACGTTTACTTCCAGGACGACGCCTCGAATTGGTACTCGTTGACTTCCTCGGGACAGGAAAGATTCATGCTGGAGCTGGAACAGAGCGGAGTCGCGTCGAAGTGTTTGGCCGCGCCGTCCGGCGATTCGGTATGCGCCTCGCCTGCGTTCGGCCTGATCGGAATACGGGAAAAGACGGACGCTCCCCGGCTGTTCATAGGCGGCAGGGAACGCTTCTTTCCGATGCGTCCGACCGTGATCGACGGCGTGACTTATGTGCCGCTTCGTCCGATCGCGGACGCACTGAACGCGTCTGTCGGCTGGGAGGGAGAAACCCGTTCGATCACGCTGACGAGAGGCCGCGCGATTCGCATGACGATCGACGTGCCGGAGGCGACGATCGACGGCAAGAGGATCCCGCTGGAGCATCCGCCCGTTTTGCTGAACGATGCGACGTTCGTACCGCTGCGCTTCGTAGGAGAGGCTCTCGGCGAAATAATCGTATGGGAAGAGGCGACCCGAACGATCCAGATCGCCTCGCCTTGAATTTACTGCGCGTAATCGCCGGAATAGTTGACCAGCGCGACGTCCAGTACGCCCTTCAAAGCCGCAAACTCGCTCACGAACGCCGTGTTGTCGTCCCTCAGCCGCAGCTCCAGCGTCAATTCGGTGAAATCTTTGCGCACCGTTTTCGATTTCAGATGATACGTCATTTTGCGAAGACGGGTGCGGATTTCCTCCGTCGCCGATTCGTCGTGGCGAATGACGAACAAGTACGGCTGCTCCCGCACTTTTCGCCGGGACAGCCAGAACAGCGCGAGACCGACGGCGATCGACCCGACGATCGTAACCGGGTACAGCTTCGCGCCCGTGGCGATGCCTGCGGAAACGGCCCAGAACATGTAGACCGTGTCCAGCGGGTCTTTGACCGCCGTCCGGTAACGCACGATACTGAGCGCGCCGACCATCCCGAGCGACAGCACGATGTTGGTGCTGATCGTCATAATGATCAGCGTCGTAATCATCGTCATCAGGACGAAGGTCACGTTGTAGTTATAGCTGTACACGACTCCGCGAAACGTCTTGCTGTAGACGTAATAGATGAACAGACCGGCCAGGAACGATACGGCCATCGCCAGTACGAAGTCGATATAAGAAATGTTCCGAAACGCTTCTAAATGAAGAACGCTTTTCTTGAATAAATCCTGGAAGCTTGTCGTATCGCCCATGGAACGAACTCCTTTTCATTCGGGTCCTGTTTATTTGTAGGTAAAGTGCCGCATCCCGATTTCGCGGCAAATGACGTATTTCGAAATGGCCGACCTGGCGTGCTTTTGCGGCTGCATAAGCAGCCGCACCGCCTCCGGCAAATATTCGTTGAATTTGATTTCCATAATCGTTCTGCCGGAATCCAGCACCTCGACCAGCGCCAGCCGGGGATCGAACATATCGTGCGTGTTGATGCCGGCCGCCAGCCTTTTGTCGAACGTGACCCGCACGTCGCCGTGCTCGTATACGTACGCTTCCCGCGTATAATCGACGATGACGGCGGGACGGAATCCGCGCTGCTCGACGGCGAAATAAAAATCTTTCAGAAGCGGAACGGTCGCGTCCTTCAGCACCGAGCCGTCGCCGACGAGCAGCCGTTCGTACTGCTCCCGGCTGAGCGATGCGGCTTCCTTGCATATGTAATCGCCGTATTTGCTTTTGCGCTCCAGCTTGATCACTTTGTCGCTGCCGTTATAAATGCGAATGCGATATTTTTGCCGGCTGAAGATGCCGTTAATTTTGTCGTACAGCGAGTGCTCGTGCGGTCCGTCGAAGTAAAGGCTCCGAATGGAGTAGCCGTCCTTGTCCTCCGAATTGCCGTCCAGCTTCAGCATGGTCG
This sequence comes from Paenibacillus sp. GYB003, assembly GCF_036577625.1. Classification (NCBI taxonomy): domain Bacteria; kingdom Bacillati; phylum Bacillota; class Bacilli; order Caryophanales; family Paenibacillaceae; genus Paenibacillus; species Paenibacillus sp. GYB003. The sequence goes on along the minus strand of NZ_JARBDC010000015.1, from coordinate 37,640 downwards.
ACACCCGCTGCCGGAGCTGCAAATATTCGTGCGGGTGAATGTAATACTTCAATTCGTGGCGCAGTTTTCTCCCCATAAATTGCACGTCTATTCCACCTTTATTTGTCTGATGCCGAAATAATGGTTCTCTTCTTCATCCTCGTAATGATCGAATGAAATTTGCGAGTTTCCTTTTTGATCCCGCACGACCACTTTCCAGTAATACGTTCCCGGCTTCAAACCGTCCACGAGCGTTTGCGTGCTGGTCAGTCCGTTTCGGTTTTCGACGCCGCTCGTAAACAACGGATCTTTGGCGATCGACCAATCGTAGAACAGCTCGTCGCCCTGCAGGTCGAACGAATGATCCCAAGTGAACACATGCTGTCCCTTTTCGTTTTTCCGCACGTCGCCGAGAAAGATCGGTTTCGGCTTTTGGAGGTCCTCCTCGAAGCGGGCGATCGAGCGGCTCGGCGTTTCGGCGATGACTTTGAGCTCGTCGTCCAGCTTGTTTTTCTGGATCGTCCAAAAGTTTTTGTCCGGCGCGCGGGTCAGGAACTGCTCCAGCACCGGCTTGTACGCGGCCAGCCGCTTCGCCACGGACTCGTTGTTGATCGTTTTGTGCAGCTCGTCGATTTTGTTCCGCAGCAGGCGAACGTTCGCTTCGCTGTGAAGGAACCGGTTATGCAGCACGTTGCCCCAATAGTTGCTGATCCCGCTCGAATAAGGGCTGATGCTGCTCAATCCCCGCTGCAGCTCCCAGCCGCCGTCGTAATCCCACGGAACGAAGTACCATTTGTTCGAATTGAGCGGCGAGTAGAGCAAATAATTGTGCGCGTCGGTATCCATGTTGTCCATCAAGATGTTGGCGGCGAGCCATGTCAAATAATTGTCCAGATCGAAATGCTCGGCGATGACGTCGTTGATCGGGATCGCCCTGTTGTTTACGTCGTCGAGCATCGCCAGCAGCTTGTCGTGATCTTCCCGGCCCTGAATTTCCAGCACCCGCTCGAAAGCCTGCTTGTCGTAGCCGGGATCGGATTGCGACTTCAACGACTCCGGATAGCGGAAAAATTCGAACATTTCCGCTTTATACAGCTGGCCGTTCGGGTCGAGCCAATGGTTTTTCAAAAACTGCTTGTTCGGATTTTCGATATGGGTGTACAGGCCGTAATCGACGAACGGCTGGTTGCCGCCTCCGCCCGCGGACAAATCTTTGACGAACAACCGGACAAACTGCGTCCGGAGGCTGGCGATATCCGGCAGCGTTTCGAACAGGTCGTAGCTGAGCTTGTTGCGGACGCGGGAAGCGTCGAAGTAATGCTTGTTCAAATTCAATACGCGCTGATCGCGCCAAAGTCCGGCCTGCTCGTTCAGTCTGATTTTGTACGACCGCTGCGGCGCGTAGCGGGCCGTATTGCCGCGAAGGCTGATCTTGGCGTTCGCCTCGGTCGTGCCGTAACCGAACGTGCCCGGAGCGACCCCGCTTCCGTCGGCCGGGCCTTCCTGCATAATGATTTTCAGGTCGCCTTCTTCCATCCATTCCTGGAGCCGGTTCAGCCGATACCAGTCGAGCGGCTGCTTTTCGTCCGTCTGCCCCGGCAAAATCGTCAAGTACAAACCGAGGACCGACGTATCGTCATCGCGCTCGTACAGCCTCTTGTCCTCGACGAACCGTTCGGAAGCGGTCGAAGACGCTTCCTGCACGACCGGGGGCGCATCCGCAGGAGGCTGGGCCTGCGGGTCTTCGTCCGAGCACGCGGACAGCAGCCCGGCCAATACGAGCAGCATCGCGGCCGTCGCCGCCGTTTTGCCGCCCTTCCGCCCCCGGAACGGAAGCTTGAACGACGGCCCGGATTCGCCGGCGGACAAACCGAGCGGCTGATCGCAGTAGGTGTAATAATCGATATTGCGCACATACGTCACGAGACGGGTCAGAGCGAGCGCGAGCGCGCCGAACGAAGCGAGCACCATCCCGAGACCGTGGCTTTCCGTCTGCATCGTCCAATAGGAGAGAGACGCATTCAAAAGGACAAACAGACCGCTGATCGCAAGCGCCCCCTTCCGGTCGTCGAAATACAACATCAGCAGCATGACGATAAAGGCGTTAATGAACAAATAGTAGCCGAGAACGAGAATGATGAACGTATCGATTTGCTCCATTGAAAAGGCGATGGCCGGCAGCAGCTTGATGCCCAGCGCGATCGAGACGACGGTGGCGATCAGCTGCACTTCCATCACGAAGCTGATTTGCTGCATCAGCGTATGCTGCATCGTTTGCTTCGCCCGCGCGATTTCTTGATACGTGCCCCCGTTCAGAATGAGAGCGTAGTACTCCCGGTATTTTTCGTAGAACGCCGTCTCCATCGAAACGACGAACGTAACGAGCGTCGGGACAACCGTCAAATAGGCGTAAAACACGGGCGTGTCGTAGAAAGGAGAAATGACGTACGCCTCCGCGACCCGCACGCCCGACGGCCCCGACCAATAAACGAAGCTGTGCACGTAAACGCCCGCGTAAAAAAAGGTGCCGATCCAAAACAAAGCGGGATATTTGCGAAAATAGGCCAAAAAACTGAAATACAGCCGGCTCGAGCGCGGCGGCATCGCCTTCTCCAAATGGCGGCCGGACAGCAGCGCGACAACGAAGAAGCCCGCATCGATCATCGTCAAAACGGCGGTCGCGTTCGCCTGCTTCGTAAAGGAAAGCAGCAGCCAAGAACCGACAACCGCTATCGCGACCCCGTACAAAAAGTTGCGCGCAATCCGCTTATAGTCTTTCAACGCGGACAAAAACACCGATTGCAGCCAGATGACGATCAGCTCCGAGAAAAAGACGAACGTCGCCAGCTTGTATCCGGGTCCGGCCGGCACGCGGCTCAGAAACAACACGGCGCACAGCGCGCCGATCGGCAAACAGACGGCCGCCGCTCCGTAAAACGACGAAAGCAAATATTCGTGTTTTTTCTGGTACATCATATCCGCCGTGAACCGGGTCAGCAGCATGGACACGCCGCCGGTCAGAAGCACGGAGAAAATAAAACAGTATACGACGGTCGCCATAAACAGCTCCCGCTCCAAAAAAGGCGCGCCTTTCGCCGTCATCAGCCACTGCATCGCCACGATCATCGAGACGCACAGCACCATGGGCCCGACCGTAGTCATCGACGAATACCCGTAGGCTTTCATATGGCTCAGCAGCCCGCGGTCCCGAAACAGCTTCTTCAATTCGAAGCCGATGCCCGCCATTGTCCCGCCCCCTCATAAGATGCATAAAGCTTCCGGTAGCTTTCGATGAAGCCTTTATGCGTATAATGCTTGCGAATGCGCTCCAAACCGTTTCGGCCCATCTGCTCCCGCAGATTGCGGTTTTTGCACAGCGTTACGATTTCATCGGCCATCCGGTCGTAATGCATGACCGGCACGACGACTCCGGCGGGACCGATCCCGTCGTCGCGGCCGTAAAGCAGCTCGCGGCAGCTGCCGACGTCGGTCGAGACGACCGGCTTGGCGCTGGCCATCGCTTCGAGAACGGCGAGCGGCATCCCTTCGCTTACGCTCGACAGCAAAATGAGATCCATCCGCCCCAAGTAGTCTTTAATGCGGACGCCTCCCGTCAGAACGATTCCTTCCACGCGAAGCGACTCGATCAGCTGCACGCATTCGTTATAGTACTCCTCGTCTTCGTCCGCGGGTCCCATAATATACAGCTCCGCTTCGGGAACTTGCTGCTTGACGAGAGCGAAGCTGTGGATCATCGTCTTGATGTCTTTGATCGGCACGATCCGCACGATCGCGCCAAGGCGAACGGGCGCCCCGCCGTCGGCGGGAGGGCCGGCCACCTCCGCATAATCGGCGTCGTTCACGCCGTTCGGAATAATCCGGATTTTGTCCGGGTCGCACCCCAGCTCGATTTCGATTTCCTTGTTCCGGTTGAACAGCGTGATCACTTCGTCGGCATAGTCGTAAGCGCAGCCGGACAGACGGTAAAAATATTCGATCCACATATCTTTGAAATACCCTTTGACCCAGTCCGCCTTAATGATTTCTTCTTCTCTCTCCCGCGAATAGATGCCGTGCTCGGTCAATAGGAACGGCTTTCCGTATAGATGCTTGGCGAGAGCGCCGATCACGCCCGCGTACCCGGTCGATACGCTGTGATACAAATCGGCCTGCGGAATGTCGTGACGCACCGACAAAAACAGCGGCAGGATCATCGAGCGAACGGCCCAAACCATTTCGGTGAACGGAATTTGCGAATATTTCTCGGCGCACAGCTCGGCAACGGCCCCGAAAAACGGCTTGCTCATCAAAAAATCGGCCGGAGTGCGGAATTGCTCGGAGCGCAGCAGCTCGAAGAGCGGTTCCCAATCCGCGTTTTTCTCGCCGGTCAGCAGCGAGCGGAACGCCTCCTTCTGCCCGGCGGTCAACCGGACCGGCCGGGCTTTCTCCTTGGATTCATCCGCGAAGCCGTCCAGAAACGTCTCCTTCACCTGGACGACGTTCGGGGGAAGCGTATATTTGAATTGGCCTCGCTGGCTTTCGTGCGCGCCGATCGTGTAAATGACGAATTCGTGCTCCGGAAAATGCGTGACGAGCGAATGGATCCAGCTGGACACGCCCCCCGTCACGTACGGATACGAGCCTTCGGCAATAATGCAAATGTTCATGATCATGATTCTCCCAGCGCAATTTCAAAGGTTGCTTTCGCCGCCGTGATCAAGTAAGCGCCGTCGTCCAGCTTTTGCGTCTTGCAGCCGGATACGGCCTTGATCGGCTTGGTCGTGCGGAGGATGAAATATTGCGGCCCATGGAACGAATCGATCTTTCCGCGAATCGCCCCGTTTTCCCGCACGATTTCCAGACCGCCGGACAGGACGCCCCCGACCTCGGCCGCCGCTTTCGCGGACGTCATCGGACGCAGCCACGGGTATTCCGTTTCCAGTCTCGATACCATGCCGGAAAATTCCCGGTACAGCTGCTCCCAGGATCGATCGCCGCTGCGCTGCTCATCCAGCAGGTCGTCGGGGTGAATGAAGTGGGAAAATATGCCGTGCATCGTAATGCCGTTCGCGATGACCCATCTGACGTCGGGCGTTTCCGCGTAGCCGGATGTCAGGCGCGGCAGCTCGATAATGCCGTCCTGCGCGATTTCGAATTCCTGGGAATACGCGTTGCCCTCCAAATCTTCCTCGTACAGGGACGAAATGACCGCGAGGCTCGGCAAGCCTTGCTTCAACGCTTCCCGGCCTTCGGGGCTCAGCACGTTGGAGGGCGGCACATACGTCAGCAGCGCATAGTTCGGAAACACTTCGGCCGCGAACCGGCTCGCCTCCCGAACCGCCTGAGTCATGCTGTCCACGTCGCTCCACGGTTTGTAGCCGTATGTATTCGCGACCGCGGGGCTCGTATGCAGCGACTGGTGGTTGAAGCCGTGCAGTCCGATTTCGCCCCCGCTCTTGATCAGTTCCCTGCCGTATGTAAGCAACGATTTCAAATCGGCGTCGACCGGCCGCTGAAACGGCGGCTCGACCTGGTCGGTGTACGATTCGATTAACACGGCCGTATATTTGATGTCGTACCGGCTTGCTGCCGCGAGCATGTCCGGCCACCAGATTTCCTTGAAGAAGGTCGGGATATCGCGGCGGTATTCCCGGTATATCCGGTCGTTCGTGCCTCTCGGCAGCGGAGCGGGAAAATCGTCGATATAAAACAGCTTCGCGTTGAAGATCGGGTAAATGAAATCGGGCTCCAGCAGGCTGATCGCGCCGGCGATCATGCCCCTGTTTATTTTTTGCGACAGCATCGTGCCGTTCATCACCATGAATTTCCCTTTTCCGTGCGGGTACTCCCACAGCAGCGGCAGCCCTTCGGGCGATTTCGCCAGCACCTTGCTCTTCTCGTCAAGCTCGACGGCGAGAGAAGCGTTGTCGACGAGAGGATGATCGATGGCGAGGCCGTTTTCCCCGATCAGCACGTTCGAAGTGAGCCGGATTCCTTTCGTTACGACGGTCCCGTTCTCGGAGATGATGCCGATTTGGTGATACATTCGGTAAAACGTATCGTTCGGCTCGGGAGGAACCGCGAGGAAGACGTACCCGCCATTGTCGACGTAATCCGGCAGCGTTCGCGCGTTTCCGAGCAGGTCGAGCTTTTCCGCAGCGACGATCACCATGCCGCACCCCGACGCGGAAAATCGTTCGGTCCGCAGATCGAACGTCTTCGCCGGCTTCTTCATGTAGGCCAGCGTCCGCCCGATCTGGTCTTTCGTCATGACGCTGTACGGCTGCAAGCCGTCAAAGGCGATGCAGTACAGGGCGCCCGGCTGCGAATGGGAAGCCGCGCCCGCCGCGGCGGGCTTCCATTCCCGCTCAAAGTGGGGCAGCGCCTCGTTCGTGCTGTATTGCAGAACGAATCGCGAGTTCGTCAGCTGAAAGCCGAGCGTGAGCAGCAGCACTCCCGCAATAATGATGTAGACGTTCCGTTTCAGTCTTACCTTGTTGTTCATGCTAAGCCCCTTCCGACCAAAATCTGACGGTTGTGAGCGACTCGCTCGACAAACGCACCGGCGACTTTTTCAGCGCCTCCAGCGTACGCCTCAGCTTCTCGTAGGAGCCTGCCGTGAAATAGACTTCCATCATCAGCATGTACGCGTCCTCGCGGTTCGGGAATCGCTGCAAAAACGATCGGGCGGTTCGCTCCGCCTCCAAATATTCGCCGAGCTCCAGATCGGCGCGAATTTTGTCGGCGTACGCCTTCTCCTCTTCCGGCGACAGCTCGAGCAGCCGCGCCAGCAAAGCCGTATACGTGCGCTTGTGCTTGACGATCGTCCTGTCGTCCAGAAAGCCGCTGCCCATATAGGCGGCGAGAACGTCCGCGTACGCGCGAAGCAGGTATGGATCGTCCTTGTCGTTCTCGTATCGGACCGACAGCTCCTGAAGCTTCAGCGTAAGCTTGCGCTTGACTTCCATGATGGCGCTGACGGCGTAATGGGACGTTTCCGTATCGTCGTTGCTGACCGCGTTTTGAATGATCCCCATGTAGGACAAGGAATCCTGCTTCAGCAAATCGATGATCATCTTTCGCCTTGTGGAATAATCGTTGACCAGCAGCGCTTCCTCCAAAGGCACGATATTCATTTCTTTCTCGGCGTTCGGCTTCGGCAGCAGTCTGCTTTCTTTCTCCAGCTCGAAGTCGAACAAGTCGAACTGCTCCGATTCGGCCGCTTCCGTGCCGTTTCGCCCGATCATGCCTTTCGGCCAAAAGAGCGGAAGCGCAAATCCGATCACCGGGAGGGCGGACGCGAACGCGAAGCGTATCCCCCACTCCCGCCGGTCTTTCCGCCAAAACACGGCCAAAACGACGCCGGTTATAAGTACGTATACCAAATACAGCCACTCAAACATATTGAACATCCTCTTCCGCCATGCGCACCGAAATGCCGTTCTCCTGAAACCGTTCCAGAACGCGGGACGCGTCTTCCGCGTCGGAATTGCTGAGCAGCACCATGAGTCGCCCGTCCTCGCCGATGCCGATATAATCGGTTTCGCGAAGCAAACGCGCGATCCGGGCCGGAAGCTCCCGCGAAGCGAAGGGGCCGACGTCTACCGCAAGCAGCGCATAGTCGATTCCGTGATGCGATTTCGCGCTTTTTTTGGCCTCGAGTATGCTTCCGAACACTTCCGGCTTCAACACCGGCGTCCCTTCGATATACCTTTGGTTGACCGTCGCCTCCACGAACGCCAGCGCTCTGGAAAAGGCGGAGGAAATCAGATCGACCGTAATTTTGAACACGTTTTGATGGTACAGCGTAAAATGCTCGAACTTCATGCCGCTCAGCGCGATGACGGCCACCACTTCGCCGTTGCTCATCACCGGCGCGGCCATAAGCGGCGCGTCGCCCTGAAGCTCTTTATTCACAAACAGCTTTTGCTCGAGAACGACCTGGCGGACGTACGGCACGTCCTCCACTTTAATCGACTTGGCCGTATCGGCGCCTGCGGCGTCCGACCGGGACACGAGGCGCAAATACGTTTTGTATTTGTTGACGCTGTAAATCGAGACGACGTCCGCCCGCATCACCGATTCGAGAACGCCCACGGTCGAGGCGAAAATTTTTTCCGGCTCCAAACTTTCCAATTCCTTCGTGACGGCGTGAATTTTGCCGAAGCTGTCGGCGCTGTTCATCACTTGATGCTGTAGCTGCTCTTTGACTTCGCGCGTATCGTTGTAGACGCCGGTCAAAAAGGCGTATTTTTCTTCCAGCGTTTCCTTCTCCGACTTGATCGCTTGAACCGCCGCGTTTTTGAGATCGATCGCATAGCCCACGACGAGGCCGATGAACAAATAAACGGCGGTGTAAAAATAAAAGTCGGGATCCTGCAGCAGCGAAATGAGCTCGCGCCCGTATGCCAGCTGCTCGTAGACGAACAGCGAAACGGATAGCGCGACCGCGATGATCGACTGCCGATTCCCGTATATGATGCCGAGCAAAATGATATAAATGAGCCGGAAATCGACCAGATCGTACATCGTATCCCGAAGCGACAGCGTAATCCACGCGGTCAGCCCGAACGCCAGCGCGTTTTCGGCGTACGGCTTCGCCGTTTGGGCCCACTTCCCGAACGCGGACGACGCGAACGGCTTCGGTTTCGGATTCGTTCCCGCCTCCGGCGAACGGTTTGCGGCGAACCAATCGTACGTTTTGCGAAGCCCTTCCTGGAACGAATATTTCGGCGCCCAATCGAGGTCTTTTCTTATTTTCGCGTTGTCGAGCCTCGACCGGTAAATGTCCCCGGGGCGGCTGTCCTTATACGTTACGGACAAATCCCCGCGAATCGATTGCAGCGTATCGACCAGATCGTTCACGCTCGTCTCGGTATTGCTGGACAAGTTGTACACGCCGGTCAAGCTCGAGTACGAAGCGCGGTAGATGGCGTCGGCCACATCCTCCACATAGATGAAATCGCGGGTCTGGCCGCCGTCCCCGTAAACGGTCAATTCCTTCGCCGAAAGAGCTCTTTCGGTGAAAATCGAAACGACCCCGCCTTCTCCCCCGTTTCCTTGCCGCGGCCCGTACACGTTGGAGAACCGGAAGCAGATCGTCTCCAGCCCGTATATTTCCTGCCATTTCCGACAGTACGTTTCCCCGATCCATTTGTTCAGCCCGTACGGCGAAATCGGCTCGCATTGCTCTTCCTCCGAGAGAGGCATCCGGTCGTTCTGACCGTAAACCGCCGCCGATGAAGCGAATATGAGCTTTTTGACGCCGTACTTTTGCGACAGCGACAAAATGTTCGATAATCCCAGAACGTTCGACTTCGTGTCGAGCCGCGGATCGTCGACCGAGGTGCCCACACTGACCTGAGCGGCCAAATGAACGACGACGTCGAACCGGGAGCTGCGAAAAATTTCTTCGCACTTGCGGTCCTCCACGTTATGCGTGTAGCTTTTGTGTTTGAACCCGATGTTTCGCTTGCTGCCGGTCGCCAGGCTGTCGATGATGGAAACCTCGTAGCCTTCTTTATAAAATCGCTCGGCCACGAACGAACCTATAAATCCGTAGCCGCCTGTGACTAAAACTCGCATGGCTTTCCTCGCCTTTCCCGATAATCTGAACTGGTCCGTACCCGGATGCTTTCGATATCGTAAGACAGTCGTCTATACAAAAACTGAACAAAATAACTCGTATTTTATCGAAAACGCTCTCTGGAATTTAACGCGATACCGAGATATAATGGTCGACAACACGCCTTCGAACGTTTTCAGAAACCGAAAGGACAACGATTATGAACCGACAACGCATTTATCGCAGCCTTCTTTTCTTTGCGGTCCTCGCAGCCGCCGCTTTATCCGGCCGATTCGCCTACGACCTGCTGGCCGACGCCAAAAACAGCCGCGTCTCCTACATGCCGGCCGAAACGGACCAGGTGCTGGCCAACCCGTTCATGGGCTTCGCGGTCGACGCCAAATACACCGACGCCAAGCAGCCGTTTCGACTCGCCCACGTCAATTTGACGTGGCGGGAAATCGAGCCGAAGAAAGGCTCCTACGCCTTCGACAATTTTGAACAAAAATTTAACGTATCTTTATGGAGAAGCCGCGGCGTCCACCTCGTCCTTCGGGTCATTCTCGATTATCCCCGCGAGGAAACGCACATGGATATCCCCGATTGGCTTTACGAGGAAATCGACCGCAAAGGGACCTGGTACGACGGCGATTACGGCAAAGGCTTCAGCCCGGACTACGGCCATCCGGCACTCATCGAAAATCACGAGCGGCTGCTGGCCGCCCTCGGGAAGCGGTTCAACGACGATCCGCTAATCGCGTACATTCAGCTCGGCAGCGTCGGCCATTGGGGAGAATGGCATACGAGCGACGACGAACGGCATTACATTCCTTTTCCGAAACGGGACATTACGGATCAATACGCGAACCATTACGTCCGCTCGTTTCCGGACAAGCATCTGCTCATGAGACGTCCCCATGAAATCGCCCGCGTCAACGGCATGGGACTGTTTAACGACGCGTTCGGAAAACGAAAATCGACGATCGAAGGGTTTCTGAAATGGTATACCGAAGGCTATACGTCGTGGCTGACGGGGGAACCGGAGCCGGCCATGCCGGACTTTTGGACGAAGGCCCCGAGCGGCGGCGAATTCGCCACGGGCGCGAATTACTTCGACGATCACAATATCGAGGAAACGCTGCGGCAAGCCGCGCTCACGCACGTCACCTGGATGGGACCGAGCGCTCCGTACAAGGAGACGAATCGGGCTTTGCAGCCGAATATCGACCGATTTTTGAAGACGATCGGCTATCGCTTCGTCATCAACGAGGAGACGCATCCGAAGACGGCCGTCGCCGGCAAAAGCCTGGACGTCTCGATGCGGATCACGAACCGGGGGGCAGCCCCCTTCTACTTCGAATGGCCGCTGGAGCTTTCGCTTGCTAGCGCGGACGGTTCGGTCGCGACGTCCGTCCGGACGACCGTCGATATTCGCGAATGGCTTCCCGGGGAGCATCAAGTGTCTTACCCGCTTCCGCTGCCGAAGCAGCTGCCCGCCGGAACGTACACCGTGCTTGCGGCCGTTTTGGACCCGCAGACCGGCAAGCCCGGGATCGAATTCGCCAATGACGGGAAACGGAGCGACGGCCGGTACGCGCTCGGCACTGTCGCCGTGAAGTCCGGGAATTAGGGCTCGGCTTCTTTGGGCGCGGCCCGGGCGACGCGAACATTGACTTTCGCTCGCGGTTGGTGTATAAATGGATGTAAATTCAATACGTCGTTTACATTCGTTGACGAGAACAAGTACGTCAGCCTGCTTGATCCCCAGAGAGTCGGCCGCGCGCTGAAAGCCGATGTTCGAGAAGCAGACGGAAATCATCTCCGAGAAGGATGGCCGAAGTTTGCCAGTAAGCCGTCCCGGGCTCCCGCCGTTACAAGGGGCGCGTATGGTTGTACGTGACTGAGGTGCCGCGGCAATTCCGTCGATTCGGATGCGCCGGCGGAACAAGGGTGGTATCGCGAGAGCTAATCTCGTCCCTTACGGGGCGGGATTTTTTTGTTTATTCATATCAAAGAAAGGTTGAATCCAAGGTGAGAAAAGTAGACGTCAAAGAAAAGCCGAGAGCCCGCGAGCTGCGCGTCCTCGGGCAATGGAAGGAACAGGACACGTTCCGCCGGTCGATCGAAAACCGCGAAGGCAGGCCGAACTTCGTCTTCTACGAAGGCCCGCCGACCGCCAACGGCAAGCCGCATATCGGCCACGTGCTCGGTCGCGTCATCAAAGACTTCATCTGCCGTTACAAAACGATGTCCGGCTACCGCGTCGTGCGCAAAGCCGGCTGGGATACGCACGGCCTGCCGGTCGAGCTGGGCGTCGAGAAGCAGCTCGGCATTTCCGGCAAGCAGGAAATCGAGAAATACGGCGTCGCCGAATTCGTCGAGGCGTGCAAGGCGAGCGTGTTCGAATATGAGCGGCAATGGCGCGAGCTGACGGAAGCGATCGCCTACTGGACCGACATGGACGATCCGTACGTGACGCTGACGAACGATTACATCGAGAGCGTCTGGCATATTTTGTCCGACATTCACAAAAAAGGGCTGCTGTACAAAGGGCATCGCGTCAGTCCGTATTGCCCTTGCTGCCAAACGACGCTCAGCTCGCACGAAGTCGCGCAGGGCTACGAGGACGTCAAAGATTTGAGCGCCACCGTCAAGTTCCGAAGCAAAACCGCCGACGAATCGTTCCTCGCCTGGACGACGACGCCGTGGACGCTGCCGGCCAACATCGCGCTGGCGGTCGGACCGGACATCGATTACATCAAGGCGAAGCAGGACGGCGAAGTGCTCATCGTGGCGAAAAGTTTGGCGGACAAAGTGCTGAAGGAAGGCTACGAAACGTTGTCCGTCCATAAAGGCGCGGAATTCGCCGGCGCTTCGTACCATCCTCCGTTCGGCTACGTGAAGCCGACCGGCAAAGGCCATATCGTCGTCGCGGCCGATTTCGTCAGCGATACGAGCGGTACCGGCATCGTGCATATGGCTCCGGCGCACGGCGAAGACGACTACAAGACGACCCGCCAGCACGGCATCGATTTCGTCAGCGTCGTCGACCTGGCCGGCAAATATACCGACCAGGTGACCGAGTTCGCCGGCCGGTTCGTCAAAGATTGCGACGTCGATATCGTCAAAAGCTTGTCCGAGCGCGGCCTGCTGCACGCCAAGGAACGGTACGAGCACAGCTATCCGTTCTGCTGGCGCTGCAAATCGCCGCTGCTCTACTACGCGATGGAAAGCTGGTTTATCCGGACGACCGCGGTCAAGCAGCAGCTCATCGACAACAACAACAACATCGACTGGTATCCGTCCCATCTTCGCGAAGGACGGTTCGGCAAATTCCTCGAGGAGCTCGTCGACTGGAACATCAGCCGCAACCGGTATTGGGGGACGCCGCTCAACGTATGGATTTGCGGCGATTGCGGTTCGGAATACGCGCCGGGCAGCCGCGAGGAGCTGCAGGCGAAGTCGATTCAGCCGCTCGATCCGAACCTCGAGCTGCACAAGCCGTACGTCGACGGCGTGAAGCTGCGCTGCTCGTGCGGCGGCACGATGGAACGGACGTCGGAAGTGATCGACGTCTGGTTCGACAGCGGCTCGATGCCGTTCGCCCAATACCATCATCCGTTCGGCTGCGAGAAGACGTTCCGCGAGCAATATCCGGCGGACATCATTTGCGAAGGGATCGACCAGACGCGCGGCTGGTTTTTCAGCCTGCTGGCCGTTTCGACGCTGTATAACGGCCGGTCGCCATACAAGGCGGTCGTATCGACCGGCCACGTGCTCGACGAGCAGGGGCAGAAAATGTCCAAGAGCAAGGGCAACGTCATCGATCCGTGGGACATTATCGAACAGTTCGGCACCGACGCGTTCCGCTGGTCGCTGCTGGCCGACAGCGCGCCGTGGAACAGCAAACGGTTTTCGAAGCAGATCGTGTCCGAAGCGAAGTCGAAGGTGATCGACACGATCCACAACGCGCACGCGTTTTACGCGCTGTACGCGAACATCGACGGCTACAAGCCGGAGGAGCATGCGCCGCGCGTTTCCGACAACGAGCTGGACCGCTGGATTTTGTCCCGCCTGCACTCGACGCTGCGTCAGGTGGAGAAAGGGCTCGAGCAGTACGATTTCCTCAATCCGGCGAAGCAGATCGAATCGTTCGTCGAAGAGATGAGCAACTGGTACATCCGCCGCTCGCGCGACCGGTTCTGGGGCGGAGCGATGACCGCGGACAAAGTGTCCGCCTACCAGACGCTCGGCGAAGTGCTGCAGACGCTGGCGCTCATGATCGCGCCGTACGCGCCGCTGATCGCCGAGGACTTGTACGGCAACTTGGGCGGAGCGGGCAGCGTTCATCTCGCCGATTATCCGAAGGCGGACGAAGCGAAGATCGACGCGCAGCTGGAGAAAGAGATGGAGACCGCCCGGCAAATCGTCGAACTGGCGCGCACCATCCGCAACGACGCGGCGATCAAGACGCGCCAGCCGCTTTCCGAGCTGATCGTGTCGCTCGACCGCGAGTTCGACCTGGCCCGGTTCGAATCGATCATCAAGGACGAGGTCAACGTCAAGCACATTCGCGTGGAGCAAGGCGACGGCGGCTTCGTCGATTTCACCCTCAAGCTGAATTTGAAAGTGGCGGGCAAAAAATACGGCAAATTCGTCGGCCCGATTCAGGCGCACCTGAAGCAGATGCCGGCGGCCGAGACGAAGCGGGTCGTGGACGACGGCTTCCTCGACATGACGGCGGACGGCGAATCGCTGCACATTCCGATCGACGAGCTGCTCGTCGAGAAGCAGGCGAAAGCGGGCTTCGCTTCGGCGTCCGGCAACCGGATCACGGTCGCCCTGAACACGACGATTACCGAAGAGCTCGAGCAGGAAGGCGTCGTTCGCGAAGTCGTCCGCGCGATCCAGGACTACCGCAAAAAGCTCGACCTGCCCGTCGAGAAGCGCGTCAACCTGACGCTCGACGCGGACGGTCCGCTGAAAGCGGCCATCGACCGGTTCGACCATGTGCTGCGCGACAACGTCATCGTGGCGGACGTGCGCTTCGGCAAGGCGGACGGCATGGAGTACGTCACGATCGGGGACAGCAGTTTGGGGTTGAAGATCGAGTAGGCGGGAGCCTACGGCATAGGAAATGACGCTTGGTTATGAAAAACCGTCCGGTATTACGCCGGACGGTTCTTTTATGCGCAATCCGAACCTTTTTGCGCGCCGAAACGGCAACGGAGCGGGAAACGAACTGGAAATGTTCCCGCTATTTTCGGCCGTTTCCCGTTTCCGGGCAAACCAACGGGAAAAAACAACGGGAAAACGTCCCGATCCGTTCGTCCATGCCGTGCCTATCGCCGATATGGCGCCATTTTAGCCGGAGCTTTGTTGCTTGGCGGCGGCAAGCTTCTGCCGGCCGGTCCGATGCTTCTGCGCCGTCGTGGGGATGTTTTTCCCGGTTATTCGAAACGACGCCTATAGGAGATCGAGATAACTGGAGGTTTTCCAGTTCGTCCCCCGTGCCCCATTTCCCCTTGACCTCCTGTGAGCTGATTTCACTCCCATCGTTTCTTCCGGATTTCGGACATCGGCTAACGAACCGAGCAATCGTTATCGGAGCTGAATGCGAGGGGTTGAATTTGCTTGCGGACTCCAGTAACGCTATTGCCGGCAAATCGGATCGATTTCTCCCCTTTTCGGCTGGATAGCGATTTCCGGATTCGTTAGCCTGGAAAAACGATCGTTTTTCCGCCGATAAGCATACTACGATTCGTTCCATCCCGCATCGACCGAGACGGATCCCGTTTTTGGCAAAAATGAGAGGTTCAGTATCCCTTTCCTTAAACCAAAATGTATGCGGTTTGTCTGTCGCTTTTTATTCCATTATCCCCCAAATTTGGTCGACAATATTCGGCAAATTGTCTCCCGGTTCTTTTTTCAGATTTTGTTCAGATTTTGTACAGATTATTTTTGTATACTCCTTCGGTAGGATACGTTGCCTTGCAGCAGAAGCGCAGTAGCTCTCTGCTGTTTCACGTGCGGGGACAAGCAATTGCTTCGGGGCGATGGAAAATTTTGTCGAAAAAAGGAGGGGTGATGACGAGAATCGACTAGTCGGTTTTCCTTAGGTCCATCCGACCAGGCAGAGTTCTCGAATAGGCAAAACGAAGTACATACGACGGCAAGTCTAGAAAGACGTCGCGGCGCTATGCGCAAGCGGCCCATTTTATGTGGAATTGGGGAGAAGGCAAAGTGAAGCGTTTTAAATTCGGCACAACGGTGCTCGCCTCAGCGGCCATGCTGTTCTCCGCTTTCTCGGGGATCGCGTCGGCAGCTCCGGCAATTTCCGTATCGTCGCCAACTGTGACCTTTACGCATGGCAGCGCACCGGTTCCGGTATCGCCGGATCTCGTTATTAACGGAGGCAATGGCTTTGGTGTCGGTAGCATCAATTTCAAGCTGGACAACGCAACGGCAAACGAAACGTTATCCTTAAAAACTTCGGCTCATGCCGAGACTGCCCCGGGCGCCGTTTCGGTAGTCGGAACGGATATTTACCTCGGCGACGGATCAGTCGCAAATAAGATCGGCTCGGTTAATGCATCCCTTAACGGGCAAAACGGAAATGAATTACAGATTGATTTCGATTATTCCATTCCGATTCCAAATGGGAATTTCGATCAGGGTAGCGGTATCATCATCGATAAATGGACGATTCATAATAATACAGTTACTTTGGGTACTTATGCTAGTAAAACGCAAGGCAAGGTCGTTTCCATTACCACTTCGGGTCCTCCTTACACTGTATCAGGTGCGGTGTATAACCCTGTAACACAACAGAACGATTTACCTTACTCGTTTACGACAGACTTTAACTATAACCCCACAATCTACGATTCTGAGAGAAAAAAATACCATGATGCATGGGGTTATGAAGGAGTGGAAAGATCACCAAAAGGTACTCCCTCATTCACCAGTACAGGTATCGACAACACCAATGGCATCAAATCTCTACGATTGGCCTTTACGGGAACTGTCAGTGATGGGGTAACAGGCGATAAAAATCCAATCTCTTACGGTACCATTTTTGGTCCAGAAGCCATTAGTGAACCATTCGCAGCGCAGGGTGGCGATTCGCTTGCCTTCGATTGGAAAGCGGCAAATGGCGGGGATGATTATGAGATTTACGGCTTTTTAGTAAATACAGCCACAAACGAACATACGGAAATACTGTACGGACGCGGCAAAGATCAGCCTTGGACTACCGCTGCCGGTGTCATCCCGGCAGATGGAACGTATCAATTCCGCTTTGTTGCTGGTTCGTTTGATCGTACGGGTGGTAAACAGGTCGGAGCATCGCTCTATATCGATAACGTCCGTATAGCAAGCAGAACTGTGAATGACAATGTAGCGCAAGCTGTAGCGCGCCTGGTTCAGTATTCGGTCAGTCCTTTCCCGAATCCGCTGGTCAATAAGGACAGACCGATAACGATTACGGCACGCGACAACATCGGGCAAACGGCTACGGGTACGGTTACCGTCAAGCTGCAAACGTTGGAACTCGTAAAAGTCGAAGTAGATGAAAGCACGCCCGATACGGCCAAGCTTACTTTCAACCTGCCGGTCGGCACGACCATTGATTTGACCGGAATGAAGATCAACGGGCAAAAGGTTATCGGAGCAACGGTTCAAAACAATGTTGTCATTGCCAAGCTGGAACAGCCGGTCGGCGCAGGAAGCTTGACGGTCGTCTATGACGACAATTCGCCGAGCAACGTGGAGCTTGCGGCCGATCCGTCCGTTAAGCTGGTGCCGATCAATGAGAACGATCAGTCCGGTATTACACCGGTGAATAACGTTGTGCCGTTGAAACTGATCCATGTATCGACCATGTATCCGGAAACTTCGCAATTGAAGCTTAAGTTTAACAAAAACGTCGCAAGCGAGCCGTTGAATCTTGCCGGACTGACGGTTGGCGGAAAGCCGGTCACACTTGTCGGCGTAAACGGCGACGAAGTCATCGTACAATTGGAAGAGCCTTACAAGGATGGACAGCAGCTCGCCTATGCGGCAAGCAACGGCAATGTGGCCCAAGCCGGAAACCCGAATAACAAGCTCGGCAATATCACTGCAGGGCAGCTTCCTGTACTGAGCGGGAAGGTCGGCGATCTTGGTTTGTCCGACGCTAACGGTCCGCTTAATTTGGTGCCTGTGTTCCATACCGACGTAAACAGCGGCTACGAAGCTGTTGTCCCGAACGCTACGGACAAGATCAAAATCGCGCCGCAAGCGTTGAACAGCGGCAATACGACCATTAAAGTGAATTTGAACGGCGTTGAAATCGATAACGCTAACGGCGGTTGGGACAACCTGCCGCTCGTAGAAGGAATCAACACCGTTGTAACCAGCGTATACAGCAACGACGTTCCTCCGGCTTTGCTGGATCAATACGTCGTAACCGTTATACGCGCAACGAACAAACTCGTTTCGCTGACGCCTTCCGCTTACAGTCTGGAGACGGCGTTTGATACGAATACGCTCGTTTACTCGATGTCCGTTCCATTTAGTCAAAACGAACTGGCCTGGACTCCAGTTGCGCTCGACCCTCAAGCGACCATTGAAGTGAGCGTTAACGGCGGAGCCTTCACTTCGGTTGCAAGCGGCAATAAAACCGGCAATTTTGCACTCAATGTCGGTCTTAACAGCTTTATCGTAAAAGTAACTGATCGCAAAGGCGAAGTTCGCGAATATAAGGTTAATGTCAAGCTGCAAACGTTGGAACTCGTAAAAGTCGAAGTAGATGAAAGCACGCCCGATACGGCCAAGCTTACTTTCAACCTGCCGGTCGGCACGACCATTGATTTGACCGGAATGAAGATCAACGGGCAAAAGGTTATCGGAGCAACGGTTCAAAACAATGTTGTCATTGCCAAGCTGGAACAGCCGGTCGGCGCAGGAAGCTTGACGGTCGTCTATGACGACAATTCGCCGAGCAACGTGGAGCTTGCGGCCGATCCGTCCGTTAAGCTGGTGCCGATCAATGAGAACGATCAGTCCGGTATTACACCGGTGAATAACGTTGTGCCGTTGAAACTGATCCATGTATCGACCATGTATCCGGAAACTTCGCAATTGAAGCTTAAGTTTAACAAAAACGTCGCAAGCGAGCCGTTGAATCTTGCCGGACTGACGGTTGGCGGAAAGCCGGTCACACTTGTCGGCGTAAACGGCGACGAAGTCATCGTACAATTGGAAGAGCCTTACAAGGATGGACAGCAGCTCGCTTATGCGGCAAGCAACGGCAATGTGGCCCAAGCCGGAAACCCGAATAACAAGCTCGGCAATATCACTGCAGGGCAGCTTCCTGTACTGAGCGGGAAGGTCGGCGATCTTGGTTTGTCCGACGCTAACGGTCCGCTTAATTTGGTGCCTGTGTTCCATACCGACGTAAACAGCGGCTACGAAGCTGTTGTCCCGAACGCTACGGACAAGATCAAAATCGCGCCGCAAGCGTTGAACAGCGGCAATACGACCATTAAAGTGAATTTGAACGGCGTTGAAATCGATAACGCTAACGGCGGTTGGGACAACCTGCCGCTCGTAGAAGGAATCAACACCGTTGTAACCAGCGTATACAGCAACGACGTTCCTCCGGCTTTGCTGGATCAATACGTCGTAACCGTTATACGCGCAACGAACAAACTCGTTTCGCTGACGCCTTCCGCTTACAGTCTGGAGACGGCGTTCGATACGAATTCTCCGAATTATACAATGACCGTTCCTTACGGTTTATCTGAACTGGCCTGGACGCCAGTAACGATCGATCCGGCGGCAAAAATTGAATTCAGCGTTAATGGCGGCGCATTTACGCCGATCAAAAACGGAGATAAAACTTCCGCCACTGCACTTTATGTTGGATTGAATACATTCGTCGTAAAAGTAACGGATCGCTTCGGCGAAGTTCGCGAATACAAAGTTACCGTAACGAAACGTTCTTCCACGTCGAATGTCGGAGGCGGCGGAGCAGCGCCTGCACCGGCACCTGCAGGCACCGACCTTGGCACGAAAAACGGAAGCACCGCTCCGTTCGCAACCGCTAAGGAAAGCGGCTCGGGAACTGTGGCGCAAATCGATCCGGCCCGTCTCGACGAGCTGTTGAAGAACAAAAACGAAAAACTGTCCGTTCAAGTTCCGAATCAAAACGACGTTTCCTTGAAAGGCTTGACGGCAGACAAAGTGAAGCAATTGACCGATAACGGCTCGACGCTGGAGGTCGGCAACTTGCTGGCGATTTACCCGGTTCCGGGCGGCCATCTCGACCTGAACCAAATTGCGCGGCAGTACAACAACCCGGCACTCGCCGATATCGAGGTTAACGTAGACATTCAGCGCGCGCCTCAAGCGCTGACCGACAGCGCCAAGAAAGCGGCGGCGGCGCAAGGCTACGAGCTTCTGGTCGACGCAGTCGAGCTGAACCTGTCGTTCACCCATAAGGGACAAACGGTCGAACCGGATCTTCTGAACGGATATGCGCCAAGATATATCGCTCTTCCCGAAGGAGTCGATCCGAATCGCATTACGACCGGCGTTATCGTCAATCCGGACGGTACGATTTTCCACGTGCCGACCGTCGTAACGAAAATCGACAATCGTTACTTCGCAATGATCAACGATTTGCGGAGCAGCGGCACGTACTCGGTGATCTGGAATCCGCAAGATTTCGACGACGTGAGAAGCCATTGGGCGAAAGACGCAGTTAACGATATCGCCGCAAGACTCGATTTGCAAGGCACCGGCAACAATACGTTCTCGCCGGATCGCAACGTGAACCGTTCCGAGTTCGCTGCGATCGTTGCGGCAGGCATGGGCTTGCTGCAGCAAAACGTTCCGGCCAGCTCGTTCGGCGACGTTTCGAGAGCGGCCTGGTATCATGACGCAGTCAAGATCGCCAGCGACTTCGGCATCGTGCTCGGCTACGAAGACGGCTTGTTCCGCGGCGGTCAAGAAATTACGAGAGAGCAAGGCATCGCCATGATCGGCCGCGCGTACAACCTGGTTAACCCGCAGCAGCAGCCGATGTCTCAGGCGCAAATCGACGCGGCGCTCGCCCCTTACGGCGACACGGCGGAAATCTCGTCCTGGGCGAAAGAAGTAGTCGCCCGGATGGTTGCGGCCGGCATCGTCGAAGGCGGCAGCGGAATGCTGTTGAACCCGCAAGACAACATGACGCGCGCGGAAACGGCCGCGTTGATGAGAAGATTGCTGCAGCATACGAGCCTGATCGATTAATAGAAAGCTTATCGCAACTAACGAAAACACCCCGCAACAGCAATTTGGCTGTCGCGGGGTGTTCCTTTTGCCGCAAATCTATAATTGTTCCACTTAATGCGCAACCTGATTGTAGGTCATAATCCAGATCGAGCCGATGACGATCGTCAGCAGGATGAGCAGGCCGAGAATGAGCGCCATCAAGTTCCAGCGCGGTTTTTTCTCCTCCCGCAAATGCATGAAGAACACGAGCTGCACGACGAACTGCAGAACGGCCGAGCCGAGCATGACGACCATCGCTCCGGTACCGGTCATCCACCCGTTCAGCACGACGACGAGCGGAATGATCGTCAGAACGATCGACAGCAAAAAGCCGATGAGGTAAGACTTGAACGAGCCGTGCGCTTCGTGGCTTTGGGACGAATCCGAGTGACCCCCGTGGCCGCCGTGGCTGCCGGTATGGGCGGAATGCTGCGCCATCTTACATCACCCCCATCAAGTAGACGATCGTGAAGACGAAAATCCAGACGACGTCGAGAAAATGCCAGTACAGGCTGATCACGTTCACTTTGCGCCGGGTCACCGAGGTGATGCCGTACTTGCCCAATTGCAGCATGATCGCGATCATCCAGACGATGCCGATCGAGACGTGCAGGCCGTGCGCGCCGACCAATGTAAAGAATGCGGACAAAAACGCGCTCGTGCCGATCGTCGCCCCTTCGTGAACAAGCTTGACGAATTCGGCCACTTCAAGCGTGACGAAGGCGATGCCGAGCGCCGCCGTGACGACGAGCCAGCCGATCAGCCCTTTTTTGTCGCCTTTGTTCATCGCCAGCACCGCGAGACCGCTCGTAAACGAGCTGGTGAGCAGGATGAACGTTTCGGCGATAATGCCGGGCATTTCGAACAGCTCTTTCGCCATAGGACCGCCGCTCGTATTGCCGTGAAGCACCACATAGGTGGCAAACAGCGTGCCGAATAAAATACAGTCCGTAATCAGGAACAGCCAGAAGCCGAATTGCCGAAGCGACTCCTGATCGTGATGCTCGTGATGGCCGTCCGAATGACCGTGATGATCCGGGGCCACCGTGGAATGTGCGTGTTTGTGACTTGCCGCGTTTGCCATCAGACCGTCCCCCTCATCTCGGCTTCCGTCCGGATCACTTCTTCCGCCGGAATGTAGTACTCGTTATTATAGGTAAACGAATGGATCAGCATGCAAACCGCCACGCCGATCATGCCCGGTATCGCCATCCACAGCCAATTGAACACGAAGCCGAAGCCGGCGACGAACCAGCAAAACGATTTGATAAACGCGATTCCGGAATTGCCCGGCATATGAATCGGCTCGATCTTCGGCGCGGGAGCCGGCGGCACGCCTTTTTCCCGCTGCAGCTTTTCCTCCCACCAGGCGTCCCGCGAATGGACGACCGGCAAAGTGGCGAAGTTGTAAGCCGGAGCCGGCGAAGGAATCGACCATTCGAGCGTCCGTCCGCCCCACGGGTCGGCCGGAGCTTTTTGCATAAACTTCATGCTGTGCACGATTTGCCAAACTTGGAACAAAAACGCGAGACCCATCAGGAAGCCGCCGATCGTCGACACGAGGTTGAGCTCCCACCAGCCGCGATCCCAGCCGTATGCGTTGACCCGGCGGGTCATCCCCATCAGGCCGAGCACGTATTGCGGCATGAAGCAGACGTAGAAGCCGATGTTCCACAGCCAGAACGCCCATTTGCCGAGCCCTTCGTGCAGCATGAAGCCGGTCACCTTCGGCCACCAGTAATACAAGCCCGCGAAATAGCCGAATACGACGCCGCCGATCAGCACTTGATGAAAGTGCGCGATCAGGAAGTAGCTGTTATGGAACTGGAAGTCGGCCGGCGCAACCGACAGCAGCACCCCGGTCATCCCCCCGACGACGAAGCAAGGAATGAAGGCGACCGACCACATCATCGGCGTTTTGAACGTAATTTTGCCGCGGAACATCGTGAACAGCCAGTTGAACACCTTCACGCCGGTCGGAATCGCGATAATCATCGTCGATACGGCGAAAAAGGCGTTGACGTTCGCGCCGGAGCCCATCGTGAAGAAGTGGTGCGCCCACGTGAAAAACGAAACGACGCTGATGCTCATCAGGGCGAACACCATCGATTTGTAGCCGAACAGCCGCTTTTTCGCAAAAGTTGCCGTCACTTCGGAAAAAATGCCGAAGGCGGGCAATATAACGATATACACTTCGGGGTGGCCCCACATCCAGATGAGGTTGATGTACATCATCGGGTTGCCGCCGCCGTCCAGCGTGAAGAAATGCGCCCCCATGAACCGGTCCAGCCAAAGCAGGAACAGCGTCACGGTCAAAATCGGGAAGGCGAGAATGATCGTCAGGCTGCTCGACAGCACCGACCACGAAAACATCGGCATCTGCATCAGCTTCATGCCCGGCGCGCGCATTTTCAAAATGGTGACGATAAAGTTGATCCCGGTCATGAGGCTCCCGATCCCGGATATTTGAATGCCCCATATATAGAAGTTTTGCCCGACTCCGGGACTGTGCGACAGCTCCGAGAGCGGCGGATACGCGAGCCAGCCCGCGTCCGGCGAGCCGCCGATGACGAACGACAGGTTGAACAGCATCGCGCCCCAGAAAAACAGCCAGAAGCTGAGCGAGTTCAGGAACGGGAACGCGACGTCGCGCGCGCCGATCTGCAGCGGCACGACCAGGTTGAACAAGCCGAACATGAGCGGCATCGCCATGAACAAAATCATGATGACGCCGTGCGTCGTAAAGATCGCGTTGTAATGCTCCGGCGACAAAAACTGATTGTCGGGAACGGCCAGCTGCGTCCGCATGAGCAGCGCGTCCATGCCGCCCCGGAACATCATCAGCAGCGAGGCGATGACGTACATGATGCCGATCCGCTTATGGTCGACCGTCGTCAGCCATTCGGTCCACAGCCATTTCCATTTTTTGAAATAGGACAAGACGAACACGACCGCGGCGAGCGTAAGGGCAATAGCCACATCCGCGCCGTAAATGAGCGGATCGCCGGTGACGAAAAATTCGGAAGCGAACGTTTTAATGCTGTCCCACATGGCTTTGTCCCTCCTTCTCTTTGATTGCGCTCTTCGCGTCCGTTACGGTTTGTCCGTGCCCTCCATGGCCGCCGGCTTTCGGTTCGGCCGGCTGCGATCCCGAATGCGAGCCGCCGTGATTATGGCCCGCCGCGTATTTCGTAACGGTTTGCTCGAACAGCCCTTTCGGAAACGACGAGTAGCTGAGCACGTCCGACACGCCGGGCGACGCGAGCTGCCGGTAGCCTTCCTCGGTGAGCGCGGGCTTCGTGCTCTTGATATCGGCGACCCATCGGTCGAACTGATCGCGCGACGTCGCCTCCGCCGTAAACCGCATGCTGGCGAAATCTTTGCCGCTGAAGTTGGCGCCCGAGCCGAAATATTTCCCCGGTTCGTCGGCTTGCAGATGGAGCGTCATCGCCATGCCGGACATCGTGTAAATTTGTCCGCCGAGCTGCGGAATCCAGAACGAGTTCATCGGCGCGTCCGACGTCAGCATAAATTTGATCGGCACGTCTTCCGGGAACTGCACGTAGTTGACCGTCGCGATTCCTTGCTCCGGATAGTAGAACAGCCATTTCCAGTCGAGCGACGTCACTTGAATCGTGATCGGCTCTTTGTCCGAAGCGATCGGCTTGGAAGGCTCCAGCGCATGGGTATATTTGACGGTAATCGCGCCGAGCACGACGATAATCAAAATCGGAATGCCCCACCAAATCGCTTCGAGCTTCGTATTATGCTCCCAGTCGGGCTTGTATTTCGCTTTGCGGGACTTGCTGTCGCGGTACCGCCAGACGATAACGAACGTCATGATCAGCACCGGTACGACGACGATCAGACAAAGCGCCGTCGAGATCAAAATCAAGTCCCGCTGCTGCGCGCCGATCGGTCCCTTCGGGTCGAGCACGATCAGCTTGTCGCTGCAGCCCGACGCCATGACGGCGATGACCGCAAGCATGAGTGCGGATAGGAGTCGTTTGCCCATTCGGCTCTGTTTCATCTTACCATCTCCCTGTTTTCGAAGAACCTTCATCTCTTGACACTACCATAACAGAATCGAACGGAAACTTCCGTACAGTTAACAAAGGCGTCAACGAAACGACTTATTTCCGTAAAATAAAGTTCAACGTTTCGACAAGATGCCGGGAGACAGCGTTTGCAAAGCGATAGATAGCGCTTTCGAATTGGGACAAAAAAAGATTGACCCCGCTTGCGAAGGTCAATCTCCGTTTCGCTCTAACACTTGCGATGCCGCAGCACCGGTCGGGCATCCATAAGGAACCCCCACACACAAAAAAAGAGAAGCCCCGAGGCTTCCCGTCGCTCTTCATCTATATCGCCTGTCGCCGCAAATACGGACTATTCGTTCCTCGCTCTATTATGGGAAAACAGCCGGATCGCCGCGCCGATCATATAAATTTGCACGCTGCCGACGAGAAAGCCCACGCCGACCATCAGTCCCAAATTCCGATCCGAGAAATCGCTTACCTCGAACAAACAAGTAATCAGTCCGATCGCGAGCGAAATCCAGGCGGCCGCGGTCATAAACGAAGCGAGCGGATTGCCGCCCTTGACGGATTGCCGTTTCAACGCCAGTTGTTTCGTACTCATGAGGAACACGCTCCTGCCCCAAAATCGATTGTTACGAAAATTGTAACATATTTCGGAGCAAAGTTCATCATTTTTTCAAATTTTGTTCAAACATCCGTCAAAATCGGGCGCAGGGCGGCGAAGCCAAACGGTCACCGTAAATAGTCGCGCGAAATCGCCGCGACTTGCTCCGCGTCCGCCGACCAGTACCAAAGCTTGGAGCCGATCAGCGGGTCCTCCTCCGTAACCGGTCGGCCGGGCAGCGTCGCGTGACGGAAGCTCAGATCGCCCGCGTCTTTGAACAACAAAGCGAGACTGGCGATGTCGGCGGCGGATAAATTCGTCTCCACAAATTCCGCTTTCGCCTTTTTCACGATGCCCGGCAGCCGCGCCAGCTGTTCGCCGGACAGCATTTTGGCGACGACCGCCTTGATCAGCGCCGCTTGGTCGGCCTGTCTGTCGAAATCGCCGCCGGCGAGCGAATAGCGCTCCCTGACGAATTGCAGCGCCGTATCCCCGTCCAAATGCCGGACGCCTTTCCGCAGCACCGTACCCGTGCCGCTGAGCAGCATATCGTCGGACAGCTCCACGTCCACGCCTTGTATCGCGTCGATTGTGTCCGCAAAGCCGCGAAAATCGGTTTTTACGTAAAAATGGATCGGGATTTGCAGCAGCCGGCTGACCGCCTCGATCGAAGCCCGCACGCCTCCGTCGTCTCCGCCCCGCAGCTCGCCGAGGAAGTAGGCGTGATTCAGCTTCGTCTGTCCGACGCCCGGCAGCGCGACTCGCGTATCTCTCGGGACGGATACGAGGCCGATCGACCGTTCGTCCGGATCGACATGGGCGACGATCATGACGTCGGAACGTCCCGCCCCCTCCTTGTCGCGGCTGTCGATGCCGAGCAGCAGCACGTTGAACCCGGCCTCGGCCTCGGCCTCGGCTTCGGCGCTGCCGGGACCCGGCGTCGTCGGCGCTTCGCCGGCCTCGGCCGACTGCGCCGGAGACGCGACCGTCGGCGATGCGGCCGGCGGGGCGGGCGCCGCCAGCACCGGCAGCCGATCGCCGCGAAAATGCCGCGACGGCGCCAGCGAATCGTACAGCTTCAGTCCCGCGAGCAGAAGGACGGCCGCAACCCCCAAGCCGATGCATATCCGCTTCCGATTCATATCGTATCAATCTCCCGTTGAAGCCGCGTCCCGCAGTCGTTCGCAATCGCGGTGCATGCGGCCTGTGATCGCAATGATGCGGCGGCGAACTTGGACGATGTACCGACGCGGAACCGTATCCTTGCACAAGCTTATGATACAATTTGTATCAGAAAAATGCAACCAAATCGACCGCCTCCTTTTCAGATGGCAAATCCTTTGCCGTCGCTTGTTTTCTACCATTCTATCATCAACGGACCGGCCGTTCCGCCCTTCCCGCCGGACTGACACGCCGCGTCAAGTAACGTATCTTCCGTCCGATGTCCGCGAAAAAACTGCTCTCGTCCCGTTCACATATCCCCCCGCTCGTTGAATATATTGATAACAAGCTATTTTTTCCATCGTCTTAAGCCAGCGCCCATAAGCGCGCAGGGCCGATTCGAATGAAGACGAATCAACCTAAGCAGGAGGTGCCGCATCATGTCAAAGCCGCTGTTTGTCGTGTCCCGGGAGGACTGGTCGCTCCATCGCAAAGGCTATCAGGATCAAACCCGCCACCAGCAAAAAGTACGCGAAGCGATTAAACAAAATTTGCCCGATCTCGTTACCGAAGAAAATATCGTCACCTCGCACAACAAGCAGATTATTAAAGTTCCGATCCGCAGCCTCGACGAATATCGCTTCCGCTTCAATCATAATAAAAGCAAGCATGTCGGCCAGGGCGACGGAGACAGCCAGGTCGGCGACGTGCTGGGCGTCGATCCGTCCGCGGCGAATCCCGGTAAAGGCGAAGGGGCCGGCGACCAGCCCGGCGAAGATTATTTCGAAGCCGAGGTGAGCCTCGAGGAGCTGCAGTCGATGCTGTTCGAAGAGCTCGAGCTGCCCTATATGGAACAAAAGCAGAAAGACAACCTGGAAATCCAGGAAATCCAGTTCAACGACATTCGCAAGAAGGGGATCATGTCCAACATCGACAAAAAACGGACGATTCTGGAAAATTTGCGCCGCAACGCCAATGCTGGAACGCCCGGCATCCATCACATTTCCCCGGACGATTTGCGGTTCAAGACGTGGGACGAAGTCGTCATTCCCCAATCGAACGCGCTGATACTCGCCATGATGGACACGTCCGGATCGATGGGCAGCTTCGAAAAATTTATCGCCCGCAGCTTCTTTTTCTGGATGACCCGCTTTCTGCGGACGAAGTATAAAAAAGTCGAAATCGTCTTTATCGCCCACCATACGGAGGCGAAGGAGGTCACCGAGGAAGAATTTTTCACCAAAGGCGAAAGCGGCGGGACGATCTGCTCGTCGGCTTATCAGAAGGCGCTCGACATTATCGACCGGCGCTATCCGTCTTCGCATTACAACATTTATCCGTTCCACTTCTCCGACGGCGACAACTTGACGAGCGACAACGAGCGTTGCGTCAAGCTGATCGAGAAGCTGCTCGAAAAGTGCAACATGTTCGGCTACGGCGAGGTGAACCAGTACAACCGAAGCAGCACGCTCATGTCGGCCTACCGCCATATCCAATACCCCCGCTTCCAGCACTGCGTCATCCGCGAGAAGGGCGAAGTGTACAAGGCGCTCCGGACGTTTTTCTCGAAGTCGAAGGAGGAGGGGTGACGGATGCAACCGGACGAAATCAAGCAATTGGAGCGGGCGATCGACGAAATATCGGAAATCGCCCAAGGGTTCGGGCTCGACTATTACCCGATGCGCTACGAAATATGCCCGGCCGACATCATTTACACGTTCGGCGCGTACGGGATGCCGACCCGCTTCAGCCATTGGAGCTTCGGCAAAACGTTTCACCGGATGAAAATGCAGTACGATTTCGGGCTGAGCAAAATTTACGAGCTCGTCATCAACTCGAACCCTTGCTACGCGTTTTTGCTCGACGGCAACTCGCTCATTCAGAACAAGCTGATCGTGGCACACGTGCTCGCCCACTGCGACTTTTTCAAAAACAACGCCCGCTTCTCGAAAACGAACCGCAACATGGTCGAGAGCATGTCGGCGACGGCCGAGCGGATTCGCGAGTACGAGCTCGTTCACGGAACGGAGGCGGTCGAGACGTTTCTCGACGCGGTGCTCGCCATCCAGGAGCACGTCGATCCGACTCTGGTCAAACCGTTCTACGGGGATAAGGAGCGTCAGGAAGCCGAGGCGAAGGAGCGCGAGAAGCTGCTGACGAAAAAGAAGGGGAAAACCGGCTACGAAGATTTGTGGGAGCTGGACGAAGCCGACAAAAAGCCCGAACCCGAGCCGCCGGCGAAAAAGTTTCCGCCGCGTCCGGAGAAAGACCTGCTTTATTTTTTGGAGGAGCATTCCCCGATTCTCGAGCCGTGGCAGCGCGACATCATGACGATGCTGCGCGACGAGATGCTTTATTTTTGGCCGCAGATGGAAACGAAAATCATGAACGAAGGCTGGGCGTCGTATTGGCATCAGCGAATCGTGCGGGAGCTCGATCTGACGAGCGAGGAGACGATCGAATACGCCAAGCTGAACAGCGGCGTCGTGCAGCCGTCCCGGCACAGCCTCAACCCGTACTATTTGGGGCTGAAAATATTCGAGGACATCGAGAAGCGGTGGGACGATCCGTCCGAGGAGGACCGGAGGCGGTTCGGCCGCCAGCCGGGGCGCGGGAGAGAAAAAATATTCGAGGTGCGCGAATTCGACTCCGACACGTCGTTCATCCGCAACTATTTGACGAAGGAGCTCGTCGAGGATTTGGACTTGTACATTTTCGAGAAAAAAGGCCCGGAGTGGAAAATTACCGACAAAGCGTGGGAGTCGGTGCGCGATCAGCTCGTCTATTCCCGCATCAACGGCGGCTTCCCGGTCATTTACGTCCAGGACGGCAACCATACGAACGGCGGCGAGCTGTACTTGAAGCATTCGTACGAAGGGATCGAGCTCGACGTGAAATATTTGGAGAGAACGCTCCCGTACGTCCATAAGCTGTGGGGGCGCGCGGTCCATCTGGAAACGGTCATCGAGGACAAAAGCGTGCTGTTTACGTACGACGGGAAAAAGCATCACCGCAAATTTATGTAAACCGCGGAAAGCGGGGCGATGCCCCGCTTTCTTTTTCGGTCTTCGGACGGCAAAAACCGGCCTAGATCCGGATCACATATCCGACCCGAGACGATTTTTTATCATTTCGATCGGACAAGCGCGATCGGCGAATATCGCGGCATTTCGCTTACGGCGGACTCGTACCATTTCAGCAATCCGAGCGCCAATCGGCAGCGGACCGAGAAACGAGATGGAAATTCTCCCGCTATTTTCGGAAGATTCCCGCTTCCGAGTAGATGAACGGGAAAACATCCCCATAATCTCGCCCGGAACGCGCTTTTCATCGATACGACGTCGTTTTATCGGGAGCTTTTCCCGGTAAACCGAAACGACGCCTGAAGGAGAGCGAGTTAGCCGGAGGTTTTCCGGTTATAGTCCGGTTGCAGCCGCCTGGCGGGGCGAGAGAGGGGGAGGGGACGTTCGGCGCGGACACGAAAGAACTCACTTCGAGTAATGCCTCCGTCGTTCCGTCCGATCGAACCGAAAATCCCCGGGATCGCTCCCGGGGACCGGCACATCGCGCTTCGAAGGGCCGTTACTTTCCTTCCTGCGCTTTGATATAAGCGTTGGTCAACTCGTCCGCCTCTCGAATGGCGGTGTTCAGGTCGATTTTCCCGTCTACGTAGTCGTTGAATTTGTTCCGCACGTTGGTGCCGCCGTTTCCATAGTGTTTCGAGAGACGCGGCGCCGGGGCGGGCTTGCTTTTGAAGATGCTTTGGATGTTTTTCCCTTTCAGAATCGGCATGTCCGCGCCGAAAGCTTGTTGGAATTTCGTATCGCTCAACAGGGAAATCCGGCCGGTCTGCTTCGTGGCGATCATTTGCACTTCGTCGGAGAAAAGGACCTCCAGCACTTTCATGGCGTCTTCTTTATGCTTGCTCGTATTGCTGATGCCGATTATATGCATATCGAACATGCCGTACACGTTCGGCTTATCCGGATAGCTCGGATATTGGACGATATCCCAATTTGTAAAATCGGGCGCTTCGGCCAAATACGGGAAAAAGTTGACGTTGGCGGCCATGGCGACCGTTCGGTCCTTGATGAAGGCGTCGTAAGCGCTGTAGCCCCATTTCGCCGGTTTGTTGCCGGGGATCGAATAAATTCGGTTGCCGGTCTCGAACAGCTTTTGGTACGTATTGAAGTTGTTCATGATATCGCTTGTATTCGTTTTCGCGTCAACCTGCACGAGCGACAGCTGATAGCCCATCCGGGTAATATTTTCGGGATCGAGTCCCCGGTAATCGACTCCGCCCTCCTGACGCGTCACCCGCTTCGCCAGCTCGATCGTCTCGTCCCACGTCATGCCGTCCTTCGGATACGGGACCCCGAATTTGTCGAAAATGTCCTTGTTGTAGTACAGCGCGTTAAACTGCCGGTTGTAAGGCAGACCGTACAGCTTGCCGTCGTCGGAAATCGCTCTGACGGTGTCCAAGGCTTGCGCGTCGAATCTGTCGAACGGGAAATTGAGAGGTTTCGCAAGCGGAGTCAAATCTTCGTATATTTTCAGATCCATATTTTGCGACATGCTGCCGTTCCAGGAGGTGATCAAATCCACTTCGTCGCCGCGGGCAACGTGTTCGGCCAGCGGGTTTTTGTCCCGGTTCAGCCGTTCGACCGTAATATGGGGATACTTTTTCTTCAAAGGTCCGTTGATGATCAGTTCCATATCGGCATCGGTGATCCATTGGCCCGGATACAATTTAACGGTAACGGGTTCCGGAGGTTTGACCGCCGCTTTTTCGGCACGATCTTCCGAGGCTGGTTGATTGGACGACGAACAACCCGCAAACATGCATGTACATGCAACGACTAGCCCCGTTTTCACTTTGTCGTTCATTCTTGCATGCCTCCTTCATGAGTTTGATTCTGTATTATGCACCTCATTCGAATAGCTGTGTTTGTTTTCGGACTTCGATGGCCGCCGGTCGCGTAAGCGCTTACCGTTTCGTCCGGCGCGCCTCGCCTTTTACTGCGCGGCCATTTCGGCGATTTTTTTGTCCGCCTTTTCCTGCCCTTCGCGCAGCACCGTATTGATGTCCTTTTTCCCGATGGCCATTTCTTTGCGGATGGCGCGGATGATCGTCTGCACCTCTTTGTCGGCCGGATGAGGCTTCGGCGTAGCGACCGGCGGGTTTTTGTACACGGCCCGCAAATTTTTTCCTTGCAGCGACGGGAAGTTGGCGCCGAATTGATTGATGACCTCCGGATCGTTCAGCGCGGTCAGCCGCCCGGTTCGCGTCAGCATGATCTGATGATCGCGCGACGTGATCATCTGGATGACCTGCATCGCCTGCTCCTTATGCTTGCTCGCCTTCGTGATGACGAGCATATCCGCCAGCGCGTGCCGCCCTTTTCCTACGGCGTCCTGGAACCGCGGCTCGCTTACCATGTCCCAGTTCATCTTGATGCCCGACGCCTCGGCTTGAAGCAGATCGCTGATCAGCTTGCCGACCCAGTCGGCCTGCATCGCCAATTTATGCGTCTTCGTAAAGCCGTCCGGTCCGTACGTATACTCGTTTTTCGGCCCGATATAGCCGGGCTGCTGATAAACTTGCTGGAACAAATCGAGCACTTTCCGATACAGCGGAATGTCGACGAGCGCCTTGTTCGTTTTCGGATCGACGAATTCCTGCGAATACGGGCTGACCAGATGGTCGGGGAACCGGGGATCCCAGCCGATATACTGCACGCCGTCCTCTTGGCGGGTCAGCTTTTTGGACAGCTCGAGAATGTCCTGCCACAGCATGTCGTCCTTCGGATAGGCGACGCCGAACTTGTCGAACAAATCTTTATTGTAAAACAGCGCCCCCGTGTTCAAATCGAACGGAATGCCCTCGAGGCCTCCTTTCGGATCCAAATTGCGGATCGCCTGAACCGTCTCGGGCCGGAACGCGTTCAGATCGAACTTCGTTTTCACGACGAGCTCGGTCAAGTCCGCGGGCAGATCGAGCTGCTTCAGCGGCATGTGCCAATCGTTGTCGGACATGATCAAATCCGGGATTTCTCCGGCCGCGACGAGCTGCGCCAAATCGCCCTCCAGCTTTTGCAGCGTAATATGCGGATATTTCTTTTTCAGCGGCTCCACATAGATCGTTTGATACTCCAGCTCGGACAACCGGGTGACATTGACGTAAAATTTCAACGTGACCGGATCCGTCGGAACGGTATACTCCGTTTCCTTGCCGCCACCGCCGCTTGCCGGCTGCTTCGAGGAGCAGCCGGCCAAAGACAGCGCGGCCATTACGGACAATGCGACAACCCATTTCGTTTTTTTCATTTGCTTGCGCCTCCCCGCCAAATTGGCAATATCACGCCGGTACGTCAGAACGTAACACTCTTCCAACACAAGCGAAAATTGCGGCAGGCAGCCGAAAATGGTGCATAAAAAAGACGACAAGTGTGCCGCAGCCAAGAAACAGCCTCCTCGCGAAAAGAGGGAGTGGTTCGTTGGCTCCAGGCTTTCTCATCGTCTCCGCCTAAAGCGCATTCAATTTTCCGAATATACCGACAAATCAATCGTATTCGCTGCGCGATCTAAAGTCAAGCGCTTTCTCGCAGGTTGGCGTTATCATTTTGTAAACGCATCCAATGCCGACTCGCAAGCCTCCGCCGCCGTCAGCCGGCGGCGATGCGAAGCGGACCGACGGGCATGCGGGCGCGTAACGAATCAAAACGAATCGGTTCCGGTCCGACCGCCCGACGTACGGCGCCGGCAACGCGCGCCGGGTAGGACGCGCGTCGGGAAAAGTCCCTGCCGGGCCGACGGCCGCTTTACTCGCGGAGCAGCCAAATGTCCCGCTGCGGCTTCGGCAGCTTCAACGCCCCGATTCTGGCCTTACCGCTCGGAGTCAGGCCGATCGCCCACTTGCCGAAAAACTCCGACAAGTCTTCGCCGGCTTCCCGGGAGGCGACGAAGGCGAACGTGTCGACGGTGCCTTGAATGTCGCTTTGCGGCATTTCGCGGTAAGCTTCGAATATTCGCGTATACAAGTCCCAGCCGTACGCCAGCTGCAGCTGCTTGAACATGACGAGCCGTTCGTAGTTGCCGAGGCTTCCGTATTTTTTGGCCGGATCGGCGCTGGTCGCGAACGGAATGGCGCGGTCGTAGTAGTTTTTGCCGTCGCCGCCGACCTTGAGCAATTCCGAGGCATTGCCGAACTTCTCCTGGATGAACAAGGAGAAAATGTTGACGGTCACTTCGCTCACATCGCCCCACGTCCACGTTCTTTGCTGGTATTCGTGACCGAGCTCGTGCCAGAATCCCCAGGCGCCGGAACGGACATAGTTCGCGTCGAGCAATTGGGCGGCATAGCTGTAAGGCAGCATGATCGGATAGCCCGCGTGCATCGCCCCGGACGAGATTTGCGCATCCGCCACGTATCGGCGGTTCAGCTTATGGGCGGTATGCGGCATCGCCCGATCCGGGAGCAGCCCGACCAGCTCGTCGTAGCTGTCGTAAATGTCGTCCCATGTCCGCATCAGCTGCTCCGGATTCGTTACGTTCCGGATCAGCTCGGAAGGAACGGTGAGCACGATCCGGTCGCCCTGCAGCTCGGCGAACGGAACGGCAGGCGTTTTGCCGCGGATCGCCTCCCACTGCTCCGGCGTCGTCTTGCCGAGGACGAAATAAGGCGCTTCGACCGCCCCGCTTATTTGGACGACCGCTTTAAAATTTGCCTTCGCCTTGAGCGGAATGAGATAAATGAGCCCGCCGTACGGGCTGTTGATTTCGATCTTGCCCGGCGTCAGCTTCCGGTGGTTGACGACGAGCGGAACCCGCCCCCAGCGGCTCGAGCCTCGCAAGTCGTCGTCGTGCGAGCCGACCTGCACCGACAAATGCTCCACGCCTTCCGGCACTTCGAGCGTCACGACTTTGCCCGGCGGGGCGTACAGGCCGGTGCTGATCCAGTTTTTGGACGGGAGCGCATGCGTATACATCGTGTTGGGGAAATCGAAATCGACCTCGACTTCCCGGCCGACGACGACCGGCGCATCGTCCGCGACTTTGCCCGGAAACTGATCGGCGTACGGCGACTTTGCGTTCGACGGGTCCAGCGTGAAATGGCTGAATTGGAAATTGCGCAGCGCGTTCGCGTACGGCGATTGCAATTTCGTGACCGGGAATACGGCGGGCGGCAGCGCCTCGGCCTCTTTTTGCGCCCAACCGTACAGCGGCGATTCGGTCGACAGCGTCTCGAGCGTCTCGCTTAAAACTTGGTACAGCAGCTCCTGCTTCTTGCTCGCGGTCGTGCCGGCCGGACCGATGTCGAGCCGGTCGTACGTCATCGTCCCCGCTTCGATCGCCTTTCCTTGGCCAAGCCGCGTCATGATATGATGATTCGCCGATTGCTCCGCCGTCAGCAGAGATTCGCCCGCGCCCGATTCGGAGCCGCGGTTCATCAGCGTCAAGCCGGCCCGGTTGAGCAGCTTTTGAATCGCGAAATCCCGGCTCAACCTGGCGCCGCGCAGGTTGCCGACCTGCAGGACGATATGCTCCGGCGTATCGCGCGTAATTCCTTCGACGCCGCTGCTGTTTTCGGCCACCACGACGCCGCCGCCGAGCCGTATGTACTTGTCCAGCGCCTCGAGATCGGTATCCTTCATCGTATTGTCCACATAAGCGACCGCATACGTTTGCGGGTTCAGGTTCGCCGACGCCCAGCTGTCGATTTTGACCACTTCGATCGGAAGCCCGGGGGAAACGGCGAACGACCCCGACGTCGTGACGATGCGGATTTTTTTCCCCGTCCCTTGGAGCGCGTCTTCGTACCGGTTCGTTTTGTCGTTGCCGCGGCCTTCGTTCGTATGGGACTCGTCCGTCAGCCACAGCAGCACGTTTCGCGCCAGCGTGGCTCCGGGATCGCCGGGGGGACGGGACAGGTCGAAGTACGATTTGCTTCCGGCCAGCACGACGCGCCCTTTGCCGTAACGGGACGCCGCGATCGTCGGGATGTGGCCGGGGACGCTGACATTGAACGCCTTGTCGCCGACGGCGGCCACTCCGCCGCCCGCATAATATGGAACCGCTTGCAAATCTTTGTACAGCAGGCCGAAATGTTGGCGAATCTCCTCGGGCGAAGGCATTCCCGTCGAAGGGGATGCGGGGCTGCCGGGATTCGGCTTTTTCTCGGAGGCGCCTCCGTATGTCGCGACCGTTACCGTCGCGGACGGCTCGCCGCTTTGCGCAAGCAGCGTGAGCGGTGACGCCGCCGTCGCCAAAGCGAGCGTGCATAGGACGGCGGTAACCTTCGTCTTCTTCTTGTTCATTTTTAACACTCCTTTTCATCGTTTGTGTCGGCACATCGTCATGAACCCGCGTCCCACGATCCGGCTTTCCGGCCATTCCTCCCTTCCCGAAGCGGCTTGGCGGCTTGTGCCGCGGACTCTTTCATCGTAATCAAACGATGCCCGTTCCCGAAATGCATAAAACCGACCGAAACGTATCCAAAACATACACTGTTCAACCGGGAGGGCTGTCTTTTATAATGGAAGTACGAAATCGTCGTCGGCCGGGTATCCATATTCGTTCGGATTGGGGGCAGCCTGATGGGAGACATGCAGCGTCAATTGATCCAAGACTATTTGACGAACGCGAATTTGCGGCTTTCCGTAGCGAAAGTCGATAAAGTGTCCCGAAATTGGCGGTTTTTGAACATGCGGCCGTCCTATAACGCCTTGTACTTCATTCGCGAAGGCGAAGGATGGATCAAAATCGACGACCGGGAATATTATCCCGCGCCCGGGCAGCTCGTACTGATGCCGGCGGGCTCCCTGCACTCGATCTCCGTCGTCAGCGACAATACGTACCGGAAATATTGGTGCCATTTTACGGCCGTTGTTGAAACGTTTCAACTATTTCAGCTGATCGATATTCCCCATGTGCTCGACGTTCCGGACGAACGTCATACGGAGCGTTTGTTCGTCGAGCTGATCGCCGCCTACCGGAGCCGCGAGTGGACCGCCCCTTTGAAACGAAAAGCGGTTTTGTTCGAGCTGATCCGCCACGTGCTCGACCTGATTCCCGAGCAGCTGATTTCCGTCTCCGTGTCGCCGAAGCGGCGGATGCTGAACACGATTTTGCAATATATCGAAGGCAACATCGCCGAAAACGTGACCGTGGAGCAGCTGGCGGGGCTTCTGCATTACAACCCGAACTACTTCATCCGCTTCTTCAAAGCGGAGATGAACATGACGCCGATGCAGTATATCGCCAAAGTTCGCGTCGAGAAGGCGAAACGGCTGCTGCTGTCCACGGATTCGACGCTGGCGGAAATCGGGCGAAAGGTCGGCCTGGAGGTCCACTATTTATCCCGCGTGTTCAAAAAGTACAGCAACATGTCTCCGGGCGAGTTTCGCAACCGGAACCGACTCGGGTAGCGGAACGTCGGGCAAGGTCGGCTGCCGGAAGGATGGGCGAAAACGGTCGGCTTCCGAAACGAACGGACGCCACGGCGCTTATTTCGCGAAAATCGGCCGTTTTGAAAACGTAACGGACACCGTTGCGCTTAATGGCTCCGAACCGCCGTCCAAAAGGGGGTTTTTCGCCAAATAGGTGCGCCTGTGTCCGTTAGAAAACAAATAAGCCGAAAGAGGCTCGATAGCGGCCGCCCTGTCCGTTACACATTTGGAACTCGGGGCCCGTCCCGCCGCCGCCCCATGCTCGCCCCCTCGCTCCAACTCCCGACGACGCCGGGGCAGGTCAACCGAGCCGATATCGGCGTTTCCCGCCGCCGGCAGCGGGAAACCCGCTCCGGCTTTGGCGCTTACACGAAGGCGGGACGGACGGTTTTTTCCGAGCAAACCGTACCTTGTCGGTTGTGCCGAACCGGCAGCGGAACGGGGAACGAGATGGAAATGTCCCCGCTATTTTCGGCCAGTTTCCCGTTCCCGGACAAACCAACGGGAAAACGTCCCGCTAAGTTTGTCCAAATCGCGCTTTT
>NZ_JARBDC010000014.1:0-55489 GCF_036577625.1 Paenibacillus sp. GYB003 | reverse complement strand
CGCGGGCGCTTGCCCCGCTGGCGGTTGCCCGGCGTGCGGGCGGCAGCGGAGCTAAACCGCTGCGCTGCGTTCTTTTTACGGCGCGCTGTCGGCTTTCTTTTTGACAAATTTCACGTCGTACAGTCCGCCTTCCGTGCTGACGATAAATTCAGGCTGCGCCTGGCCTCGTCTCGCCCGATGTCCGGCGATGTGCGCCTCGCTTTTCTCCCACTGCTTCCAATGCTCCTCCGACTCCCAGCGGATCAACACGATGACTTCTTCGTCGCCGTGCCGTACTTTTTTCACCATAACGGTCAAATCGACGAACCCTTCCTGCTTTTCGATGATCCCTTCCCCGCTAAACCGGTCCACAACCCGGCCGGCATGACCTTCGGTAACGATCGTTTTCCTCATTTGAACGAACAAGGCCGCAGCTCCTCTCGAAATGATACTCCCGTCCTCATTATAGATGATAATGATTCTCATTGTCAAAAAAACAATGTCGGAGCGAGGCGGAATCATCATCCGTACGGTCAACACATCGACAGTAAGTGTTTCTGGTAGAGTGAACGGGAAAACCTCCCTCTATTTCTCCCGACTCCCCCGCTACGGGATATTTTAACGGGAAAACAACCCGTTAATTTCAACCGGATCGCGCTTTTCGCCGATGCGTCGCCGATTTAACGGGAGCTTTTCCCGTTTGTTCGTACCCACTCCCTGTTTCAAACGAATTAGCAGGAGCTATTCCAGTTATAGTCGGGTTACTTGGCCGTATAAGGGACGCCGTACGTGGAAAACGAAGTTGCCGCGTCCAAGTTACTTGATAAGGCAAGGGGATTCGTGCCCTTGTGAGCGCATTAGCAGGCAGGAGCTATTCCAGTTATAGTCGGGTTACTTGGCCGTATAAGGGACGCCGTACGTGGAAAACGAAGTTGCCGGGATAACTTCGAAACTGCGTCCAAGTTACTTGATAAGGCAAGGGGATTCGTGCCCTTGTGAGCGCATTAGCAGGCAGGAGCTATTCCGGTTATAGTCGAGTTACTTAGCCATGTTAGGGATGCCGTACGCGGAAAGAGAAGTTGCCGGGACAACTTCGAAACTGCGTCCAAGTTACTTGATAAGGCAGGGGGATTCGTGCCTGGAGAGCGCATTAGCTGGCAGGAGCTATTCCAGTTATAGTCGGGTTACTTGGCCATGTAGGGAGCAACGCACGCAGAGAGTGAAGCTACTGGAAATTTTTCGGTACTGCCAATCTAGTTGCATGCCCAAGTCAAAGGGAAGCGCCGGAAGCGATAAACAAAAGGAGTACCCGACAGAGTACTCCTTTTTGGTCCGGCCTCCGACGCCCGTCGCCCGTACCCCGGTGTCCCCGACCTTGCCGACATCGCCGGCCGGCCGGTTATTTGCGCAGCGTTCCGAATCTTTTCGCGTTTCGGGCGCGGGCGCGTTCGAGCTCGACCTCGCGGCTTCGCGGCTCGGCGTTCGTCACCAGCGAATGCAGCATCGTGCGGGCAACCGCGGTCACTTCTTCGACGGCGCGGTTGAATACCGCCTCGTTCGCCTTCGAGGGCGTGTTGAAGCCCGACAGCTTTCGTACGAATTGCAGCGAGGCGGCGCGAATTTCGTCTTCGGTAACGGGAGGGTTGAAATTGAACAACGTTTTAATGTTGCGGCACATGCGCATGCTCCTTTCGTCCGCGTTTGCGCCATTGCCGGTCGCGGCGTTACGCTTTGCGGGCGACGATCATGAACCGCCGCTCGTTCGTTCGGATTCCTTCGGCGGTCGCGTTCTTCTCGATAAAACGCCGCAAGACGTCAAAATCGCCCTCCGCCCGCCCGAAATCCGGAACGATCGGCGTATGCTTCAGCACAAACAGCAAGTCTTCGTACCTATCATAATACACGTCCGCATCGTATTCCAAACACCGAATATCGGCAAAACCGGCCTCCCGCAGCTCCGCAACGCACGTATCGCGCAACGCCCCGTCCCGTTCTCCGTATGCCTGCCCTCTCCCGAACGCTTGCTTCAGGTTCCGTTTGTCGCCTTCGCCGACCTGCTGGGTCATGAACAGGCCGCCCTCCGCCAGCACTCTCGCCGCTTCCGATGCCGAAAAAGGCGAATGCCTGCACGAGACGACGTCGAAAAACCGGTCGGGAAACGAAAGCCGCCGCGCATCCATTTGCACGAAGCGGACGTTTCGCCCGTCCTCCCGTTTCAGCCGGCCGTTCGCCGCTTCGATCATCGCGGCCGACCGGTCGATTCCGACCAGCAGCAAAACGGAGCCGGCGAGCGCCATCGCGTTTTCCCCGCCGCCGGTTCCGATGTCGAGCGCGACGTCCGTGCTTTTGCAGCGGCGGGCCACTTCCTCGTAGAAGCTCCACCGGTCGCCCTCCACCGTGCATTTCACTTTGCTGAAATCCCAGCCGTTCGCGGCGCCGACCTGCCCGTAAAACCGTCTATAATCGATTTCGTTCATCGCCCTCATCCTCTCGGCCGGCCGCGTCGTTGCCCGGCCCGATCCCTATTGCGGCCTGGCC
This sequence comes from Paenibacillus sp. GYB003, assembly GCF_036577625.1. Classification (NCBI taxonomy): domain Bacteria; kingdom Bacillati; phylum Bacillota; class Bacilli; order Caryophanales; family Paenibacillaceae; genus Paenibacillus; species Paenibacillus sp. GYB003. The sequence goes on along the minus strand of NZ_JARBDC010000014.1, from coordinate 52,972 downwards.
GGTTGAACCGGAACCGCCTCGGTCGCGCCGCCGGACGCGGCATCCGGGGCGAACGCCTGCAGCGGCGCACGCTCTCCTTTTTGCAGCTGATACATTTTGTAATACCGGCCCTCCAGCGCCATCAGCTCCTCGTGATTGCCCCGTTCGACGATTTCGCCGCGGTGCAGCACGAGAATTTGGTCGGCTTCGCGAATCGTCGACAGCCGGTGCGCGATCACGAGCGTCGTCCGCCCTTCGCTGACGACTTTCAGCGCCCGCTGGATGAGCCCTTCCGTTTCGCTGTCGATGCTCGCCGTCGCTTCGTCCAAAATGAGGATCGCCGGATCGAACGCGAGCGCCCGGGCGAACGAAATGAGCTGCCGCTGGCCGGACGACAGCGTGCTTCCCCGCTCGATCACCGGCTCGTCGTAGCCGCCGGGCAGCTGCTCGACGAACGGCGCCGCCCCGACGTCGCGAAGCGCCCGCTTCACTTTGTCCAGCGTAATGTCCGGATTGTACAGGCTCACGTTGAATTTGATGTCCCCGGCGAACAAATACGGGTCCTGCAGCACGATGCCCATATGCTTGCGCAGCTCCTGCTTCGACATCGTCGCGATGTCGCGCCCGTCGACGGTAACGGTCCCTTCGTCCGGCTCGTAGAAGCCGAGCAGCAAGTTCATGACGGAGCTTTTGCCCGAACCGGTATGGCCGACGAGCGCGACCGTTTCCCCTTTGCGGGCTTCGAACGAAATCCGCTTCAGGACGGGCTCGCCTTCCTTGTATGCGAACGTCACGTTGTCGAACTTCACGTTGCCTTCGGGGCGGCGCGCCCCTTCCGCCCGCTCGACCTCCGCGCCGTCGATGTCCATGATCGCGAACACTTTATCGGCGGACACGAACGCCCGCTGTGCATTCGTCAGCTGGTCGAAAATGCCGATAATCGGCTGAAAAATGCGTCCCAAATAATCGATGAACGCATAAAACACGCCGAACGAAATCGCCGTTTGCAGCGACTCCCGGCCGAAATACCAGACGACCGCGGCCGTCACGAGACTGCCGATCGTCCCTACGATATTGCGCGAGGAAAGCGAAAAGACGCGAAACTGCTTGATCTGGTTCACATAGCGGTCGTTGTTGAGCGTCTCGAATTCGTCCAGCGTCGTCTTCTCCCGGCGGAACGCCTGAATGATCGGCATGACCGAAATCGATTCGTTGATCATCGCGTTCATGTCGCTGAGACGGGCGCGCATAATCGAAATGTACACCTTCGAATATTTCAGATGGACGGCCATAATGAGCGCGAACAGCGGCGGCAGCAGCAGGCAAGACAGCGCGAGCCGCACGTCCAGCACGAACAAGGCGACGTAAATGCCGAGCAGCTGCACGAAGCTGACGACGAACGTCGCCATGAAGCTCATGAACAAGTCGCGGACCGCCTCCGTATCGTTGGCGATGCGCGATACGACCTGCCCGATCGGCGTATTGTCGAAATAGCGCAGCGGAATGCGCTGGATATGCTTCATCAAGTCCATGCGGATGTTTTTGATAATGCGCAGCGCCGTCGATTGCAAAATATACGCCTGCGAAAAGTTGCCGATCCCGGCGGCCAGAAGCAGCGCCATATACAGCGCGATGAGCCCGAGCACGGAGGCCAGGTCGCCGGCGCCGCCGGACAAATGCCGGTCGATGATCGTTTTCGTAATATACGGTCCGCCCAGCTCGGCGCCGACGGCGCAGCACAACACGAGCAGCGCGCCGATAATTCGGAACTTGTAGACGAGCGCATAACCGATCAGTCTGCTCGTCGTGGATGGCTTCGGCATGATACGCCTCCTTTCATTGGTCCAGGCTCGCTTCCATTTGCTGGCGGTCCCACTGCTCCTTGTACCAGCCGCCCAGCAGCATGAGCTGGTCGTGGGTGCCCGCCTCTTGAATCCGCCCTTCGCCGAGCACGATAATCCAGTTCGCGTGGCTGACGGCGGACAGCCGGTGCGTCGCGATGAGCGTCGTCTTGCCCGCGCGCTCGCGACGAATGTTGTGCAAGATGCGGCTCTCCGTTCGGGCGTCGACGGCGGACAGCGCGTCGTCCAGCAGCAAAATGTCCGAGTCGACGATGAGCGCCCGGGCGATCGCGAGCCGCTGCTTTTGCCCGCCCGACAGCATGACGCCCCGCTCCCCGACGACCGTATCCAGCCCTTCGGGCATCGCCGCGATATCGTCCGCGAACGAAGCCAGCCTCACCGCTTCCGCGATTTCCTCCGGCGTCGCGTCCGGCTTGCCGAGCGCGATATTGTCGCGAATCGACTTGGACAGCAGCAAATGCTCCTGCGGCACGTACGCGATCCACCGCTTCACCCGCTCCAGCCCGATGCGCTCGATCGGCACATCGCCGATGAACAGGCTTTCCGGCTGCACCGGATATTGGCGGAGCAGCTGCTTCAGCAGCGTGCTTTTGCCGCTGCCCGTTTTGCCGACGATGCCGAGCGTCTCGCCCCGCTCCAGAACGAACGAAACGTCGGTCAGGCTCGGCTGCGCCGCGGCCGGGTAAGCGAAGCTCAGCTTCCGCATCTCGATCCGGGCCGGAGCCTCGACCGCGATCGGGTCGTCCGTGTCCGGCACGTCGGTTTTCTCGCTGAGCGACGTATCGAGACGGTCGCTCGACGCGGTTCCGCGCTGCAGGACGTTAATGAATTCGCCGAACGAAATCATCGGCCAGATGAGCATGCCGAGATAAATGTTGAACGAGATCAGCTGCCCGAGCGTAATTTCGCCGCTCAGCACCATATAGGAGCCGTAGCCGATGCCGATCGAATAGCTGACGCCGACGATCAGCGAGATGGTCGGCTGAAACAGCGCGTTCAAAATCGCCACCCGTTTGTTTTTGTTCATCACGTCCGTCACGACGCCGTCGAACGCGTTCAAATCGCGCTCCTCCTGCACGTAGGAGCGGATGACGCGAATGCCGGAAATCGATTCCAGCGCGTGGTCGTTCATTTTGCCGAACGACGCCTGCGCTTCGAGGAAGCGGGTGCGCACCTTTTTGCCCAGCTTGCCGATGACGACGGCCAGAAAAGGCAGCGGAACGAGCGCCGCCAGCATCAATTTGAAGCTGATCGTGGAAATCATCGTCACGATGACGACGGACGCCCCGACCAGCGTGTTCACGAGCGTCATGACGCCGTAGCCGGCGGTTTGGCCGATCGCCAAAATGTCGTTCGTCGCCAGCGCCATCAATTGTCCGGTGCTGTTCCGCTGGAAAAAGCCCGGCGTCATTTTCGTCAAGTGGGCGAGCAGCCTGCCCCGCAGCAGCTTCTCGATCAGCGCGGAATTGCCGAACAGCGTCGTAATCCAGACGTAGACCATGACGTACAAAATTAACGACAGCCCGACGAGCAGGGCGACGGTCGAGCTTAGACCTGAGGCGGTCAAATCCCCCTCCCGAATATGGTCGATCGTGTTCCCGATCAGCTTCGGCGGCACGGTCGTCAGCAGGCTGACGGTCGCCATCAACCCGATCGCCAGCGCGTAATAGCCCCACCGTTTTTGAAAAAACCACATTAACCGACGTACGAAAGCCAAGCCGTTCACCTCTCCTCGTATCCCTAACAACCCTCATTATAGCACATATGTTCGCCTTTGCGGATAAAGATTCCGCAGGCGGGGCCGATTCGTCTATCGTATCATATAACGCTCGCCCTAAAGTTTTTTTTAGTTAATTTCTACCTGCGGCCGCTTCGGATTTCGTGTATGATGGGGATACGAAAACGAAGCTTTCGCATGGATTGGCACTTCCCGCTCCGGGCCATCGAACCTGGAGCTTTTCATTTTTTTCTCGGTAAAGGGGTTGCGTGTTATGCCGCAAAAATCGGGATCGATCGCCTGGCTGTTCCGCTATATCGCCCCCGTCAAAGGCCGGATGGCGCTCCTGCTTGCGGTTCTGTTCATGGCGACCGCGCTGCAGCTGATCAACCCGCAGATCGTGAAGCGGTTCATCGATACGGCCGCCGCCCAAGAAGCGGTATCCGGCTTGCTCGGGCTGGCCGGGCTGTTTCTCGTCGTTTCCGTATGCAACCAGCTGCTGACGGTCGCGCTCAGCTACCTCGGCAACGACGTCGCCTGGCGGGCGACGAACCGGCTGCGCGCCGATTTGCTGCACCACTGCCTGCGGCTCGACATGCGCTTTCACAACTTGAAGACGCCCGGCGAAATGATCGAGCGCATCGACGGCGACGTGACCGGCATGTCCAACTTTTTCGCGATGTTCATCGTGCAGATCGTCGGCAGCTTCGTTATGCTGAGCGGCATTCTCGGCTTCATGTTCGCCTACAACCGGCAAATCGCCGTCGTCATGACCGTTTCCACGCTGCTGTCCGTCGGCGTCATGGTCGCCATCCGCAATACGGGCGTCGCGACGTCGCAAGCGGAACGGGAAGCGAGCGCCCGCATGTACGGGCTGATCGAGGAACGGATCGCCGGCATCGAGGACGTGCAGGCCAGCGGCGCCGTTCCTTACGTGATGAACCGGTTTCACCGCGCGATGCGCGCCGTGTTCGTGCGGGGACGGAAAGCGTGGATGCTGCGGGTCGTTCCGTGGAACGCCACGGTCGTGCTGTTTACGTTCGCGGTAACGGCCGTGCTGCTGCTCGGCGTTCATCTGTACTTGCTCGGACAGGTGACGCTGGGCGCGCTGTTCCTCGTTTTCCAATATACGCAAATGCTGAACGAGCCGATCGAGCAGCTCGGCAACCAAATGCAGGAGTTTCAGAAGGCGAAATCCGGCATGCGCCGCTGCCGCGAGCTGCTGCAGAGGGAGAGCGAAGTCGCCGAGGGCGCTTCGGCGGCGCTTCCGGCAGGGCCGCTCTCCGTGCAGTTCGAACGCGTGAATTTCGGCTACAGCCCGGACAAGCAAGTGCTTCACGACGTCAGCTTCGAGCTGCAGCCCGGCGAGCTGCTCGGCATCGTCGGCCGAACCGGCAGCGGCAAGTCGAGCGTCAGCCGTTTGCTGCTGCGGCTGTACGACCATGACGGCGGCGTCATTCGGATCGGCGGCGTCGATATCCGCGAGCTGCGCCTGGACGCGCTGTACCGCCGGGTCGGCATGGTCACGCAGGACGTGCAGCTGTTCGACGGGACGCTCCGGGACAATCTGACGCTGTTCGACCCGGACGTATCCGACCGGGACGTGCTGGAGACGATGGCGAGGCTCGGGCTGAAGCCTTGGGTCGACGGCATGCCGCAAGGGCTGGACACCCGTCTGGCGGCAGGCGGAGCATCGCTGTCGGCCGGCGAGGCGCAGCTGTTTGCGCTCGCCCGCGTCTTTCTGACGAAGCCGAGCCTCGTCATCCTCGACGAGCCGTCCTCCCGGCTCGACGCGGCGACCGAGGCGACGCTGCACGAAGCGACGATGCGGCTGCTGGACCGCTGTACCGGCATTATGATCGCGCATCGGCTGTCGACGCTCGGGAGGGCGGATAAAATCATGGTGCTCGGCGACGGACGCATTCTCGAATTCGGCTCCAGGGAGGAGCTGGCCCGCGATCCGTCGTCCCATTACGCGCAGCTGCTCAAAACGGACAGACAGGAGGAGCCCGCATGAGCGTAACCCGGTTTATGATCAGGCTGTTCCGGTTCCGGCCGACGCTGTTCGTCGTGAACGGCGCGCTGTGGGGACTGTTTCATTCCATCCCGGTGCTGCTCGGCCTCGGGATGCAATGGTTTTTCGACCGCGTGTCGGGCGGCTCCGGCAGCTTCCTTTGGCTCGCCGTTCCGCTCGCGTTCGTCGCGTTGGTCCGGCTGACGCGGGTAGGCGTGTTTTTCGCCGCCTTCTTCGAATGGGTGACGTACATTTACCACGTCCAGGCGATTTTGCGCACGAACATGCTCGCCGGCATCATGCGCTGGCCGGGACGCAACCTGCCGGCGTCGCCGGGGGAGGCGATGACCCGCTTCCGGGAAGACGTCGACGAGGTTGTCGAATACGTCGAATCGTGGGTCGACTTTTGGGGACGGCTCGTCTTCGCGGTCGTCTCCGTCGCGATCATGGCTTCCGTCAATTGGCAGGTGACGGTCGTCGCCATCGTGCCGCTGCTGGCCGTCACGCTGTTCAACAATTTGTCGGGCGCCCGGGCGAGGCGGTACAGCAAGCTCAACCGCGAGGCGACCGGCCGCATTACCGGCTTCATCGCCGAATGCTTCGGCGCGGTTCAGGCGATCAAGCTCGGCCAGGCGGAACGCCACGTGCTGAACCGGTTCGTCAAGCTGAACGAAGACCGCCGGCAAGCCGCGCTGCGGGACAATTTGTTCAAGCAGTGGATGCGTTCGCTCAACCAGCACGTGCTGAACGTTTGCACCGGACTCATCCTGCTCATGTGCGCCTCCGAGATGCGGGCGGGCCGGTTTACGGTAGGCGACTTCGCCTTGTTCACGTCGTACCTCGCCATGCTGGCCAACAGCGTCTCGCTGTTCGGCTACATGGTGTTCCAGCACAAGCGGCTGCGGGTCGGGCTGGACCGGATGCGCGTCCTGTTCCGGCCGGGCGAGGAAGACCGCCTGATCGAGCACCGCGACATCCATCTGTACGGCGATCCGCCGGAACCGCCGGCGCCTGAACGAAAAGACGGGGAACGGCTGCGCAGCCTCGAGGTGAAGCGTCTGACGTTTACGTACCCGAACTCCGCGAACGGGATCGCGGACATCAGCTTTCGCCTGGAACGCGGCACGTTTCTCGTCGTGACGGGACGAATCGGCTCCGGGAAATCGACGCTGCTGCGGACGCTGCTCGGCTTGCTGCCCAAAACGGGCGGAGAAGTGCATTGGAACGGGGAGCGCGTGGCGGAGCCCGCCCGCTTCCTCATTCCGCCGAGGGCGGCGTACACGCCGCAAGTGCCGCGCCTGTTCAGCGATCCGCTGCGGGAAAACATGACGCTCGGCAGTCCGGAATCGCCGGAGGCGCTGGAACGGGCCGTCCGGCTCGCGGTTATGGAGAAAGACATCGTCGATCTGGAGAAAGGTCTCGACACGTTCGTCGGACCGCGGGGCGTCATGCTGTCCGGCGGCCAAATCCAGCGCGCCGCGACCGCCCGGATGATGATGACGCGCGCCGACCTGCTCCTGTTCGACGATTTATCGAGCGCGCTCGACGTCCATACGGAAAAGCTCGTCTGGGAACGGCTGTTCGCGGAGCGCGACGTCACCTGCATCGCCGTTTCGCACCGCAGGGCGGCTCTCGCGCGGGCCGACCATATTATCGTGCTGAAGGACGGGAGGATCGAGGCGGAGGGGACGTTGTCCGAGCTGCTCGCGACAAGCGAAGAAATGCGGCTGCTGTGGCAGGGAGAGCCGTCCCCGGACGAAGAGGACGCGAACGAGGCGGCTTCGGCGCATGCCGCGAACTAGGCTTACGTCAAAAGGAGCATCCGTCGGAGAGACGGGTGCTCCTTTTTCGCCTGTCTTAACGTCCTTCCGCCGCGGCCGATACGGCGCCGCCGTTCCGTTCGCGGGCCCCGCCCTTCCGCAAAGCCGAGGCGAGCTGCAGCGCGAGGCCGACGCCGGCGACCCACCAGAGCACCGCCGCATTCGGCGCGGAAGACGCGACGCCGTCGAAATAAAGCGTCTGCCTCAGCTCGGATGCCGCAAAACGGAGAGGCGTCCACGAATACAGCCAGTCGTGCGTCGCCCGGGGCAAAAATTCGGGCGCCAAATTCAGCACCGGCATGGAGAAAAACATGAGCAGCACGAGAACGGCCATCGCCGGCAAGCCGATCCATACTAGGAGCGACGATTGCAGGAAGAAAAACGCCAAGCCGGCGAGCCATAACGCGAGCCACACCTTTCCCGCGTTCGCCAGCTCCATCCCGTACCAGCCGGAGGCCATCCAGACGATGAAGCCCGAGACGGCGCCGGTCAGCACAATGCCGACGATCGTCTGCAGCAGGACGGTCGTCCCGCTGCGCGCCCCGTCCGCCGCCGTTTTGCGGGCGGTCAGAAACAAAATCGCGCTGGCGATCAGGCAGCCGATCCACAGAATTTGCGTCAGCATGCCGGGCGCGCTGCCGCTCGCGTGATTGGCACCTACGGGATGCACCGTCTCCTCCCGCACCTCGATCGGCGTCAGCAGCGACTGCGCGGCGGCGACAGGCAGCTGCGGCGTTTGTTTGCCGATCGAGCCGAGAGCTTGCTTGGACAGCTCGTGGCCGATCAGCTTCATCGCCTGCTGAAGAATTTGCTTGACCGCCGTCGCCGCCTGCATGTTCATCCCGTCGTTGGATACGATTTGAACGACGCCGGGCCGCGGCGAACCGGTTTGGAGCGAAAGCACCCCGGCGCTCATATCGGCCGGCAGAATGAGCGCGCCGTAGTACGCTTGCGCATCCATTCCCGCCCGCGCCTCCGCCTCCGTACCGACGACGTCCCATTTCACCGGCAGCTGCGCGTTCGCGAGCAGCTTCTCCTTCACCATCGCGCCGACGGCCAGCGTTTCTCCGCTGGGCAGCCGGACCGGCTCGTCGAGGACGACGAGCGCCACCGGCAGCGCCTGCGGCTTCGCGCCCGCGATCGATCCGATCATCGCCGCGCCGAAGACGGACAACGCCGCAAGCGCGCCGAGCACGCCGAGCCATAACGTTTTTTGCTTCAACAATGCCATTCCGGTTCACTCCCCGCATTATAATGAACAAGTTGTTGATTAATTATCACACTGTTAATTATAATGGGGACAGCGGAATGCGCAATAATCAGTGTCCGGCTTCGCTGTTCATTAATCGTCAGTCCGGACGCGGACTGTTCATTAGGTCGCAGTTTTTTTCATGGAGGGAGCCGAATGACAACCAAAACCGATCGGCGGCAAATCAAAACGAACCGGCTGCTTCGCCGCGCGCTGTTCGAGCTGATGGAGGAAAAGCAGGCGGAGGCGATCACCGTCACCGACATCGCGAACCGCGCGAACGTGAACCGGGGCACCTTTTATTTGCATTACCGGGACGTTCCGGACATGCTGGAGAAGCTCAAGGACGAAATGCTCGGGCATTTCAAAAACACCGCCTCGAACATCGATCCCCGGGACATGATCGCCTCGGCCGCCAAAGGGGAGCCTTATCCGGTCGCCGTTGCGATATTCGAGTTCGCGATCGCCAACGCCGACTTTTTCAAGGCGATCTTCGGTCCGAACGGGGACATGTCGTTCGTCAGGGAGCTGAAGGCGTTCATGACCGGCCAGCTGTACAACAAGCTGGTCGACTTGCAGCCGCCGGACGACGATCTGCTCATCCCGCGCGATTACTTGGTCGCCTATATCGCCTCGGCCAATGTCGGCATCGTCATGCACTGGATCGAAACCGGCATGAAGCTGCCCGCCCGCGAAATGGGACAAGTGATGACGCAGCTGATGAATTACGGCCCGCTCGCCTCCGCCAAAGTAAAGAAAAAGTAGCGCCGGCCGCGCCCATGCTTGAGGGAGCCCCTAGCCGGTGCTCCCTAGCGCAGATCGGCGCGGAAACCGGTTCCGTCGTGGCACATGGCGTTCCTTCGAACGTTATTTGCACGCGAACCGGTCGCATTTTCCCGTTTCATCCGGCGCGGGCCGGCACGCGCGGGTAGCCCGGGACGGCCAAAAACCGCGCGCAAAACGCCTCCAAAACCGCCGCGCAGGCGAAGACGGAGGCGTTTTTCGGGGACGTCGCGCGACACGAAGCATCCGTGTCCGGGCAAATGCCGGGCATTCCATGGCCGAGCCCGGGGATAGCGGAAACGAATGAAAAACCGTTCCGTTACTTTTCGGCCCGCCGGCTTGAACGCGGGTCTCGGGAGTTCGCCGCCGCCGGCTGCCGCCCAGCCGGCCTATTCGCATCGTGCGACAAGCCGTTTCCCGGGAACGGCATCGTCGCGCCGGCTCGGCTCGGCGAACCGAAATGCCATGCGCGTCGCTTCCGCTGCGCCGGCCGCGGCAGGCGGCCGGGACCATCGTAACGGCAACGTCGGCCGTCCCCAGCCGTTACTGCTGCTTCGCTTCGTTGATCTTCTTCGCGGTTTCTTCCTCCGTGCTGCGGAAGACCGTGTTGTAGTCGCCGGTCAAAATGACCTTTGGAACCGCTTTCGCGTACGGCGTAAGCAGCAAGCTTTCGAATTTCGTTTTCGCCGGTATCGGCGCGAAATCGTTGTAGAACGCCGCCTGCATGTTTTTATCCTTGAACGCGCTTTCCTGGCCGTACAGCTTCCGGATCGATTCGTCCTTCAGCACGGACATGATGCCCTTCTTGCTAAGCTGCTTCTGCACGTCTTCGGAGATCAAATAGTTGATGACGTTCATCGCCTGATCTTTCTGCTTGGACATGTTCGTCACCGTGAAATAGGTCGGATACGCCTGAGAGCCGATTTTCGGCTTGCCGTCGAACGTCGGCAGCGACACCATGTCCCAGTTCATGCTTTTGTATTCTTCGGGGTAGACGAAAATGATCGACGACAGCCAGGCGAACATGGCGACTTCCTTTTCTTTCAAAAACTCGTCCCGATACGGGATGACGCTTTTGTGCGCTTCCATGTATTCCTTGTAGCCCGCCGCCTTCGCCGGTCCGACGAATACGGTTTCGAACAGCTCTTTCCAGCGCGGGTCGGTGTTGATCGTCGGCGTCAATTTGTCCGGATCGACGAACGGGATCGACAGCTGGTTCATGTTCAAAATATGCGTTTGCGACGACGACAGGCCGATATACTGCTTGCCGTCGAAGCGCGTCAGCTTTTCCCCCGTCTTGATCGCCTCGGTCCACGTCATGCCGTCTTTCGGGTAAGGGACGCCGAACTTGTCGAAAATGTCCTTGTTGTAGTAAAGCACCATGTTGTTGTTGAAAACCGGGATGCCGTACACTTTCGTTTTATCGATGAGCTTGACGGAGTCGGCCACGGTCGGCTCCATTTTGGAAAAATCGATGCCGCGCGGCTTCATCAGCTCGGTCATGTCGTACTGCATGTTGTTGTCCAGCACGGTGGAGGCGAAGCTGCCGATCGAGTCCCAATAAATGTCGATCGTCTCGCCGTTCGTCAGCAGCTCCTTCAAGCCGAACTCTTTCGTTTTCTGCACGTACTTGATATTGTACTTCGGAAACTTTTGTTTGAGCGCGTCGCCGAACCTTTCGTTCCAGCTTTCCACGGAGTCCCCGCTGTTCGAATAGACGACCAGATTGGCCGCTTCATCCTCCTTGAGCGACGCGTTCGTCGACCCGCCCGGGTTTTGCGTCCCGGTTCCGGCTCCTTCTTTGTCTCCTCCGGCGCAGGCCGTTACGAACACCATGCTTACCCCGAGCGATGCGGCGAGCAGTTTGATTTTTCCATTCGCTTTCATCGATAAACCTCCCCCAATTTGAAAATCGTTTAGCGGACCCGTCCCGAGCGCAATGCCCGGGATCCGATCCGTTCTACCCCAGCAGAAGCTTGACCGGACCGACCAAGCCGGACGGTACGCCGGCGCCGTCGTACCGGTTCGCCAAACTGTTCGTGACGGCCACTTCCAGCTCGTTGCGGCCTTTTGCGGCATAAGGACGGATGTCGAGGACGTACGGGGCCCACATGACGACGCCCGCCGGACGCCCGTTCACCGTCACCTCGGCCAATTCGTGAACGTCCCCGAGATCGAGCAGCAAAACGTCCGCCGTCTCCGGATCGTCCAGCTCGAAGGCGACGGTATAGACCGCCGTGCCCGACACGCCGCGCAGCTCCGGCAGCTCGTTCCACGGACCGAGCCCCGCGGGCCGGATCGGAAAGCCGTCCGCCCGGACGGTCCAGCCTTCGGCAAGCGGCAGCTCGCGCAGCGTCCGCGTCGGCCTTTGCGGCGGCGCAGGCGGCTCCGCGGCGCGTTCCGCCTCGCCATCCGCCGCGGCGCGAGGGTCGAGCATGAAGATGACGCTTTGCCTGCGTTCGAGCTCGAGACGGAGCGCCGTCCCCCCCTTCGTCCTTCGCGCTTGCGCCGGCCCCGTCTCTCCCGTCCATGCGTCCCAGCGCTCCGCGCGGCCGGGCAAGGACGTGACGACGGAGCCTTCGTAGCGGTCCTCGCCCTCGTTGACGAGAACGATGAAATGGCGCTCCTCCTTCACGATCGTACTGGCGCGAATATCGCGGCACGGCGGATCGAGACGAAGCGGCCCGCGCACGCGGCCGTCGAGTGCCTCGACGATGCCGGACGGCTCCGCCAGGCTCAGCGTGCGGGGCATCGCTTCGCAGCCCGACGCCGCGCCATCATCCCAGACGAGAACGGTTCCCCCGCCATCCCGAAACCGCCGCACGGCTTCGATCGTCGCTTCCTGCCAGACGCCGCCGTTCTCGACGACAAGAACGGCATACGTTTGATCGGCGATGCGGAGCGTCCCGTTCCGCTCCGGGCAGGAGGCGGCCAGCAAGCTTTCCTCCAAATAGTTGAACTCGATCTGATGCTCGTAAAGCGGTTTCGCGATCTGCCACGGCAGCCAGTTGTCCCGGCACAGGACGGCGATCGGCGTCTCGTTCCGGCTGTCCGTCATGAGCCAGCTCATCCGCTTCACGTAGGCGGCGAACGCTCCGTAATGCGGCCACCAAATGTTGTTCGGGCCGACGTCCGGCGGACGCTCGTTGTAGCGGAGCGGCCCGTCCACGGAGTAGTAAAAGGCGTGCGGGACGATCATATTGACGCCGCGGACGAACAGCCAGTCCAGGTACCATTTCATGTCGCCGGCGGTCAAATGCCAGCCGTTCCCGATGCCGCAAACGCCGAGAACCTCGTTCAGGTTTCTGCGCCGGCCCCGGTGTCTGGCCGCGTCGGAGGAGCATTTGGCCATCGTGCTGTGCCGCCCTTCGAGCGCCTTGCCGTCTTCCGGCGCGACCCAGCGCCAAACGACGTCCTGGCCGGGAATGTGGAAATAATCGAGCAGGCCGATATCGTCGCTCGCTTCCGGGTGTCCCGTCAGGGCGATTCCGCGGCGCGCGCACCAATCGGCGAGCGGCTTGTAGTAGGCGGCGGCCAGCCGCTTGCGCACGGCCGCGCGGTACTTCGAGCGGACGACGGCGGCCCGCTCCCCTTCGAGCCACAGCAGCGGCAGATCGGTTAACCGGTTTCCTTCGCCGGCGAAATCGTCGAGAAAGCCTCCGCTCCACGGCACAAGCCCTTTTTGGTGCCGGCGTCCCAATATGTGCGGTTCGTCCGTGAAAATCGCCCGGATCGTCCCGCCGAAATAGCGGGCCAGCCGTTCGTAGTACGCCTCGTGCGTCAGCCGGATAAATTTGGCGGTCGCATCCGGGTTCAGCAAATCGGCGGAAGCGGGGGCGTTCGGCTCGCCGTCGTCTTCCCCGACGTGAACGCCGCGAATCGTCCCTTTCGAAAACGCTTCCACGAACAGCAGGATCGACCAATCGCCGGAGGCCGGCGGAACGAAGGCGACGACCCCGTCCGCGGGCTGCAGGACGACCGTCGACTGCGGATCGGCCAGCCGACCGTCCGTCAGCCGAACCGCCTGGGCGGATACGAGCGCGTCGCCCGGCCCGAGCACGGCGGCCAGCGATACCGGCTCCGTACCGTCGAAACGTTCCATTTTCAGGCCGCGGCTGGCGTATTCGGGGTTGTCTTTCACGACGAGCCCCTTCGCCGAACCGGAAGGGTACATCGCTTCGTCGTACAGGAAGACGATCATGCCGCGTCTCTCCGCTTCCCGTACGGCGGCTTCGACCAAATCCATGTAACGGTCCGACAAATACGGGATCGAATCGGGGATGCCCATGCGCGGATGGATGACGAAGCCCATGACGCCCTTTTCCGCGAAGCCGCCGATTTGCCGGACCAGCTCCTCCTCCGTCAGCGCGTCGTTCCAAAACCAGAACGGAATCGGCGTAAACTCGTCCGGCGGCGTTTGAAACCGCCGGTGTAGCGTTTGCCCGTCCATGCTCGCCCCCCCTTTATAAGTTTTTTGTTGGCGCCCGTGCGGCGGCCGCTTCGCGCGCATAGTGCTCTTTCGAGCGCTATCCCCGCTCCCGCGACCCGGGAACCGGGCCTATAGCGCTCTTTCGTGCACTATCCGCGCCTCACCGCCCCGCACCGGCGGCCGCTTCGCGCGCATAGTGCTCTTTCGAGCGCTATCCCCGCTCCCGCGACCCGGGAACCGGGCCTATAGCGCTCTTTCGCGCACTATCCGCGCCTCACCGCCCCGCACCGGCGGCCGCTTCGCGCGCATAGTGCTCTTTCGAGCGCTATCCCCGCTCCCGCGACCCGGGGACCGGACCTATAGCGCTCTTTCGCGCACTATCCGCGCCTCACCGCCCCGCACCGGCGGCCGCTTCGCGCGCATAGTGCTCTTTCGAGCGCTATCCCCGCTCCCGCGACCCGGGGACCGGGCCTATAGCGCTCTTTCGCGCACTATCCGCGCCTCACCGCCCCGCACCGGCGGCTAAGTCCAAATCCGCAGCGCGCTCCCGGCCGGGAGCCGGACGTCCAGCGCGTCGTCGCACGCTCCGTCCGCAGACGTCCCGTCCGCGCGCACAAGCCGCCAGCGGCAGCCGCCGAACGCGGGCGGAAGCTTCACGCCGACCGCCGCCTCCCGCTCGGCTCGCAGCTCGGCTTCGAACTCGCCCCGCTCCGTGTCCCACCGCATGGCGACGGTTCCGGCGCAGAAGCGCAGCCCCCGCGCCGACCCGTTCTTCCATGCGCCGGGCAGAGCGGGCAGCAGCTTGACCAGCTGCGGCGACGCGTACAGCAGCATTTCCTGCACGGCGGACACGAGGCCCATGTTCGCGTCGAGCTGCACCGGCGCCTTTTTGTCGGACAGCGTCACGCCCATGCCGCGCCAGTCGTTGTGGACCGTAAACAAATTGCCGAGCAGGCAGGAGCGGGCCAGAAGCTCCATGCACTCGAGGGCGCGGTCGCCGTTTTCCAGCCGGGCGTACAAGTTGGCCAAATGGGCGAGCGACCAGGCGGTCTGATCGCTCAGGCCGATGACGAGCCGCTTCTCGATCGCCGTGCCGAACGCTTCGAACAGCGCGCGATCGCTCTGCTTCGTAATTTCCCGTCCCGGAAAAAGCGGATAAGAGTGCGAGATGTGCCGGTGACGGTAATTGTCCTCGAAACGGTCGTCCATCCATTCCTTGACCGCCCCGTCCGCGTTGACGGCGTAAGGCGGGATGCGGCCGAGCATCGCTTCCCATTCGGCCCGCTCTTCCTCGTAGACGCCCGCCGCCCGGCTCCCCTCGATCAAATTCGCCAGCAGCTCCTTCGCGATCGCGAAGTCGAGCGTCGCGTTGATCGCGCTCGGCATCGGATGGGCGAGCGGCTTCGGGCCGCGCGGGTAAAAGTTCGCCGGCGTGTTCTCCGGCGAAACCGACGGGTAGGAGACGTAATAGCCGTCCTCCCCGATTTCGAAAAAATCTTGCAAAAACAGCGCCGCTTCGCGCATAAACGGCAGCGCCCGCTCCTTCAAAAACGCGACGTCGCCCGTAAACAGCCAGTGGTCGTAAAAATGCTGCGCCAGCCAGCCGGCCGCCCCCGTCCAGTACAAAATGACGGGCACCGTCTGGAACGGGGTGCCGACGCCCGGCGTCGTGCCGGCCGGGACGAAAATGCCGCGGCAGCCGTACAGCTTGCGGGCATTGTCGCGAAACACGTCCATCAGGTTCTCGTAATGGCGGAAAAGCGACGGCACGAGCTCGGACAAGCCGCCGACCGCGGCGTGCCAGTACATCATCTGGACGTTCTCGTTCGCCATGAAATGGCTCCACATGAGCCGGTATTCGCCGCCCCACAGTCCGTACAGCGGAAAAGGCAAACCGTCCGGCCGGGTCGCCGAAACGAACAAGTATCGGCCGTACGCCCACAGCTTTTCGGCGAGGCCCGCGGGCAGCCCTTCCCCTTCGTAGGCGTCCTGCAGCAGCTCTTCGTTCGTCCGGCCGCCGTCCCCTTCGCCGAGCCGAATGTCGGCCGACGTAAACAGCGGACGATGCAGCGCCGTATGCCGTTCCAGCAGCTCGTCGTACGTGAGCGCGACCTCGCCGAGCTCCCGCCTCAGACGCTGCCAGTCGTCCGACCGTTCGCCCCGGACGAACGTCTTCAGCAGCAGCAGCGCGCGATCCGTCCCGGATATCCGCACGGTGCCGTCCGCCGCATCGACCCGGCCGCCGTTCGGGATGACCCGGAGCACGGCGCCGAAGTCGCGCCCGTCGTCGTTCGTCGCGGCGTACGACAAAAAGCCGCCGTCCGCCACCGTTTGCGCCGATGCGGACACGCAAGCCGGGATCGAGGGCGAAGATTCCGCCATATCGTGCGGCATCAGCCCGATATCGGCCTCAATCGTTCCGCCGTGCGCGCGCAGCTCGCAGACGACCAGATCGTCCCGCCGGGAGACGAACAGCGTCCGTTCGTACGCGATGTCGGCGCTTTCCCAGCGAACGGAAACTTCCCCCGTTTCCATCTCCAGCGACCGCCGGTACCGGCGGAAACCGTCGTGCGCCGGCATCGTCACTTTCAAGTCCCCGAGCGGCAGCGGCATCTCGCGCTTCGAGTCGTACCCGCGCTCCGCCAGCGCCTCCGTCAGCATCGTTTTGGCGGCCATAAAGTCGCCGTCCCGCATCCGCTTGCGAATGTCCGGCAGCAAGCCGCCGACGTCGGGCAGCTCGCCCTTCAGCCCGCCGTGCCACAGCTCCGCATGGTTGATCAGCACCGTCTCGCTGCGGACGCCTCCATAGACGGAGATGCCGACCGTCCCGTTGCCCGAAGGAAGCGCTTCCCTCCACAAGCCGCCCCACCACGAGGACGGCCGCCTCATGACGAGGCGATGCCGATGATCCGGCCGCTCCATGTGCGTCTGCTCCATCCGTATCCTCCCCCGGTCCCGCATTAATCGGCGATCGATATTTCCGGCGGATGGATGTAATCCTGGAATTTATCCGCGACTTTGGCCGCCGCCGTATCGCCTTCGTGGAAATAGACGCGGTGCCGGTACCGGATCGACTGCCCTTTCCGGAACAGCTTGCCGCCGGCGAAATACAAATTGTTCGCGGCGAGCATGCCGTAATCGCGAACGTGCCAGTAGGTCGGGTAATCGTCGTTGTCCGGATGGTCGAAGGCGGCGATGCCCAGCGTATGGCCGCCGGCTTCGCCGTAATAGTCGCACCACGGCGCGCGGACGCCCCAGCATTCCTTCTCCCCGATCGAGCCGAAGGCGTTCACGATCGTGCCGCCGTTGTCCGCCTTCATCGACTCCGCGACCCGAATGCCGAGCGGCCCCGCTTCCTTCGTCGCCCCGAATTCGAGCCGGTCCTTGTCCGCGAACAGCTCGACGTCGAGATCGATGAACCGCCCGCCCGCCGGCGTGTTGTAAAACGTGACGGTCCGCCTTTCGGCGAGCTGGGCTTTGCCCCGCGCATTGCACCAGTTCAGGTTCGCCGTCAGCTTCGCGAATACGGGGCCGTCCGTTTTGTCCGCAAATTCGGCGATAAGCTGCTTGCCGTGTCCGTCCCGTTCGTTCCAAAAATCGGTCCCGTCGATGTCGCCGATCGCGACCCAGATCGAGCGGTGATGCGGATGCTCCCTCGTTTCGAAATCGAGCCGGGTGAAGCTGTCCCCGTACGGTCCGATAACCGGGCCGATATACGGCTTCGCCAACTGCGGATCGTAGACGAAGGAGGTGAAAAAGCGGCCGCCGATCAAGACGTCGATCCGATCGTCCTTTTCCAGCAAACGGACCGCGTCGTCCGTCTCCGCCGGCAACCCTGCTCCGCTCCCGGCATGCACCTCATAGTCGGCCGTACCGCCCGCGGACAAGCGTTCCACGATCCAACGGAGGACGATCCCGCCGTCCTCCCGCTCGCATTGCAGCTTGACCGGCTCGCCGCCCGGGCCGAGCAGAACAAGCCCGGAGGCGTCGCGGCCTTGCAGCAGCGGGGAATCCGCGGCGATCCGGTACGAAACCGGACAATAGTCGCGATGATGGCTGCCGGCGTTCAGCCGCAGCTTGAATAACAAACCCATGTCAATTCGCTCCTCGAGTCGTGATGTGCCGCAAACATTCCCGTACGTACCGCAGCGAGCCGGCGCGAGCCGCGGAGCGGTCCGCCGATGCGTCCGCGGAGAAGCATTCCGCCGATATTCGGCCCGTATAGCCGCCTTCCCGAAGCGCCCGAAGCAGCTCCGGCAGCCGGATTCCGTCCGCTTTCGCACCCGTCGGAAAGCCGCGGTCGGATTCGGCGTAATGCACGTGCGCCAGCAGCGACGCGGCGGCCGCCCGGGTGACGACCCCAAGCGGCTCCCGCTCCAGATGCATATGGTAGGCGTCGGCCAGCACGCGGATATGGGGCGAGCGCGCCCGCTCCGCAAGCCGCACCGCCTGTTCGACCGTGTTGATCAAGTTGCATTCCGCTCGGTTCAGCGGCTCGATCGCGATCGTCAGGCCATGCTCCGCGGCAATGTCGCCCGTCATCGCCAAAAAGCGCTCGACCTGCTTCATTGCCCGTTCGGCCGGAAATCCGTCCGGAACCCGTCTCGCTCCCCCGCTGCCGAACACGATAATGTCCGCGCCGACCGCCCGCGCCCGCCGTATGGCGAGCCCGACATACCGGACGAGCGCATCCTCGTCGACATCCGGCCCCGTCACCTTCAGCCCGGGCGGGATGAAGCTGTTCAGCGCCGGAATGTTCACGTTTGCATCAGCCAGCCTGCTCCGCAGCCGGCCGAACTCCGGCTCGGACAGGTCCATCAGCGAACGGACGGTCAGTTCGGCGAAGTCGTAGCCGATTCGCAGCGTTTCCATAATGCCGTTTACAAGTCCGTCGACCGGGTCGCGGCCGGCATCCGCCTCCGCGGAGCCGCCAAGCCCCGCCATAAATGATCCGGCCGTCAAGCAGCAGCCGATCGCCGGTACGCGCGTCGCTTCCGTCATGGACATCTCCCGCTCCTTCCTTCGCGGCCGATTGCGGAAAACGCTTCCTTGCCGCTCGCCGCAAAACCGTTGTCGGTCGCGGTCGTACGATCCGCGAACCCTTTTTTCTTACCTCAAATTATACCGAAACGTCATCGCTCTATATGGGGGTTACGCATCAACTTAAGGGGCTGCCGCTTCATTTTCGCTTACATGAACCGGTTCAGCCCTTCCCAGCGCACCGTCCAGCTTCCGTCGGCCGGGAAGCCCGGCGCGTCCCCGTCGGGGCCCCCCTGCCAGCCGCACGCCATCATCGCGACCGCGGTCAGCAAGCCGCCGTTGCCCGGCAAATACGCCATGAGGCCCGGCCGCTGGTAGTTGTGGCCGTTCGGCAAATACGTATTTTTCGTCACGTCCATCAGCAGCAGCTCGACGGCCCGTTTGCCGTCCCCGAGACGGGCGGCCGTCATCGCGGCCATCGGGTAGTCCCAGCCCCACGTCGTTTCCCAGCTCCAGCATTCCATGACGCGGTCCAGCGTACGGCGCATCGTTTCCGGGTCGACCGTTTTGCCGGGCAGCATGCCCAGGGCGCCGAGCATCGACGGATGGTCCGTATTCGTGCGGGTGTACGTGTCCGGGCAGTTTTCGTGCGCCAAGTAGACGCCGTCCCCTACCGGGAGCACGGACAGCTTCTCGCGGACGTCCTTCCATTTCGGATTCGCTTCGGCGCCCAGCCGCTTCGCCCACGTCTCGGCCAGCTCCAGCCCGTGCCGCCAATATTCCAGCTCGTAGGTCGGATTCCACGTATGCTCGCCCTTATGCCGTTCCTGGGCCGGAATGACCGGAGGACCGAGCACGTAACGGCCGCCCGCCGCGTCCCATTCCGCGAACGAGGCCATAAAGTCGGCCGACTCGAACACGAGCTCCCCGTACTGCCGCAGCGTTTCCTCGGTCGGATCGGCCAAGTAGCACAGCTCCGCCAACGCGATCGGGTGCGGCTGCTGCCAAATGAGCAGCGGTCCGATCGGCGACGGGCTCTGAACGCCGTCCGGCGCGACCATTTTCGGCCAGCGCGCGCCTTCGTAGCCTTGCGCTTTCGCCAGCTCCCGGGCGACCGGCAAAATGTCGCGGTACCAGCCCATGCTTTTGCGGAGAAGCTCCGCCCTGCCCCACAGCGGAAAATGAAACGCGTGCCACCAATGCATCTCGAGGTGAAATTTGCCGAACCAGCTGTTGTACAAAAGGCCCGTTTCCTGCGGAGGCACCGAGCCCGCGCAATGAATCGCCGTCAAAAATTGCGACTGCACGACGCGCCGCTCCAGCTCCGCCGCGCGCGGGTCGCGGCTGCCGGACAGCTCGACCGCCCCGCCTCCGAGCCAGAACGACTCCCAATGCTCGCGGCTTGCGGCGATGCATTCGTCCGGCGAAACGAGCGCCGGCGTCCGGTCCGCCCCGGCGAAGCCGGCCGCGAACCCGAGCCGGCTTTCCGGCCCCTTCGCCCGCAGCCGGAACGCATGCGTCCCGTCCCGCACGAGCTCGCCCTGCGATGCGCGAATCGCGACCCGATACCCGTCGTCGTCCATCGTCCGGTCGATCAGCGCGCTTCTCGGGGAAAGCAGCCGGCATTCCGTGCCGTGGGAATCCGCGTCCTCCCAGTTCAGCGCTATTGAACGGTCCCAGCTGCGCGACACCATCCCCGGCGCCGGAAAACGGATCGCGATGTCGAGCCGCCCTTCGGCGATCAACGCGCTTTCGACGACGACGCCGAACTGGTCGACGCTCGGATGGCACACCGTCCGCACCGTCACCGGAACCCCGTCGACCCGGAATCGGCTCGTCAGCACGCCGCTCCATTGGTCGAGCGTCTGCTCCGCGTCCGTAATTGCTTGCACGGTCAGCGGCTCGCCGGACGCCGACGCGAACCGGAAGCCGAACTCGCCGAGCTGCAGCCGATGCGGATTTTGCCGCAGCCAGTGAAACGCCTCCTCGCGGTCTTCGGCGCGGATCGGGTAGCCGCCGCGATCCCCGTCGCGGTACTGCATCGGAGCGTCCTTCAGGCTCCATGTCCCTCTTCCGCCCGAGCTGTGCCACGCCCACTGCGATTGGGTGCTGAGCGGCACCTCGTACTGCTCCGGGAACGACTGCATCCCCGTCAAATCGGCCGTAAAGGCGAATTCGCCGTTGCCGACCGAAAGCGGGGCCATCGGCACGATACCGCGAATCGTCGGGTTGTGCCGGGTTACGAGCGCCCGCCGGTCTATTTGCGTCATTTGTAGGCCGCCTCCTTCAGCTGCTCTTGAATGTATACGTGTTAGGACGTCGGTTTCCGCGTTTCCGGGACAGCCGTCTTACTTTTTATTATAGAGGAAAACGCTTACCATATATGGGTCTAACGCATGAAAAATATAGGGGAAATAACTCATCTTGCGGCTGCCGACGGTAGACGGACCGTTACGCCCCCGCGCCGAAAGTACGGGTTGAACGAAAAAACGTTCCGTGGTAATAATGGAATTACGCGAGCCCCGGAGCGGCGCTCCGGCCCAGCGGCCGAATCGCGGCCCGCCAAGCGCAAATAACGGCCCCAAACGTCCGGTATTTCGTCAAGCCGCGCACCGTCCGCTTCCGCTCGCGATCGCTTAGGCGCGCAGGCAACCGCTTACGCGGGACGGGGCTCAAACGGTTCGAGAAGCACGGCGTCTCTCGCCGACGGGCGCATATATGCCGCCGTTCTATGATCCGCATCGCATCAAAACCGGTTCAAGGAGGTCGCGTTACACATGCATTCTTCCGCATCGACCGTCTTCAGGTCGGAGGAACGGTTTCGTCCCGGCATGCACGTCTTCGTCAACCGGGCGTACGAGGCGTTCAAGCTGCACCAGCATACGCACGACGCCATCGAAATCAGCTACGTCACCGAAGGAACCGGCTTCCAGTACATTAACGACACGACCGTGCAGGTGAAGCAGGGAGACATTTTCGTGCTGCCGGTCGGAACGTCCCACGTCTATCGGCCCCCTTCCCCGTCGAAGGTCGGCAGCTTGGGCGTCATCAACTGCGTGTTCCGCCCGGAGGCGCTGCAATCGTGGGCCGACTTTCCGCCGGACGGCTCCGTGCTTCGGCAGGTGCTCTGCGCCCCGCAGACGATGGAGCGGCCGTGGCTGCATATTTACGATAAAGATAACGCTTTCACGGATCTGTTTTACAACCTGCTGTCCGAATACCGCCAACAGCAGCCCGGCTACGAGGTCGTCGTGCACGCGCTCTTCCTCCAGCTGTTCGCGCTGCTGTACCGCCATACGATCATGACCGGCGCGTACGAGAAGCGGAGCCCGAAAATTCAGGACGCGCTGCAGTACATCAAGCATCATTACGCCGAAAATATCGCCTTGAAGCAGGTCGCCGACCATTCCTTCCTGAGCGTCAGCCACCTGCAGCGGCTGCTGAAGCAGGTAACCGGCTCCTCCTTCACGTCGTACGTGCAGCATCTGCGCATCAAAAAATGCTGCGAGCTGCTCAAAACGACCTCGATGACCGTGCAGCAAATCGCCAACGCGGTCGGCTATCAGGACATGAAGTATTTCCACGAGCTGTTTCGCCACAAAACCGGGATGACGCCGCAGGAGTACCGGAAAAACGATGCGGGCGACATGCCTTGACGGCCCGCCCGCCCATGCATGTTTCCCGGCCCCGGTCTGCCTCCCGGACTTCCTTCCCCGTACAACCGGGAATTTCCGGGCTCCCTCCGCGAACGTCTCCCGCGCGATCAGCCGATTTCCCCCAGCTCGAACGTCGCCGCCTCCCGTTCCCGGATCATCGCCCGCAGCTTTCCGGCCGTCTCCCGCGTAATGTCGCCCTGCTCGTACAGCGACTGCACCTTGTCGCGCTCCGCCTGAATCGCCGTCCAATAGAGCTCCCTTTTCCGCTCCTCGAACTGCTTGTCGCCGCCGCGAACGGCGCGCGGAAACCGGGCCAGCCGATCGAGCACGCCGTTGTAATAGGCGATCACGTCGACGGCCTCGCGCCCGTTGTCGGTGCGGCGCACTTTTTCCATCTCGCCGATCGCCGCCTCGCACGTGCGGATTTTGATCGTCCGCAGCGCCTCGAGATCGGCTTCGGGCAGCTTCGCCAGCGCCGGCTCCTTGCCCGTAAAGCTCGCCCGCAGCTTGTCCAGAAACAGGCGCGCCATCATCAGCCACAAATGGAGCCGGTTCGCCAAAATGAGCTCGACCTGATCGAGCGTGCGGAAAAACCGGTCGGCGTGCTTCCGCTCGATCTGGCCGCTCTCCAGCATGCGCCTGGCGCACTCCCGCTCCTCGCGAAGCGCCGTCAGGCGCAGCTCCGCTTCCTTCTCGCCGGACAACGCCGCCTGCTTCCGGCCCTCCTCCTTCAGACGCAGCTCCCGGATCCGCGACTTGTAGTCCGCGATGACGGCGGCTGCCGCGGCGTCGGTCTCGTCGCCGCGCTCCCGGTGCACCGCCTGGATCGCCGCCGTCATGACGCGGATTGCCGCCTGCTTCTCCGCTTTTTTCCGGTCCGCCTCGCCCGCGGGCTGCTTTTTCTTCGACAGCAGCGGCAGCAGGACGCTCGCCGTGACGAGCGAAAACAAAATGACGGCGGCGGCGAGGAACACGATCAAGTCCCGCTGCGGAAACGGGCTGCCGTCCGCGAGCGCCAGCGGAATCGAAAACGCGCCGGCCAGCGTCACCGCCCCCCGGACGCCCGAGAACGCCGTCAATACCAGCACGCGAAGGCTGGGCGCCTCCCGCCGCCGCTTCAAGCCGAACAGGCGGCCGCCCCGGGTGAACGCATATGTCCATACGAAGCGAAGCGCGATGAGCATGGCGAAAATGATCGCCGCGTAGCCGATCACCTTTACATTGTTGAAAGCCGGATCGAGCCAGATAATGCGCGCGACCGCCGGAATTTGCAGTCCGAGTATGACGAAGACGAGGCCGTTCAGTATAAACAGCACGACCGACCACGTGCCGGTCGAGACGGCTCTCAGCTTCAGCATGGACGGCTCGGCGCGGTCGCGCTCGATCGCATGGACGATGCCCCCGGCGACGGCGGCGAGAATGCCCGACATCCCGAGCTCCTCGGCGACGATGTAGAGCAGGAACGGGGTCAACAGCTGAATGAGCATATGCATCGTCACGTCCTCCATCCCGCTTCGGCGCAGCACGACGCGCAGCCAGCCGATCAGGAAGGCGATGACCGCCCCGGCGACGAGGCCGCCTAGCGAAATGACGAGAAAGCTTCCGACCGCGTGCGGCAGCGAAAAGACGCCGGTCACCGCGGCGGCGATCGCGAATTTGAAGGCGACGAGGCCGGAAGCGTCGTTCATGAGCGCTTCCCCCTCCAGCAGCCGCATCAATCTTTTCGGCATATGGATTCTTCCGGCCAGCGCGGCGACCGCGACCGCGTCCGTAGGCGACAAAATGGCGGCCAGGCCGAAAGCCGCCGCGAGCGGGATCGACGGAATCAGGAAATGAATCGCATAGCCGACCGCGACCACGGTAACGAACACAAGCCCGACCGCCATGAACAAAATGGGCGCCCGCAGCTTCCACAGCTCGTCGCGGGGTGTATTTTTGCCGTCGTTATACAGAAGCGGCGCGATGAACAGCACGAAAAACAGCTCCGGCTCGAGCGGCACGCGAATGGCCGGCGACATCATCGCGGCGAGGCCCCCGAGCGCGATCTGGATGAGCGGAACTGGGACAAACGGAAGGAAGCGGCTGACGGCGTTGGAGACGCCGATCAGCGCGAGCAGGACGAGAACGGCCAAAAATAGTTCCACGGGCGACGGATCCTTTCGGTTCAAATTCGGCTTTTTCCAATTGTAGGATGCCCATTCGCCCCCGAAAAAAACGGTCCGCCGCATCGCTCCGGCAAACTTCCTTGCCGCAGCGGGTTTACGGAATGCCCGTTAATCGACTATGCTAGGTTTATCCTGTTTTGTCGAGGACGTGACCCGTTGACCGCACTGCGTTCGATGCTCCGATACGTTTTGGCGCATAAAGCCTTGCTCGTTCTGTTCATGGCCGGACTGCTGGTCGAATCGGCCTATACGGCGACGGCGCCTTTAAGCTTGAAATATTTTATCGATTACGCGTTTCTGCCCAAAGACGCGGCCGTATTCGGGCTGCTGTTCGCACTGCTCGTCGGCTGCGGTCTGTTGTCCGTCGTCGCCGGGGTCGCCGGCGACTATTCGCTCGCCAAGATCGGCGAGAAATCGGTGCTGCGGCTGAGAACGCAATTGTTCGGGCATATGCTGCGGCAGGGGCCGGACTTTTATCGAACGTTCGATATGGGCGCGCTGACGACGCGATTGTCCTCGGACGTCTCGTTGATCGACCGGGCCATCTCCGGCGCATTGCCGACGGCGCTGAAGAGCGGTTTTGCCGTCATCATCGGCCTCGTCCTGCTCATTCAGCTCGAATGGAGGCTGACGCTCGCCATGATCGCGGGCTCCGCGCTGCTGTTCTTGAGTCCGAGCCTGCTTCGCCGCCCGGCGGAAAAGGCGTCCGAGCAATACCGCAAGGAGCAGGACGGCTTCCTCAATACGATCGACGAAAGCTTGAAGGGCCAAAGCGTCATCAAAGGCTTTCACCTGCAGCGGCGCTTCATGGACAAAGCGGAGCGGCAGCTTCGCGCTTTATACGAATCGGGGCTTCGCGTATCGTTCCTGTTTTCGCTGCTGCAGCGCGTCCCGATGTCGGCGATGCTGCTGCTGAACGGCATTTTGATCGGTCTCGGCGGCTATATGATTTTTGCGGACGGCTGGACCGTCGGCTCCTTTATCGCGTTTTATACGATAGCGGCGGGCGTCGGACACAACGTATATGCGTTGTCGGCGCTTCTTCCGTCGCTTCTCGAGGCGGAGGTGACGTTCAAGCGGATTCGCGACGTGCTCGACTACGAAACGCCGGTCCGGGAACCGGCCGGCCCGGTCCCGCTTCGCAGCCTGAACGAACGGCTCCGGCTGGACAACGTGACGTTCGGCTATGCGCCGGGTTCCGCGGCGCTGCGGGACGTGTCGATCGACATTCCGGCCAAAGGCTACACGGCGTTCGTCGGTCCGAGCGGCTCCGGCAAAAGCACCGCCCTGCAGCTGCTGCTCCGGTTTTACGATCCGGGCCGAGGGACCGTCACGTGGGACGGCACCGATCTGCGGCAGGCCGGCGAAGCCGATTTTCGCGGCCGGACCGGAATCGTCTTTCAAGAATCGTTGCTGTTTCAGGGCACGATTCGGGACAATATCCGGTTGACGAATCCCGATGCGACCGATGCGGACGTCGAACGGGCCGCGCGGGAGGCGCGCATCCACGATACGGTGATGCGCATGCCGGACGGCTACGATACGGCGATCGACGGCTTCGGCTCCAGCTTGTCCGGGGGACAGCGGCAGCGGATCGCCATCGCGCGCGCGCTGGTTCGCAATCCGGAGCTGCTCGTTCTCGACGAAGCGACGTCGGCGCTCGATCCGGCGACGGAAGCCGAGCTGAACGACGTCATCTGGAACTACCGGGGACGAAGCACGATCGTATCGGTCACGCACCGGCTGTCTTCGGTCGTCCGGGCCGACCGTATCGTCGTCTTCCGGAACGGGGAGGTGGCCGAGACGGGCATCCATGCGGAGCTGATGGAGAAAAACGGCCTGTACCGCGCCATGTGGGACAAGCAGCAAGGCTTCCAGCTGTCCGAGGACGGCTTTCGGGCGAAGGTCGACGCGGCCCGGTTGGCGCGGCTGCCGGTTTTCGCCGACATCGACAAGGAGCAGCTGGAGCAGATCGCTCCGCTGTTCGTGACCGAAACGTACGAACGGGGACAAACGGTCATCCGGGAAAACGAGGAGGGCGACAAGCTGTACATCATCGCGCGCGGCGTCGTGGAGGTCGTCAAGGAGGCGGGCCTGCAAAGCCCGCAGCGGGTCGCCGTGCTGGACGACGGCGATCATTTCGGCGAAATCGCCCTGCTTCGTAACATTCCGAGAACGGCGACGATCGTGGCGCTGACGTCGAGCGTTTTGCTGTCGCTGAGACGCGACGAGCTGTACCGGCTGACCGCACGCTTTCCGCTGCTGCTGCAAAAGCTGGAGCGCACCGTAAACGAGCGCCTGTAAGGCGGCCGCAGCGGCCCTGAAGTCGGCGGGGCTGCGGTCGATACATTGCCCGTGAAAAAACGGCCCTGGCGCGAATCGAAGCGCTTCGGACCGTTTTTTATTATTCGCCGGTATCCTGTGCCGCCGCCCCGGGCTTAAGCGGTCGATGCGAAGCTACTTTTTGCCCGCCTTGATTTCCTCGATTTTTTTGTTGGCCGCTTCGGTCGCCTCGCGAAAGGCGGTGTTGATATCCGCTTTCTGCTGTACGACTTTGACGTATATCCCGTACAGCTCGTTTTGCGCGGTCGCGGTATATTCGGAAAACGGCTCGTTCGGAACGGGCGCGAACTGCTTCGGCAGCAGTGCGCCGACGTTTTTCCCTTTGTATAACGCGGAATCCTGCCCGAATTGGCGGACGATCGATTTGTCTTTCAGCACCGGCAGCAGCGTGCCCTGCTTCGTGGCCGCCGTCTGGTATTCGGCCGAGGTCAAATAAGCCATCGCTTCAAACGCCGCTTCTTTATGCTTGCTCGTATTGAACATGGAAATAATGAACGGGTACGGCTGGGAGCCGACTCCCGGCCTATCCTTCATCGACGGGAAGGAGGTGAAATCCCAATTGTTCCCTAATGCGGCGAGCGATTCCTCGCCCAGCAACGTACCGCCGGGCTCGATCATCGCAACCGTTTGGTCTTTGAGAAACAGAGGGTTGTAGCTGAGCGGGATTTTATCCATATCGTAGCCCGGCAGCTCGAAAATGCGGAAAATGTCTTTCAAATAATTTTTGAATTCGCTCGTATCGAAGGCGACTTTTTGCCCCGTGGAGTCGAACAGCTTTTGCGATACTTGGTTCAGCCTCATCAAATGAACGTACGATGCCAAAAATCCGCGATACTGCACCCCGTTATCGTTGCGCGTCAGCCGTTTGGCCAGCTCGTACATGTCGTCCCAGTTCATGCCGTCCTTCGGGTAAGCGACGCCGAATTTGTCGAACACCGTTTTGTTGTAATAGATCGTGTTAGGCGCCATGTAAACCGGGAGGCTGTACAGCTCGTTTTTGGTCGACAGGCTGCGGACGGAACCGACGGCCGCTTCGTCCAGCGCGCCCAGATCGTAGTTGAACTGCTTGATGAACGGCGTCAAGTCGGTTTGGCCTTCGAATTTGCGGATCGTCGTTTCGAAGCCGGGGCCCGGCGTCGTGATGATCAGATCGGGGATATTGCCGGACACGACCATTTCTTCGAGCTGCTTCGGATCTTTGTAAGTGATCGCCTTGACTTTGATATGCGGGTACTTCTTGGTGATCGGTTCCGCGAATACTTTGTTGTTCTGCTCCTCCCCCCACGTTCCGTTATAATGGAAAATCGAAATTTCGACGGGTTCCTTCGGCTTTTCCGGCTGCTTCTCCGTCCCGTTTCCGGCGCCCGCCTTGTCGTCCGGACCGTTCGCGTTTCCGCCGCATGCCGCCAGCAGCGACATGACGATCGCGCTCGCCAGCGACAGATGACCCCACTTTTTCCCCATATCAGGCAAACCCTCCCGTAAAAAGATGAATGATTGCGATTCAAACGAACGGCTTGCGGCTGCCGCTCCCGCCGGTTATCGCTTCCGCAGCCCAATCACCTCCTCGCGGCTTATCGTGAAAGCGCTATTATTATTGCGATTGCGACGACCCGGTTTCGCGCTAATAGGTACTATGGTCATACCAATAATCAACGAGTCAAAAGGGTGATCTTCATGTGATACTATGGTCATACCATTATATACCTTATGGATATTGTAAACGTTTCTATGACGGACGTCAATAGGATGAGCGAAAGGCTGCGCGAGGGGCGTTTCAACCGAAGCGGCCCTAAACGCGAACAGCGCGCAGGACCGCTTGTCGGAACGGTTTAACGGGACAGCTTGCCGATCTCGGCGGCGTATTGCGGATATAGGACGCTCCGCCGCCGCGCCGGCCGCCCGGCTCAATGCGCCTCGCGCCCGGAATCGTGCCGCCCGGCCGCCAGCATCAGCCGGAGCAGCGTTCCCGCCGCGCGTAGCCGCGGCCTGCGCATATGATCCCGGACGTACGTATAATCCGTCAGCTTCACCCGCGCGTCCCGCAGCGCATAGTCGAAGTCCGGGTCGAGCATCAGCTTGTATTCCCACACCCGCTTGTTCCACGACGGAATCAGCTTCTCCAGCTGCGGATCGCGCTCGGCCGGGTGAATGTACGTCTCGCTGACGCCTTCCGGCAAATCGTACAGCTTGGCGATGATCGACCGCTTGAAGCTGTCGTACGTTTCGCCCTCCTCGATAGGATACGGATGCGACAGCAAGTAATCCGGCATGCCGACTCCGAGCGTATCGGCGAGCGCCACGACGGGCGCCAGCGCCTTTTCCGCATCCGGAATCGACGCCAAAAATTTGTCCTTCGGGTAAATGCGGCGAAAAATGCGAAACGGCATTCCCCGCCGGGCGCACTGCAGCAGGACGTACGGCAGGAAGCTGCGGCCGGTCGCGAGCCCGTACAGACTGCCCATATGGTTGTCGACGTGAACGACCGGGAGCCCGGCTTTCCGGACGGCATGAAACTGCGCCCGGATTTCCGCCCGCACGTCCTTCGCCAATACGTATCGTTCGAAATCGGCGACGGTCCGGTGCATATGCCCGCTCTCGTCGTGCAGCGACGGACGGCCGGTCAAGCTTTTCCAGCGCAAGCCGGAAAACTCGCTCGTCAGCGTCAAATGCAGCCCGATGTTCAGCTGCGGCCTGCGCCTTGCCCAATCGGCCGCCTCCGCGAACGCCGGGGCAGGCGGCATAATCGTCGCCGACGATACTTTTCCCGCCTCGAGCAAATGCATGATCGCCATGTTCGCCGCCCGGCTCTGCCCGAAATCGTCGCAATTCAATATCAAATATTTATCCATCGATACCTCCGGTCATGACGTTAATGCGCGGCGCGGCTACCGCGTTCCGCCGCTCTGCGCGTGTTTGTAGAAGAGGGAGATCAGAAACGAAAGCGCCAGCAAGCAAAGGGGGACGACGCAAATTAAATAACGGAACGTGCTTTCCGGATCCGGACCGGGATTTTCGCCGCTCTCATAGCCGAAAACGAGGCCTACGACCCAGAACGCCAAAGCGGATATAAGGCCGCTGGAACGGGTGATGAACCCGCCGACCGCGGTATAGATGCCTTCGCGCCTGCGCCCGGTCGCCGCCAAGTCGCGATCGATAATGTGGCCGGTCACGACGGGGGGCGTGACGAGAAAGCCGGCCAGGCCGAAGCCCGCGCAAATGCCGGCGGCGATGCCCGTGCCGAGGCTGTCCGCGAACCAGAGCGGGATGACCGACAATCCGTAGACCGCCAAGGAGAGCCGCCAGCCGCGCACGCCTCCGAGCTTGCGGACGATCGCGTACCAGACCGCGACGAGCGGAATGACGGAGACGAAAACGGAAGCCAGAAGGATCGAAACTTGCGCTTCGGCGATGCGAAGCACGTATTTGCCGTAAAAGGGGATGATCGAGCTGAGCAGGCCGTTCACCGTCTGGGCGAACGAATTCGCGATGTTGAATATCCAAAACGGCTTGTTTTTCAGCGTCGCCCGAAAGGCGTCGACGAATTTCAGCGGCGTTTCCGCGCGCGCCTGCTCGTCTTCCCGCACCGACCGAACGCACAGCAGCATGCAGACGGCGAAAACGCCGGCAAAGACGAGCGCCATATACCCGAAACCGACCGCCGCGAACAAAACCGGCGTCAATACCGAGGCGACGAGGATGGCGGCGATCTGGAACGCCTGCTGCACCGCCGACGCTCTCGCGCGTACCCGGTCGCCGCGGAACAGCTCGGGGAACAGCGCGCCGTAATTGACCCACAGCACCGTGGCCACGCCCTCGAACAAGAGCAGCGCGACGAGAAACCAGACGAACAATCCCGTGCCGGCAAGCCCTTTCGGAACGGCGAAGACGATGACGAAGGCCGCCATAAACAGCGGAATCGCCCCGTATATCCACGGCTTGCGCCGTCCCCAGCGCGTCCTCGTCCGATCGGACATATAGCCGAACAGCGGATTGTTGACGGCGTCCCAGATCAAATAAATCGTGCGGGCAAGCGTGGCCAAACCGACGCCGAGACCGAGCTTCTCGACATAATAATAGCTGTAAAACGCGCCGAACGCTTGACTCGGAACCATCATCGCAAACATGCCAAGCGCAAACATGACCGGGGAATTGATTAGCTTGCGGTTCATCGGCTTTCTCCTTCCCGGAAAACCAAACGCTTGAAGAATATTGTATGCGCTTTCAATAGTGCGATTCCGTTTTTTTGTTTCCCATAATTATACAGGCGGCGCATGATTGCCGTCAACGCCGCCATCCGCTCATTAAGAAAAGCCCTTCCGGGCGGAAGGGCCGAGACTGTTCATGCCAACGTTATTGATAATTCCGATAGGCGTTTCCGGTCGTATAAGCGCCGTACTGCTGCGGCTGGAATGCCGTCGCTTCCGCATGAATGGCCTGCTCCAATTGCTGGCATACTTGCGACACCTGCTGCATGTGCTGCATCGCGATTTGATGCCCTTGCAACGCTTGCTGAATGATTTGCGACGCCTGCTGCTCCCGGCGAGCCAGCTCTTCGAGCGTAGCCGCGTTTTGCTGTTCCTGCTGCAGCAGCTGTTGGTACATTTGGGTCGCTTGCTGCGTTTGGTTCATCAGCTGTTGGATCGTTTGCTGGCACTGGTTGATTTGATTCGTCATGTTTTGCTTTTGCATCGTCTCGAACCCTCCTGATGAAATTATTTTGTTGCCGTCCATTAGCATACCCGGCGGCGTTCTTTGTATGCTGCCAACATTTCCGCGTCCTGTCCCGGCAGCGTTCATGGAAAAAGCCGCCCCGGCGGGCGGCTTGATTTGCATAGGCGAGTTAAAAGATACCGAATCCCCGGGCTGCTCTCAAGCTTCGACAAGCTCGGGACGTTTCACCTGGAGGGGCGGCGGAACGAGCCAGCCTTTTTCCTTGCTGAGCCGCAGCGTTTTCAGACCGATTGCCGCTTTCGTCGCATGATATTTCGCAAAAAGGGCGCCGACGTCTTCGCGGATCGACTTGCCCATCACTTGACTGCAGGCGACCAGTCCCATCGCCACGTCGTTGGCGATTTTCGGCGCGATTTCCTGATCGGCGAACCGGGCGCCGGCCGGGATGTCTTCCCACTTCGCTTCGGGACGATCCGGCAAACCGGGAGCCGGAACGATGCCGTTATCGTTCAACAGCTTGTCGCATTCGCTTGCTTCAAGCTCCGCTTGGTTGATCATGTCGGCGAGGATGTTTTTCAAATCCGAATCCCCGGCATGGTTTTGGAAAGCCCGATAAGCGGAAACGCAGCCTTTGGCCATCATCGAAAATTGCCATATATCGTAAATTTCCCCGTAATGCAACGGCTCGTCTTTCGGATTGCCGCCCAAGATTCCCATTTTGCACGCTCCTTATAGATTTTAAAATGTTCTATGCGTTTTCGGACAAAAATAGGATCTACGCCGGTTCGACCGTTTATTCGGGGCAATTGCTGGCAGTTTCCGGGCTTGTCTTAACCGAACAGGCCGTCAGGCAGCTTCGCCTGCCACGAAGACGGCGCGTCGACGCCCAGCGCGCGGACGGCGACGGCGGCCGTATCGGCGATCGTCACGCCGCCGGGCAGCGTCGAGCCGGGCTCGATGCCGGGGCCGGCCGCCACCCAAAATATCGTGCGGTCGAGCGGATGGTCGCTTCCGTGTCCGCGCGGATTCACGCCGCCGCCTCCGTGGTCGGAAACGACGATGATCAAGCTGTCCGCAAGCAGCCCCGTCTCCTCGACGGCCTTCAGGATGTACCCCGTATATCCGTCGGTTTCCCCGATCGCCTCGTACTGCTCGGGCGTATTATAGCCGCTTTTGTGACCGGCCGTGTCGGGCAGGTCGAACTGGACGAACATCAGCCTTACATCGGGGTTGCCCCGGATGTAATCGGCCGCGGCCAGCGCCAGATCTCGGTCCTTCATCGACACTTTGTGCACGCCGAGCGAATCCTCGACGATGCCGTGATTGATCGGATACCAGGCGCTGAACGATGCCAGCTTGGCGTCCGGCTCCGCTTCCCGCACCGCCCGGAATATCGACGGGTACGGCGAATCGTCCCGAAACAGCTCCCTGCTCGCGATTTCGTTCGTCAAGCCGTGCCGGTCCGGTTCGACGCCGTGCAGCAGCGATCCCCAGCATTGCGCGCTGATCGTCGGCATCGCCGTCTGTACGTCGAAGCCGGATACCCCGCTTCGAACGAGCCGGTCCAGGTTCGGCGTATCGGCGGCTTGCGCGAAGTTGCCCGCCCCGTCCCAGCCGATAATCAACACTCTCGATATGTCAGCCATCGCACGCTCTCCTTTTTTGCCCCGCAAGTTCGGGCCGTTTCTACGCGTCGCGGAGCTCCCGAAACTGACCGGGGGTCAGCTCGGTCGCCTTCTTGAACACGCGAATAAAGTGTTTCGGCTGATATCCGACTTGATCGGCGATTTCCGCCACCGACAGCTCCGTTTTCCGCAGCAGCTCCTTCGCCCGCGTCACCCGGCAGTTCGTCAAAAAGTCGATGAACGATACGCCCACCTGCTTTTTGAACAGCCGGCTCAAATAGTGCGGACTGAGGCCGCAAAGCTCCGCGCATTGATCGAGCGACAGGTCGTAGCCGTAATTCGTCTCGATAAACTGAACGACTTTGCCGATCAGCCGCTCGTTCTCCCGACGATGCCGGCCTTGCACGAAATCGGCGATCGGCCGGATCAGCGTTTCGGCGAACCAGCCGTCCAGCTCCTGCACCGTCCGCAGCCGGCCGACCGCCGCATACGGGTCGGTCTTGCCCCCCGCGAGCAAATCGTCCGGCCGGATGCCGAGCATGTAGGCGGTGCGAAGCGATGTCGTCAGCAGCTGGTAATAGGCCGAGCGCATCAGCTCCGATTGGACGAACGAATCGCGAACGGCGGCGGAAAAATCGGCGAGCGCCCGTTCGGCCTCGGCACGGTCGCCGAGCTGCAGCGCCTGCTCGAACCGCGCCTCCGTCTCGATCGGGTAGCGGAAACGAATATCCGCGTCGGCCATATGGCCCGCATACGGGATCACCCGGTTGCCGCCGTAGACGATCCGGGATTGCAGGGCGATTTGCGCCTTACGGTACGCTTCCGGCAGCTCGCCCAGCCGGTCGGCGCCGCCGCCCAGCCCCGCCGTGACCGGCAGCTTCAAATAGCCGGCGATCGTCGCCCGAACCGCCTCCGCGAACGGCTTGAGCCCGGCGCGCCATTCCTCCGAACCGTCCGCGCCTCGCCACAGCCAGACGGCCGTCCGATCGCCGAGCAGATTCAGCGCGACGCCTCGCCGGCCGTCCTCCTCCAGCATATGCTGGACGATATTTTTCATCGTGAACGCGATCAGGTCTTTGTCGCTTTCCTGGAAACGCCCGTCCCCTCCGGGCGGCGGATCGCAGGCGACGATCAGCACGTCGTGCTCCCCGCCGTCCGGCAAGCCGTACTTGTGCAGCAGCGCCTGCAGCTGCTCCTCGGAATAACGGGCGAACTGTCCTTGCAGCAGATGGAGCGCGAACGATTCGCGAAGCATCGGAAGCTGCTCGTTCAACCTGCGGTTGAGCTGGAGCGTGGCGTCGTTCAGTTCGGCCCACCGTTTTTGCACGAACCCGACTTCGTCGAGCTCCGGCTCGATCGGCCCGTTTCCCCGCACGAATGCGAGGAGCAGTTGGATTGGCCGGTAGGCGCGCCGCGTTCCCCATAAAACGAGCAAAAAGCCGAGCACGAGAAACGTCGCGACGATGGCCAGCGTCATGACGGCGATCCCTTTGGACTTGGCGTTCAGCTCCTTGACCGGAATCAAATCCATGTACGTCCAGTGATTGTATGCCGACGTTATGCGCGTTACGAGATAAGAATCGCCGTTCAGCGACAATACGGAACGCCGGTCGTCCGGGCCGCCGTCCGCGCCGCCCCGAAACAAGCCGTCCGGCACCCGCTCGTCGCCGAAAAACGATACCGTTTGTCCTTCCGCGTTCAAAATATACAGCCGTTCGCCGCCGTAGCTGGCGAACCGGCCCATCGTGTCCTGAAACAGGCGGTAGTCGATATGGACGAACAGCAATCCGACCGGCGATCCGGAGTTCAGCGGCACTTTGCTGACGAGCGTAACGCCGTACGGGTCCGATGCCAGAAACGGATACAAGGCGCCGCTCCATTTCAGCGATACGTCCGAAGCCAGCTCGTCGTCGAGCGTTTTCCGGTCCGACTCCGACTCCACCTTCCGCCCGCCGGTCGACGGGGATATGAAATAGCCGTCGTCCTTGACGTATAAAATGGCGTTTTGGATTTCTTTGTTGGCGTTTTGCAAAGCCGACAAGTTTTGGTACATGCTGGAGTAAAAGCCCGCATAGTCCTGTTTTTTTTGCTCCGTCAGGTTGTCGTTGAAAAACGAGCCGAGCAGCATTTGGACGACGTTGTTCTGAATTCTTTGCAGCGTCGTATCGATCGAGGACGCCGCGTTGCTCAGCATGCGGACGTTCGCCTGATCGACCTCGCTCCGAATCGCCGACGCGGAGAAATAATAGCTGCCGTATCCGACGGCGACGATCGGGAGGATGGAGGCGAAGAGCGAGAATATGATCATGCCGTGCCATATTTTTTTCCGGAATCCCCGCTTCACGCCCGCTCCCCCCGTCATCGCCCGTTGTCGCACCATTCATTGTACGAACCTTTTGTATGCGCTGTCAATGAATCGGCTTATTTCTTCGCCTTCTTTTTGTAGCCGTCGTTCGTATCCTGAACGTGCTTCTTGAAGCTCGCGTCCTCCTGGTACGACTTCACGAACTGATCCCAGTCGGCCAGCGAATTTTTGCCGATTATGACGTTGACCATCATGTCCTGCTTCTTCTTGTTCCAGTCGGCGCCTTTCTCCAAATACGGCGCCGTCGGCGAAAGCCCGATCGTCGGGTCCGGCTTCGACTTCTGCGAAATGGCGTCGACCAGCTTATAGTTGTACTGCCGGATGTCGGCCGGGATGCCCGACGTTTCCGCCCGCGCGTATTTGTTGAAATAGCCGGCCAGCCAGGAGGAGGAGTTGTCGTACAGCTTTTTGCCCTCGTCCGTTTGCGTGACGAAGCCGTCGGCGGCTTCCTTGTAATCTTTGTCCTTGATGCCGTAGGCGATCAGGTTGAAGCCTTCCTTGGTCGCCGTATAGTCGTAAATTTCCAATATTTTTTTCAGCTTTTCTTCGCTGACCTTCTTATTGATCAGCAGCTGGCCGTAATAGCCCGGCGCCTGGGTGTAGTGCGACTTGCCGTCGGCCGCCGCCGGGACTTCGTAGGCGGTCAGCTTTCCTTGCGGAACGACCTTCTGCAGGTCGAGCGAATAAAGGTACGAATCGATTATGTTGTTGAAGGCGATGCCCGCCTTGCTTTGCAGCAGCATTTCTTTCAGTTGGGTGCTTTTCAGCACCGGGAAATCCGGCAATAGGAGCCCGGCCTGATACGCTTTGTTCAAAAAGGCGAGACCGTCGCGGAATTGCGGCGTCCACCAATCCGGGATCAAATTGCCCGCGGCGTCCTGCGCCCAGTTGTTGCCGGAGCCGAACATCGGCATGATGCCGGTCGGGGCGCCGACGAAGACGAGGCCGTACGTATCCGCCTTGCCGTTGCCGTCGGGGTCTTTTTTCGTAAACGCCTCCATGACGTTATACAGCTCATCCATCGTCTTCGGCGCCTGCAGGCCGAGCTTGTCGAGCCAGTCCTGGCGAATCGACATCGCCATATGCCCGTCGAGCGGCCGGACGCGCGGCAGCGACATGATTTTGCCGTCGACCTTCAAGTTTTCCCAGACGCTTTCCGGATATTTGGACAAGTTCGGGTAATGCTTGACGTACGGCGTCAAATCCCAAAATGCGCCCTGCTGAACCGCGTTCAAATAGCTCGGCGTCGATTCCAAATATTCGACGAACATGACGTCCGTCAGTTCCTTGGAGGCGAGCAGCGCGTTCAGCTTCTCGTTGATGTTGTTGGCCGGAATGTAATTCACGTTCATCTTGACGTTGAACTTGTTGTTCAGCTCTTTGTAGCCGTCCAGATCGTTGCTCGGCGTTCCGCCGAACGTGATCGTCGTCACGGAAATGTCCATCTGCGGCTTATTCGCGCCGCCCGCCGCTTCGGACGGGTTCGAGTTCGCTCCGCCGGCCTTGCCGCAGCCGGCAAGCGAAGCCGCCAGCGCCATCGCGGCCGCTCCGGCGAGCCATGCTTTGCTTCTTTTTCTCATTGTCGACGACCTCCCTCGAAGTGGTTCGCATGGTAACACATGGTACGGATGCCTGTCCTTGAGTCCTTCCGCGTTTGATCCCGCCTTAGAAAGCGATCACCGCCTTTCCTTCCCGTCCCCGGCGCTCCGGGCCGCCCGCCGCCCCGCTAGCCTTTTACCGAGCCGACCATCATGCCTTTGACGAAATATTTTTGCACGAACGGGTACACCATGACGATCGGCAGAGACGAGACGACGACGGCCGCCATCTTGATCACCTGTGGCGGAATGCTGCGCTCGCTTTCCAGCATCGCAGCCACCGCCGGATCGGCGACCTGCGTCGAAGCCGTTATGAGCATCAGCTGCAGCACGACCTGCATCGGCCGCAGCGCGTCGTCGTTAATGAACAGCACGGCGCTGAAGTACGTGTTCCAATACCCGACCGCGTAAAACAGCCCGAAGGCGGCAAGGGCGGACGTCGAGACGGGCAAAATGATTTTTACGAAGACGCCGATATCGGAGCAGCCGTCTATGCGCGCCGCTTCTTCCAGCTCGTCGGGAATTTCGCCGTAAAAGTTTTTCATCAGCAGCACGTACCAGGCGCTTGTCAGCGCGGGCAAAATAAGCGACCAGATCGAATTCATCAGGCCGAGGCCGTCCACGAGGAGGAAATTCGGAATCATCCCGGCGTTGAACAGCATCGTCAGCAGGATGGCGACCTGGAAAAACGTCCGGCCTTTGAGCCTTTTGCGCGACAGCGCATAGGCGAGCGCGCTTGTGACGATCAGGCTGCACAGCGTGCCGACGACGGCGAGAAACGCGCTTATCCCCATCGAGCGCATAAAGGTGCCGGTCGAGAAAATGTATTTGTACGAATCGAGGCTCCACTGCTTCGGAATGAGCACGACCGGCGTCGTCAAATATTCGGTCGCGTCGGTGAACGAGACGATGACGACGTACAGAAACGGCAGCAGCGTGGCGAGCGCGCAAAGCCCGAGCACCAAATAATTGAACGCGGCGAACAGCTTGTAGCCGAGGCCGGATGTCATCAGTACAGTCCCTCCTCTCCGAATTTTTTGGCCAGCCTGTTGGCCAGGACGACCAGAACGAGGCCGACGACCGATTTGAAAATGCCGACGGCGGTCGCGTAGCCGAACCGTCCGTTCTGTATGCCGAGACGGTATACGTACGTGTCGAACACGTCGGCGACGTGAGCGACCGGAGCGCTCATCATCAAATAAATTTGCTCGAAGCCGACGTCCATCACATGCCCGAGCCGGAGGATGAGCAAAACGACGATCGTGCTGCGGATGCCCGGCAGCGTGACGTGGATCGTCTGCTTCCAGCGGTTCGCCCCGTCGACCGTCGCCGCTTCGTACAGCTCCGGATGAATGCCGGCCAGCGCGGCGAGAAAAATGATCGTCCCCCAGCCGGCTTCCTTCCAGATCGACTGCGCCGTCAGCATCGCCCAAAAATAGTTCGGCTCGGTCAAAAAGGCGATCGGCTTGCCGCCGGACTCCACGATCAAATTGTTGACGATGCCCGTGCCCTGGCTGAAGATGAGGAAGCAAATGCCGACGATAATGACCCAGGACAAAAAATGCGGCAAGTAGACGACCGTCTGCACGATCCGTTTGAACAGCAGGCTGCGGGCTTCGTTCAGAAGCA
The DNA here is from genome assembly GCF_036577625.1 of Paenibacillus sp. GYB003. Classification (NCBI taxonomy): domain Bacteria; kingdom Bacillati; phylum Bacillota; class Bacilli; order Caryophanales; family Paenibacillaceae; genus Paenibacillus; species Paenibacillus sp. GYB003. The sequence continues at coordinate 14,084 of NZ_JARBDC010000014.1, read as the reverse complement.
GCGCGAGCACGATCGGCAGCGGAAAGAAAAACAAAATGTTGAGGAAGCTGATCGCCATCGTATTGCGAAACAACAGCCCGAAATCGGGGTTCGTGAAAAAGTCGACGAAATATTTGATGCCGACCCATTCGCTTTCCCGGAATCCGAGATAAACCGAGTAATTTTTAAAGGCGATGAGCAGCCCCCAAAGCGGCACGTACTTGAAAATAACAAAAAACAGGAGCCCCGGGGCGGCGAGCATGTACAAATATTTGTCCCGTCTCAGCGCGGTCCTCCATCCGCCCGTCGGCGCGGCCCGAATCGAGGCCCGAACCGGCCCCGCGCTTCCCTCTGCCTGTCCCGCAGCCCCGACGCGCGGGCGGTCGCTTTCACGTTGCAGCAAATCGTTCCATCCCCCAGTCTCCGAATGAAGTCGCACCCCCGCAGCCGGTCCGTGCCATACCCGAATGCTACTAAAGCGGCTGCGCAATCTCAATGACCAATTGTTGCGCCAAGGGGGCGAGGGGGGCAAAAAATGGGCGGCGGCCGCCGATTCGCTTTTTTTGCCGCGCTTCCGGAGCGGGGCAAAAAAAGCGCATTCCGCGGCAGGGCGGACGCTGGACGCGGCGGCGCCGTATACGCCGTTTCCAAAAAGGGAAGCATATAACAATGCATCGTAGCGGGGGGGGAACGCCGTGGATCCGTTTGTACGGGAAATGAAACGCATGCTCGGGGATAATGACGATTTTTTCGCGCAGCAGGACGTTTTGGCCGGCGTTCCGGTCGTTCTGATGGGATTCAAAAGCTTGATCGATTTAACCTCGACGCGTCTCGACATTCAAAGGTCCGGGCATCGCGAAACGGACGCGGACGGGTCGATCGAGGGGCTGCTGCATGCGATCGGCGCGATCGGCGAAGTGAAGGAGAAGGATGTCGCGGAGGCCGTCTCCTCCGTCGTCGACGGCAAGCTGATTCTTTATGCCGAAAACGGCTCCGGCTTTGCGACCGTACGGCCCGTGACGAAATTGCTCAGCCGTTCCGTCGAATCGCCGCATAACGAAAACGTCGTACAAGGTCCGGTCGGCTCTTTTATCGAGGATATCGACACCAATATCGGCCTGCTCCGCAAGCAGCTCCATTCGGACCGGCTGAAGGTCAAGACGTTTACGGTCGGCGGCGATCAAAAGCGGAAGCTCGCCGTCGTTTATTTCGAAGGCCATGTGCAGATGGAGCTGGTCCGTAAAGTCGTTGCCCATATCGAACAAAATCGCGGCAAAGACGTAAACAGCATCCAAAACCTGTATAAAACGATGGGCTTCTCGTCCTGGGCCGCCGTATCGAAATTCAATCGAACGGAGCTTCCGCAAGAAAGCGCCCATTATTTGACGAAAGGAAGGGTCGTTCTGTTTATCGACCGGCTGCCTTTCGCGCTCGTGCTTCCGAGCCTGCTGTGGGATTTGTTCGCTATGGAAAACGACCGGAACTATCCGCTTCCGTTGATGATCGCCATACGTTTGACCCGGATCGTCGGAACGTTAACGGCATTGATCATTCCGGGACTGTATGTCGCGCTCGTGTCCGTCAATCCCGAAGTGCTGCGGATCGAGCTGGCGCTCTCGATCGCCCGAAGCCGCGAAGGGGTTCCGTATCCGTCCCTGGTCGAGATCGTGATGCTGCTTGTCATTCTCGAATTGATTTTGGAAGCGAGCGTACGGCTGCCGAAAAGCGTCGGGCCGACGATCACGATGGTCGGCGGCATCATTCTCGGGCAGGCGGTCGTGGCGGCCAAATTGGTCAGCAATCTCCTCATCATCGTGATCGCGGCCACGACGATCGCCAATTCGACCGTCGTCGGCTTTCAAAACTCGCTATCGATCCGTTTGTTCAAATACGTGATCGTCATTTTGGCTTCCGTTTACGGCGTTTTGGGGGTATTGGCGGGGCTCGTTGTCGTCGGCGCCTACTTGGCCGGTCAAACTACGTACGGAATTTCGTATTTCGCCCTACATATCGCAAAGGATGAAATCAAGCATGGGTAAAAGCTTGCACGTCGCGACGCTGTACGTTCTCAGTCATCTGGGGCTCATTTTTTTTCTGTATCCCGGAAGCATCATCGCCAGCGTCACCGAAGGGTTTTGGGCCCCGATTTTGTTCGGGTTTGTCGTCCATGTTGCGCTTCTATCGATATACATGAAAGGGCTAAGCCACTTCCCCAAAAAAGACTTGATTCGCATTTATTCGGACGTCGGAAAACGAGTATCGGCCGTTTTTTTGCTGCCGGTCGCCTTCTATTTGCTGATCGTCGGGATTTTAACCGTCCGGGCCTACTCGGAAATCATTACGATCGTCTTCCTGTCCGATACGCCGCTGTGGGCGATTATGGCGCTTTTGCTCGCGATTTCGACCTACATCGCCGCAAAAGGGATTGAAACGATTTGCCGCACCGGCATTTTGCTCGCCGTATTGTTCCTTCCGATCGTTTTGTTCGTTTTTTTCGCATCGTTCCAGAACGCGGATTGGCGTTATGCCGTCCCCTTGTTCGATATCGATTTCTCGTTTCTCCGGGACCGCTCGTATTGGAAAAGCTTTTTCGCTTTCGCGGGAGGCTTTTTGTTTCTCGGCTTCGTGCAGCCGTTTTTCTCCTATGACCGAAGCAAAGTGCTGATTGCCGCCGCCGCGCTGCTTCCCTTTTTTTTATTTTCCGTCTACATACCCGCTCTTACGTTCGGGAGGTCCACCGCCTCGACCTTTCTTTTTCCTTACGTCGTAGCTTTGGACGCCATCCAGATCAGCTGGCTCCTATTCGATCGACTTACCATGTTTTTTTTGCTCAGTCTCGTCACGTTCCTCATCTTATTTCTTGCGTTGGTCATGTGGAAAACGGTCCGGATCGCGAATCGGTACATCCCGTCCTCGAAGCCCGCCATGCTGGTTCTCCCGCTTGCGGCGCTCATTTTTATCGTTTGCCTGACGATTCCGAGCTGGAACGATGTCGAACGGCTCTTTTGGTGGAATACGCTGTTGAGGTTATACATCATGATCGCCGTTCCGGCATCCGTCTACTACTTCGGGGTTCGATCCAAAAGAAAGGTTAACCATGCAAACGTTTAAGCTCGCGATGCGTATGCTGCTTGCCGCCTGTGTCGGTTTGCCGGTATCCGGCTGCTGGGACAACAAAGATATCAATCACCGCGCTTTGCCGGTCGTCATGGGCATTTCCAAAGCGGACGAAACGTTCAAGGTGACGCTGCAAATTCCGGAGCCCGCCGGTACGACGACCCAAACGAAAATCGTTACGGATACGGGAAGCACGATCACCCAGGCGGTCGATAAAATCAGCATGAATTTGGAAAGCAACGTCGATCTGCTTCACCTGAAAGTCGTCCTGTTCGAAAAACCGTACGCGCAGCAGGGGCTGAACGAAAGCATCTCCGGTTTTATGAGATCCCGGGATATTTCGCCCAAAGCGTTGGTCGTGATATGCGACGAGGATCTGGACACTTTTTTCGCCAGAGTGACCCGAACGAAGCAGCCGAGCGGGACGCCGCTTTACGACTTTTTCGAAAAAAACGCGGGCTGGAGTCCGCAAATCGCGCTGACGCGAATTTGGCAGGTGTACCGGAGCATCCATTCCTTCACGCGCGACGTCGCCATCCCGATCATCCGTTCCGGGAAAAGCACGCAAGTGGAGCATATCGGAACGGCCGTCATTAAAAACGGCAAAATGGTCGAACGGATCAGCCCGGACGATACGTTGTTGTTCAATGCTTTTCAAGGGCAAAGCACGCAAGGGAAAATCGAAGTGATGGATCACGCCAGCGTGCTGGTCGTCAGCAATACGATACGTCACAAGAGCGGGCTGGCGAACGGGCGTCCGCACGTGGAAAGTGTGATCAACCTGAAAGTATCGGTGCTGGAAACAAGGGAGACTCCGTCGACGGCGTCCATCCAAAAAGATCTGGAAACGCTTCTGACGGGTCGATTCAACCGCATGTTCGCGAAAATTCAAGCGGCGGGAGCGGACATTTTGGGAATCGGACAATTGTTTCGGGCCGAATTGAACCGGGAGCAGCTGAAGCGTTGGAGAACCGACTATTATCCCGACGTAAACTTGGACTTTCGCGTTCAAGCCGTCATTCAAAATCAAGGGCATCTCAAGGCGCCGGCCGATTGAGGGCAGCCCGGTCAGGCGGTCGCCCGCGGGGGAGATCGACTCTGTTGCTGATCAACCGTTAACCGGAATTCCTCCCGTTCCTTCGTCTCCGAATAGGCGTCCGATCGTTTTATCAGGATAAAAGCTCCCGGTAAATCAGCTCGCCGCGGCAAAACGCGCGAGTCGGTCGAAGTTGTCGGGAGGTTTTCCGGCAAATACGGTAAAGACCAGGGATATTGTAAGAAAAACGTCTATCGGCGTATTTCGAGGATCCGCCGCCGTCCCCGCGCGAGTCTCTAGCGAAACAGTCGGCTTCCGAAACGTAACGGACACCACGGCGCTTATTTCGCGAAAATCGGCCGTTTTGAAAACGTAACGGACACCATTGCGCTTAATGGCTCCGAACCGCCGTCCAAAAGGGGGTTTTTCGCCAAATAGTTGCATCTGTGTCCGTTAGAAAAAAAAGAAGCCGATATTAGGCTCAATAGCAGCCGCTATGTCCGTTAGACATTTGGAACTTGGGCCCGTCCCGCCGCCCGATGCTCGCCCCCCGCTCCAACTCGATGCATCAACGCAGGTCATACGAGCCGGTATCGCCGTGTCCCGCCGCCGCCGGCAGGAAACCCGCTCCGGCTTTGGCGCTTTTAAGCGAAGCTCGGGACGGACTTGTCTTTTCTGCGCCAACCTGGTTGTGCCGAAACGGCAGCGGAGCGGGAATCGAGATGGAAATGCTCCCGCTATTTTCGATCGTTTCCCGTTTCCGGGCAAAACAACTGGAAAACGTCCCGTTATATTCGTCCAAACCGCGTTTTTCGCCGGTTCGGCACCACTATAACTGGAGCTTCTCCCGGTATTTCGTCACGATGCCACTGGGAGAGCGAATTAACAGGAGGTTTTCCCGTTCGGTTATTATTCCAATGGCAGGATTCGGATACGCAGGACGCGGAAACGAAAGGCGCCGCTCGTCCCGTGCTTTAAGCTTCAAAAGGCTCGCATCCATACCACGGCTGATCAAAAAAAGACCCCGAAAAGAAAATGGCCCGCTAACCGCCTCTCGCTCTGTTCATCGCTCTCAATAACGCATAAATGCTTACGAGGCTTAACAGGCAAACGACGAGATGAAGCGAGATGCCCCGCAATCGTTCGTCGGAAGCTGCGAATGCAAGCCATAAGCATAACGGCGCGATATGGATAAAAACGATCGCATTCACGCAGGCGAGCAACAGTTTCATCGAAAAATCGCTCATTCGCCTAAGCTGATCGATCGACAGGGCGCATACAAAAAGCCCCAGAAGCAAATTGATCACGGTCCATATTCCGACGGACGTTCGCTCCGAGCCTTGCTCGGGTCCCATAAAGTCGAACGTAAACCAGAGACGAAATCCGTACAAAAGCGAAGTCGCAATCGACAGCAAACCGACGATCAGGATGATCGCTATATATCGTTTCATAAACTCCCTTATTTTTCGGCGCCATGCCGATTTTTCATCTGCATCGGAAAGCCGGCGTCAAGCTTTCAAGTACGGCTCCAAACGAAGCTTCACGGCCGGCCACTCGGAATCGATAATGCTGTAAATGTACGAGCTTCTGCAATACCCGTCCGGCAAAATCCGATCCTGCCGCATAATTCCTTCTCTGACCGCCCCGATCCGTTCGATCGCGTTGTTCGAACGGACATTGCGGACGTCCGCCTTCAGCTGCACCCTTACCGTCTTCATTTGTTCAAAGCAATGCCGCAGCAGCAAGTACTTGCATTCCGTATTGACGCGGGTTCGCCATACTTCGGGCGTATACCAGGTATAGCCGATCTCCAAATTTCGGTTCGGCACGGATATATTCAAAAAGCGGGTGCTTCCGACAAGCCTGCGGAGGCTCTTATCGTAGACGACGAACGGATAGTCGAGCCCCGTCTCTCGATCGCGGAGCGCGCTTTCGACGAATTCGGCCAAATCCCGATGCGACTCCATCCGGCACGGCAAATACGTCCATATATCCGGATGGTTTCCGCATTCGTACAATTCATCGGCGTGACTCGGTTCCATAGCTTTCAATACGACTCTATGGCCTTCCAGCGCTGCCGGACATTTCATGCCGCCGCCCCCTTCGATTTTCGGAATAACGAATTTGTCCGACTACGCCGCCCGTTATAATCGCAAAACCATCCGCTTGTTTTGATCTTTGAGCCCCATCGCTTCGTACAATCGGACCGCGCTTTCGTTGGAGCAAAATACGTTCAGCTCGACGGTATCGACTTTCATCTCTTTCGCGCAGTTAATGATGTAGGCCATTACCGTTTTCCCGATCCCCGTTCCGCGCAGCTCCTTGCGAACGCAAATGTCGTTGACGTAGATCATCGTTTTCGGTTTGAAAATCGTCTGCTCCTCCACTCGTTCTTGATTTAAAACGGCATAGGCGACGATTCCGTCATCATCCGGCATCTCGACTACGATGACTTTCGACTTCTCCGCCTCCAAAAACGATCGGACCCGTTCTTCGTCGTACAAGTAGGCGCTTTGGAACAGAGCCGGCATCTGCTCGGCATGAACGTCGTCCAATTGCTTTCTCAGCTCGATAATGCCGGGAATATCGCGCTCCGCGGCGTCTCTGATTATAAGGCTCATACGGTTCTCCCTTCTATTTCAATTCCAACAGCACCCTCAGTTCGGACAGCGTTCGAATCACCCCGTACGGTGTGCCGCCTTCGGGGAGCGGGTCGCCCGTTCGGTTGAACCAAACCGCTTGCATCCCGGCGCGCATCGGACCTTCGACGTCGTTTTCCCACGAGTCTCCGACAAAAAGAACGTGTTCCGGTTCGGCCTTGAAACGCGCCAACGCTTGTAAATAAATATCCATGGCCGGTTTCTCGCAGCCCGCTTCCTCGGAAGTGACGATCGTCTCTCTCGGGAAAAGGGAGCGGATGCCCAACGCCTCGATTTTATCGAGCTGCCAGTCGCATGTCCCGTTCGTTACGATGCCGAGCGAATACGACTGTTTGAGTTGCGTCAGCAGCTCGATCAGCTCGGGGTTCGCCTTCATAAACCGCTTGCTCAAGCTTCTGTGCAGCGCATTGAAATCGTCCGCCGTTTCCTCGTCGATCTCGATGCCGTATGTACCGAGCGCACGGATCAGGCGAACGTTCCGGAAGTCGCGCAACGAAATTTGCCTGCTGTGATACAGCTTCACGAATTGTCGGTTCATCTCCCAAAATACTTCGAACAGAAGCGCGGGATCGAGCTCCTTCGTACAACCATGCTGCCGAAACGTTTCCAGCAAGCTATCTTCCCAATAATCTTCAAAAAGGATAAGCGTATCGTCCAGATCGAATAAAACGATTTTAAAAGTAGGATTCATCCGCACCCGTTCCTTCGCCTTCAGGGTATTCCAATTATTGGGTAATTTTCGACATCGCGTCATCACCCATTGTTTGGAAAAATTCGACACCTCCGCCGCTTTTCCTTTTAAGAGCGAAAAGAAAAGGACCCCTGCTTAAAAACAAAGGTCCCGATCACGTTGCAAAAGGCACCGGCCGCCGCTGCGGTACATGCCGGGCGTCTGCAATGATGCGATCAAACGCGATTCGCGGCGATCGTCAGCATACGGTCGCCGCGCCGTGCCGCATTCGACCGTCTTCGGAGAACGAGCGCTATCCACTCGCGCCGTTTTCGCGCAAAAAACGACCGATCCGTTCGACGGCCTCGAGCAGCTTCGCTTCCTCCTGCACGAGAGCGATGCGGACGAACCCTTGCCCCTGCTCGCCGAACGCGTCTCCCGGAATTACGACAACGCCTGCGGAAAGCAGCATTTCCCGGGAAATTTGTCGAGATGTCCAGCCCGGCGGAATCGGCGCCCAGATGAACATTGTCGCTTTCGGTTTGGGCACGTCCCAGCCGATCCGGCGCAGTCCGTCGACGACGACGTCCCGCCTTCGCTCGTAAACGGAGGCGATCTCCCAGCCCGATCCGGCCATCTGATCTTCCAGAGCGGCTATTCCCGCTTCCTGCACCGCCGCGAACACGCCGTAATCGATATTCGACTTGAGCGTCCGCAGCGCCCGGACCGCGTCCGCGTTTCCGACCATATAGGCGATCCGGCAGCCGGCCATGTTGAAGCTTTTCGACAGCGAATGAAATTCGACGGCGATCCGTTTCGCACCGGGAACTTCCAACACGCTTCGCGGCCGCAACCCGTCGAACGCCATTTCCGAATACGCCGCGTCGTGCACGATCAGCAGATCGCGCTTCGCCGCATAATCGACAAGCCGCTCGTAAAAGTCGAAGTCCGCCACGGCCGACAGCGGGTTGCTCGGATAGCCGAGCAACATGAATTTGGCGGAAGCCGCAACCTCCTCCGGTATGGATTCCAAGCGCGGCAAAAAGCCGTTGTCCGCCCGCAGCGGCAGCAAAAACGGCTTAACGCCGGCAAGCACGAGAGAAGCCGAATAGATCGGATACCCGGGATCGGGCACGATCGCGACATCGCCCGGATCGGCGACCGCCATCGCCAGGTGGGCGAGACCGTCCTGCGAGCCCATCAGCGTCGTCACCTCGCTCTCCGGATCGAGCTCCACGCCGAACCGATAGTCGTACCATCGGGCGACCGCGCTGCGGAATGCAAAGCTTCCTTCCGACGTCGGGTAGCCGTAATGGGCCGGATTGCGCACGGCCGCCGCAAGCGTTTCCATGACGCGCGCCGAAGGCGGCCGATCCGGGCTGCCGATGCCGAGATCGATCACTTCGTGTCCTTTCGCGATCGCTTCGCGTTTCCACTCCGCCACTTCCGTAAAAATAGCCGACCCCAAATGCTGCAGCCGGCTCGAACCGTTCCGTTTCAACTTTCCTATACCCCCCGGGTTTGACCAAGTCGGACGGGCAGACATTCCCGCCGCTTGTTCATTCCGTTAATCGTTCACTCTCTTAACGAACGGAAAAAGCCGCCTTGTTCGCTAATGAGCAGCTGCGCGATGTCCAGCAGGATGAGCAGGACGACGGCCAACGTTCCGTAGCCGATGCCGAATTTCCAGCGTACCTTGTCCGGCACTTCGTAATAATTTTCGATTTCGTGCGGCACGTAATCGACCTGATAACGAAGGACGACGACTTTCGGCGTTTGCTGCCAGCGGCGTTCGACCTTCGTGCTGATGATCGAACGGATGAGCCCCTGCTCCTGCATTTTGACCTTATGGACGACAGCGGCTTCCTCCCACTCGATGTCGATCCACTGTTTGCCGTCCAAATCCGAATACGTTCGGTACGGCAGCGGCTCCCGTTCGCGGAACGGAATCAGCATCCAGTTTTCGCCCGGTATCCGATCGAACGGCACTTCGATTTTGCCCCAAAACGAATACTCCGTCGTTTTTCCGCGGTGCACGATATATTTCGCGAATAAGTCCCAAACGAACAGCGCCCAAAGCACGAAAAACAGAAACGAGCGCAAAAAGACGACGGCGAACAGCCCGCCGACCGCTCCGGCGACCCACAGCCAGCGCGTCACCGACGAGGCGATGCGCCCTCCGTCCAGCGGATGGATCGGCAGCAAATTGATCAGATTGAGCGTGAAGCCGACATACGCGACGGCGTAAAACAGCGAATGGCCGGTAGCGAGCCCGATCAGCAGCGAGACGAGCGCCCCGATCGTGCCGAGCAGCGGGCCGCCCATGGCGATAAACGCTTCGGTCGCGGCATCGCGCGGATTGCGCTTCAGCATGATCAACGCGCCGAGAAACGGGATGAAAAAAGGCGCCGTTACCGGTATGCCCTTATGCCGGGCCGCGGCGACATGGCCCAGCTCGTGCACGAGCACCATGATCGTGACGCCGAGCGCGAACTCCCATTGGTAAAACCACATGTAGACGGCCAGCGCCGCCGCCATGCTGAGCAGCGCCCCGCTTTTTTTGCCGAGCCGCAAAAATTGCAGCAGCGTCTTGATTCCCGCAACCGAAAACAGGCTGGCCGTTCCCGGCAGCCACCTTCCGCCGCGATGCTGTTCCGATTCCCGTCGCTTCAATGGGTCCGGCCCCCTTTTCTTCTCAATCGCTCTTGTCGGACCCGCGTTCGATCGCGCTTTCGTTCGTTCCCGTCAGACGCGTTTCCATACGTTTTCGTATTCGTCCTCTTTATAGCCGACCGTAACCCGTTCTCCGTCGTAGACGATCGGGCGTTTGATCAGCCGGCCGTTCGAAGCGAGCAGCCGGATCATGTCGCGTTCGCTCATGCCGGGCAGCTTGTCCTTCAGCTTCATTTCCTTATAGACTTCGCCGGACGTATTGAAAAACTTTTTGATCGGCAGGCCGCTCTTCGCGATTATTTCGGACAGCCGTTCCTCGGAAGGCGGCGTCTCGAAAATGTCGACGACTTCGTCCGGCACGACGCCTTTGCGCTGCAGCGATTTCATGGCGTCTCTGCACGTGCCGCATTTCGAATATAAGTAGACGGTCGTATGCGTGTCGCTCATTTCGATTCACTCCTTCTGCCCGGCTTTGCTGTCAAATACAGACTTTCCCTATTATACATGAAATGGGCGAACAAAAAAGTGCCGTGCAGCACAAATACCGCAATTTTCGGATAAAATGCGGCGAATTTTGAAACAGTAACCAGTAAGGACGAACCATCCTGCTTGGGAGGCAACCACGATGAACCGAAGCTTGTTTCAAAAAACGGCGGCCGTCGTCGCAACGGGGCTGCTGGCCGCCTTTCTTGCGGCCGGCTGCGGCGCCGGCTCGGCCGTAAAGCAGCAGCAGCTCGAGCAGCGGGACGACACGCAGGGCGGGACGGGCAACAAAACGCACAGCGGCAACCTTCATACGAAGTGACGCCGCTCGAGCGCTTCGATCAGCCCGCCCATATCCGCTGGCAGCGGCGCTTCGAAACGGACCGGACGGCGGTCCGACGGATGCGCGAAGGCGAGCATGTGCGCGTGCAGCGCCTGACGGCCGAGGGAAGGTCCCTCGGCCGTTTTGCCGCTCGCGCCCGCCGGCTCGTCCGGCCCGGCATCGCGGCCGTACATGGCGTCGCCGATCAGCGGATGCCCGATATGCTTCATATGCACGCGGATTTGATGCGTCCGTCCCGTTTCGAGTCGGAGCCGGACGAGCGTCGCTTCGGCGCCGTACCGCCGCACCGTCTCGTAGTGCGTCACGGCCCTGTATCCGGCGGGCGTCACGATGCGAACGTGCGGCGATTGCGGATCCCGGTCGATCGGCGCGTCGATCGTCCCCCGGTCCCGTTCCACGGCGCCGTAAACGACGGCGAGATACGTTTTTTCCACGGCATCGGCCTGCATTTGCTCGGATATGTGCTGGTGGGCGTACGGATTTTTGGCGATGCACAGCACGCCCGACGTTTCCTGGTCGAGCCGGTGCACCGGGCGGAAGCGGACTTTTTCTCCCCGCGCGAGCCAGTGATGGACGACCGCGTTGGCCAGCGTGTTGACGTAATGGCCGTGCGTCGGGTGAACGATCATCCCCGCCGGCTTGTTTACGATCAGCAGCTGGTTGTCCTCGTGCAAAATGTCGAGCGGCAGCTCCTGCGGCAAAATGTCCTCGGACTGCTCTTCCTCCATGCGCACTTCCACGACGTCGCCCGCTTTGACCCGCGAGGACGTATATCGTCTTTCGCCGCCGACCGTAATGCCTTCCGGAGTCAGCTTGAGCCTGGACAGCAGCTTGCGGGACAACTGCATCCGGTCGCGCAAAATCGTCTTCAGCATCGCGCCGTCATCTTCCGGCGGAACGACGTAGGTGAGCGGCTCGTAATAGTTCATTTCGACTTGCGCCGGAACACTTCGGGACTTCGGGCGTATTCGACGTCCGGCACTCCTTCGCGATGGTTGGCCGTACGGGCGGCCGTGAAAAAGAAGTCGGACAGCCGGTTCAAATAACGGCGCACCTCTTCGTTGATTTCCGTTTGTTTGGCCAGCGTGACGACCCGTCTTTCCGCCCGCCGGCATACGGTGCGGCATACGTGCAGCAGCGAGGAAGCCGTCGAACCGCCCGGCAGGACGAACCGGGTAATGTCCGGCGTTTCCGCGTCGTACTTGTCGATCCACGCCTCGAGCCGGTCGACGAGATCCGCCGTCACTTTGTACGGGCGAAGCTCCGGCTTCAGCAGGGCGAGATCGGAGCCGCAGTCGAACAGCTCGTGCTGGATCGTCTGCAGGTCCGCCTTCAGGTCGGCCAGCTTGTCGTCGTTCATGACGCTGATCGCCTGCCCGACGAAGCAGTTCAATTCATCCGTCGTGCCGTATGCCTCGACGCGTACGTCGTCCTTGTCGACCCGTCCCCCGATTACGCCGGTTTGCCCTTTGTCGCCCGTTCTCGTATAAATTCTCATTCGCTCCGTCCCCTTTCCTTCTTTTGTATCATCGCATAAATGCGCTCCATATCCAAATGCCGCCGTACGTGATCGGCCAGCCGGTCGAACGCCGCCTCGCGCTTGCCCATAAATCGCAGCTCTCCGGGAAGGGGCGCCCATCCTTTGTCGCGGCGAATGTCGTTGATCCACGCGCGGCGCAGCTCGTCGTTATGCAAAATGCCGTGCATGTACGTTCCCCACACTTTGCCGTCGTCCGACATCGCCCCGTCGGGGTGATACGAATCGGCCGCGTCCGGAGCGTCGTGGACGCGAATCGAAAACGGCTGCCGAACCGGCTCGCGAAATACGGTGCGGCCCATATGAATTTCGTAGCCTTCCACGCCGAGCGTCTCTCCGCCGGGCCATCGCGCCGTCCCGGTCACCCGTTCGGTCCGCTTGTCCGGCGCAAACGTCGTCTCCGACGGGAACAGCCCGAGGCCCGGCAGCTCCGCCGTGTCGGATTCGAGCCGGTCCGGATCGAGCAGCCGCCGCCCCATCATCTGGTAGCCGGCGCAAATGCCGAGCAGTCTGCCGCCGTTTTCCGCATGCCGGACAATGCGCGCTTCCAAGCCGGTCTCCCGCAAAAACTTCAAGTCGTCGACCGTATTTTTGCTGCCCGGCAGGATGACCGCGTCCGGCTCGCCCCAATCGCCGACGGCGGACACGTAGCGGACGTGCACGTCGGGCTCCTCGAACAGCGGGTCGAAATCGGTAAAGTTGGACAGCCGCGGCAGCCGCAGGACGGCGATGTCCAGCTGTCCTTCGCCTTTCGGTCCCGACGGCCGCTTCGCGTCGAGCGAAGCCGAGTCTTCGTCCTCCAGCCCGACGTCCGGCAAATACGGGATGACGCCGAGCACCGGCTTGCCGGTCCGCTTCTCGAGCCAATCGAGGCCGGGCGTCAGCAGCGAGACGTCGCCGCGAAACTTGTTGATGACGAACCCTTGCACGCGGTCCCGTTCCTCGGGCGACAAAATGTCCATCGTGCCGACGAGCGAAGCGAACACGCCGCCCCGGTCGATGTCGGCGACGAGCAGCACGGGGGCGTCCGCCCAACCGGCGAGCCGCATGTTGACGATGTCGCGGTCCTTCAGGTTGACTTCCGCCGGGCTGCCGGCCCCTTCGATGACGACGACGTCGTAGCGCGTCCGCAGCCGTCCGAGCGCCTCCTTGACGATATGCTCCGCTTCGCCGAGATATTTTTCGCGGTACGTCCTCGCGTCGTAGTCGCGCAGCGGCTTGCCGTGGACGACGACCTGCGACACCATGTCCTTTTTCGGCTTGAGCAAAATCGGGTTCATGTCCGTCGTCGCCGGAATGCGGCAGGCGTCCGCCTGCATCCCTTGCGCCCGGCCGATTTCTTTCCCGTCCGGCGTCACGTACGAGTTGAGCGACATGTTTTGCGACTTGAACGGCGCCACCTTGAGGCCGTCCTGCACAAATATGCGGCACAGCGCCGTCGTCAGGATGCTTTTGCCGGCATCCGACGAAGTGCCCTGGAACATGATCGTCGGCGCCGGCCGGGTCGGCCGCACGGCGTCGGAGGCGGCGCCGCGGGCGGGGGAGTGGTCCGGCGCTGCGGCGGGCGCGGTATCGGGCGCGGATGC